>JAUZSP010000003.1:0-300000 GCA_030949385.1 Gammaproteobacteria bacterium | reverse complement strand
CTGCGCCACACTCTGCAACCGTTGATGAACCCCAGCGAGATCTCTTAGATGCACGCCTTTTTACTCAAGATCCTTTTAAAAAGTATCGCCCTGTTGCCGCTGCCCCTCAATCATCTTCTGGGGCGTCTGTTAGGAGAACTGCTTTGGTTGCTGCCCAGCCGCAATAAACGAGTGAGCTTAATCAATATTCGCCTCTGTTATCCCAACAAAGATTTACCGTGGCAGCAAAAATTGGCCAAACAGAGCCTGATTGAATCCAGTAAAATGCTGGCAGAAACCGCCGCGATTTGGAACTGGAGCAGCAAACGGCTGCTAAAACTGATCAAACAGACCTCGGGAGAAGAGCATCTACTCAAGGCTCAAGCCGCCAACAAGGGGTTGATTATTGTCGCGCCCCACATTGGCACTTGGGAGTTGATCGGTGTTTACCTCTGCGCCCAACAACCATTGACCATGATGTTTCGCCCTGCAAAAACCGCCGCCTTAACCCCCATTATGCTGCAAGCACGAGAACGTTTTGGCGGCAAAACGACCCCCACCGACACCAGCGGAGTCAGAACCCTGTTGCGTACCTTGGCTAAGGGTGAGTTCATTAGCCTTTTGCCCGACCAAGAACCCAGCCAAGGCGGGGGTGTTTTCAGCCCCTTTTTTAACATTCCCGCCAGCACCATGACCCTGCTCTCACGGCTGGCGCGGAAAAAAAAGACCCCCACCGTCTTCGTCTTTATGGAGCGCCTGCCCAGAGGGCAAGGCTACCATCTGCACTGGCTGCCCATTGATGAGCGACTCTATGATGCTGACCCTGTTGTCTCCGCCACTGCCGTCAACGCTGCTGTGGAACAATGCATCGCCATCAATCCGAGCCAATACCTCTGGAGCTACAAACGCTTTCGGCAGCGCCCTGAGGGCGAGGCCTCTCTCTACTAACACCCAAACCCCACAAGGTAATTTTGTGTGAACGCCATCATTGACTGGTTCGCCCGCAACACCGTCGCCGCCAATTTACTCATGTTGGTGATTGTGATTGCCGGAGCTTTGAGCCTACCGCAAACCCGCAAAGAGACCATCCCCACCGTCTCTCTGGACATGATCACCATCAACGTCTTCTACCCAGGCGCTTCTGCAGAAGAGGTCGAACGGGGTGTTTGTGTGCGCCTAGAAGAGGCGGTGCATGATCTGGAGGGAATCAAAAAAATGACCTCATCGGCCACCGAAGGGGTCTGCATGGTGCTGCTGGAAATGACGATCAATTACGACATTTCACGCCTGTTAGACGATGTTAAATCCCGTGTGGACAACCTCACCACACTGCCCAAAGAAGCAGAAACGCCCTCCATCCGTGAGATTGCGATCAAAAACCGCGCTCTGAGTGTGGCGGTCTCTGGAGCAACGGACGAGGCAAGCCTAAAACGCCTCGGCCAACGGATACGAGATCAACTGGCGGATCTGCCCAGCGTCACCCAAGTGGAACTCTCTGGGGTACGCGACTATGAAATCAGCATCGAAGTCAGTGAAGCGGCGCTGCAACAATACGGCCTCAGCCTCGACGAAATCGCCAACGCCATCCGCCAACGTTCACTGAGTCTGCCTGCGGGCAGCCTGAAAACCACCAGCGGTGAACGTCTGTTGCGCATCAAAGGCCAGCTCTACAACGGTGAACAGTTCGGCCAACTGGTGATCCGCAGCCACGCCGACGGCAGCCGCCTACTGCTGGGTGACGTGGCTGAGGTGCGTGACGGCTTTGAAGAAGACGCCAAACGCTCGTTTTTCAACGGTCAAAACAGCGTCCTATTGCAAGTCTATCGCGTCGGCAATCAGAGCATTTTGCAGATATCCAAAGAGGTTCACGACTTCGTCGAACAAACCACGCTGCCCGAAGGCATGACATTGACCATCTGGCGCGACAGTTCGGAGTACTTTAAAGGCCGAATGAATTTGCTGCTGCGCAACGCCGTCACAGGCCTGACCTTGGTCTTTTTTATTCTGGTGCTGTTTCTGCGTTTTCGCCTCGCCTTCTGGGTCAGTTTGGGTATTCCCATCTCTTTTATGGGCGCGTTTATGTTTCTGCCGGGGCTGGATGCTTCCATCAATATGATCTCCATGTTCGCCTTTATTTTGGTGCTGGGGATCGTGGTGGACGACGCCATCGTGGTGGGCGAACACATCCACATTCGGCAAAAAGAACTGGGAGACAATCTGCAAGGGGCGATTCAGGGCGCACAAGAGGTGGCCAAGCCGGTGATCTTTGCCGTGCTCACCAGCGTGGTGGCCTTTATGCCGATGCTGACGCTGCCAGGTGCCAACGGCAAACTGTGGGGGATCATTCCAACCATAGTCATTTTAACTCTGCTGTTCTCGCTGCTGGAGTCTTTGATTATTTTACCCGCTCATCTGGGCAAGATGAAAATGCAGCAGCCACCGCCAAAACAGGGCGGCGGCATCGGTGCGATGCTGGCGCGGCTGCAACGGCGTTTTTCTCAAGGTTTGGAAGGTTTAATCCGCCGCTTTTATCAACCCCTGCTGGAAGCGGCACTCAAATGGCGCTACCTGACTGTGGCAATTTTTATCAGCGGTCTGATGCTGATCGGCTCCGTGGTCGCCGGAGGTTATCTAAAGCTGGTGTTTTTCCCTGCCATCGAAGGCAACTACGCCATCGCCAGCCTGACCCTGCCGCAAGGCAGCACCTTGGAACAGACCGAAACCGCCCTCAATCGCATTGAAAAAGCCGCCTTAACACTGCAAACAGAGCTGCGTGATCCCAATGGCAACCAGACCATCGTCCATATTCTCACCAGCCTCGGTGAGCAGCCAATGACCGAACGCAGCGCGCGCATGGATCAGCGCGGCACCCATCTTGGCGAAGTCGCACTGGAACTGTCCCCTTCCGAAAACCGCAAACTGAGCACCGAGGAGATCGGCAAACGCTGGCGCACCTTGGCCGGTAAGATTGCCGATGCCAGCAAACTCAACTTCAGCGCCTCCATGCGCCACTCCGGCAAGGCGGTGGATGTGGAGCTGAGCGGCCCTGACCTCACCATTCTAAAACAGCTCAGTCAACAGGTTCGTCTTAAGCTGACCCACTATCCGGGGGTAGAGGAGATTGAAGACTCCTTTAAAACCGGCAAACAGGAGATCCAACTGCAACTGCGTCCCGGAGCCGAGCAGCTTGGCCTCACCCTGCAAGATCTGGCACGACAGGTTCGGCAAGGGTTTTACGGCGAAGAGGTGCAACGCATTCAACGAGGACGTGATGAAGTTCGGGTGATGCTGCGTTACCCCCTCGAACAGCGCCGCTCCATCAGCGATTTGGAAGCGATGCAGATCCGCCTCAAAGACGGTCGTGAACTGCCTTTTGTGGTGGTGGCCAGCGCCCAACTGCGCCAAGGGCCGCAGGAGATTCAGCGCCGTGATCGTCGCCGAATCGTTAACGTCACCGCTGATGTGGACAGTGAAACCGGCGACAGCAGCGCCATTCTCAAGGAATTAAAAGAGAGTGTGCTGCCCGAACTGCTGCAAAACCACCCCGAGGTGCGTTTTTCTCTGGAAGGCCAAGCCCGCGAGCAGCGCGAAACAATGGCGACCTTAGGGCGCGGTTTTCTGCTGGCGCTGCTGGCCATTTATGCGCTGATGGCAATTCCGTTTCGCTCCTACGCGCAACCGCTGATTATTATGTCGGCGATTCCTTTTGGGCTGGTGGGTGCGGTGGTGGGGCACCTGCTGCTGGGCAAAGCCCTGAGCGTTTTATCCTTGACCGGCATGGTCGCCGTAGCGGGGGTGGTGGTGAACGACAATCTGGTGCTGGTGGATCACATCAACCGCGCCCGTGAACGGGGGGAAGAGCTGTTTGCAGCGGTGCGAAATGCCGGTGTGGCACGTTTTCGCCCCATTATTCTCACTTCACTGACTACTTTTGCCGGTCTCACTCCCTTGATGTTGGAGCGCAGCGTGCAGGCGCAATTTTTGATCCCGATGGCGATTTCACTGGCCTTCGGGGTGCTGTTTGCCACCGTCATCAGCCTGCTGCTGGTACCGGCCAGTTATTATTTGATTGAGGATTTTAAACGGCTGTTTGCGGCTAAAAATCTCAATGATTCAGCGAAATAATTTAGCCTCATGCGGTAGGGGTAGAAAAATTTCTACCCCACAAAAAAAGCCCCATAAAGGGGCTTTTTTCAACAGCAATCAAAAACGCAGCTTAAGCAGCCAGCGCCTTGATATGACCGTTCAAACGGCTCTTATGACGAGCTGCCTTGTTTTTGTGAATCAAACCTTTGCCCACCAAACCGTCAATGACGGGAACCGCAGCCACATAAGCCGCAGCTGCTTCTTCTTTGTTACCCGACTCGATAGCCTGTACCACTTTTTTCATGTAGGTACGCATCTTCGAGCGCAGGCTGGTGTTATGCCGACGGTGCTTTTCCGCCTGACGGGCGCGTTTTTTTGCTTGCGCTGAATTAGCCACTATCGCATCTCCAAAATTTGTGTGAATAAGTGAATATTTTCGAACGCGCGATTATCCAAAAATCTTTGCAGTTTGTCAACAAAAGTCGAACATCTGCTGCTAAACTGCCCGTTTCATCCTCCACAATCTGAACATCGCCCCTTCGAGAGCCCTTCAGTGAGCACACCTTCCAATAAAAAACCCAGCTTGATGCGCTCTGGGCTGATCGTCAGTGTAATGACCCTGTTATCGCGCATCCTCGGTTTTGCCCGCGATGTGGTCTTTGCCCAGACCTTTGGGGCTGGTGGCACCACCGATGCCTTTTTTGTCGCCTTTAAGATCCCCAACTTTCTGCGCCGCCTGTTTGCCGAAGGCGCGTTTTCACAAGCCTTTGTGCCGGTTTTTACCGAATACAAAGAACAACGCACGCCAGAAGAGCTGAAACAGCTGGCCGATCATGTGGCCGGAACCCTTGCCACCCTGCTGCTCGTCATCAGCGTCATCGGCGTACTGGGCGCACCGCTGCTGATTCTGCTCTTCGCTCCCGGTTTCAGTGACGATCCCAGCCGCTCGGCACTGGCCAGCGAGATGCTGGCCATCACCTTCCCTTACATCTTCTTTATCTCCTTAACCGCGCTGTCAGGCGGTATTCTCAACAGTTTTAACCGCTTTGCTGTGCCTGCCATCACCCCCATTCTGCTGAATTTTTGCATGATCGCTGCGGCCATCTGGCTCTCGCCCCATTTTGAACAGCCGGTGGTGGCGCTGGCGTGGGGGGTCTTTTTGCTGGTCTGGCACAACTGCTGTTCCAACTGCCCTTTTTGGCTCGCCTCGGTCTGCTGCCACGGCCTCGCTGGGGCTGGCACAATTCCGGTGTGCAGCGCATTTTGAAATTGATGTTACCGGCCATTTTTGGCTCCTCGGTGGCGCAGATCAATCTGCTGCTGGACACGGTGATCGCCTCCTTTTTGGTTGCAGGCAGCATCAGTTGGCTCTACTACGCCGACCGCTTGGTGGAGTTTCCCTTGGGCATTTTTGGCATCGCCATCGCCACCGTTATTTTGCCCAATTTGTCTGCCAAACACGCGCAAAATTCCAACCAAGGCTTCAGCGAGATGCTCGACTGGGCGTTGCGATTGGTGATCGTGGTGGCAGTACCAGCCACCTTGGGGCTGCTGCTGCTGGCCGGGCCGATTTTGGCCAGCCTGTTCCAATACGGAGCTTTTGAGCTGCACGACACCCAGATGGCACGTTACAGCTTGATCGCCTACAGCCTAGGACTGCCTGCGTTTATCTTGATCAAGGTGCTCGCCCCCGGATTTTATGCCCGCCAAGACACTAAGACTCCGGTTAAAATCGGCATTATCGCCCTGATTACCAATATGATCTTTAACCTCGTGCTGGTCATTCCCATGGTCTACTGGGACTTTATCGCCCCGCACATGGGTTTGGCGCTGGCCACCGGCCTCTCGGCGTGGCTGCAAGCGTGGATGCTCTACCGTCGTCTGCGCCAACAGAAGGTCTACCGCCCCAACGACCAGTGGTGGAAACTGCTGCTGCAAGTGACTGCGGCGGGTCTGGCCATGGCGCTGAGTTTGCTCTTTTTCACTCCCGATCTGGCGCAGTGGGGTACGTTTTCTGTCTGGCAACGCATTGGCAACCTGTTGCTGCTGATCAGTGGCGGGGCGCTGGTCTACCTGCTCACTTTAGGACTGCTGGGGATGCGACCGGCGATGCTCAAACATCAGCATTAAGTCAGGCTGTTTTTCTTGTATAATCGTGCCTTTTTCTACTCTGGGAGCGTGTTCTGTTGCAATTGATTCGAGGTGCTTACAACCTCACGTCCGCTCACCACGGCTGCGTGGCCACCATTGGCAACTTCGATGGCCTGCATCGCGGTCATCAGCAGGTGCTGTCAGGGCTAAAACAGCAGAGCCAAAAACTGGGTCTGCCCAGCTGTTTGATCAGTTTTGAACCGCTGCCTCGGGAGTACTTTGCTCCCGACAACGCCCCCGCACGCCTGCTCACCTTGGCAGAAAAAATTGAACGCCTGCAACAGCTCAGCCTCGACCGCCTGCTGTTGCTGCCTTTCAATCAAAGCCTTTGCCAACAGAGCGCCGAAGCGTTTATTCAGCAGACTTTGGTCACGGGACTTGGGGTGCGTTATTTGGTCGTCGGCGATGATTTTCAATTTGGCTGTGATCGTAAAGGCAACTTTGAGCTGCTGCAAAACGCAGGCAGGCAGTTCGACTTCGAAGTGCAGGCCACCGAAACCTTTCAGCTGCACGGCCAGCGCGTCAGCAGCACCCAGATTCGTCAACAACTGGCAGCAGGAAAGCTGGAACAGGCCGCGCAACAGCTCGGCCACCCGTTTCAGATTTCTGGACGAGTAGCGCACGGTTTCGCCCGTGGCCGCACCATCGGCTTTCCTACCGCCAACATCAGCCTCAAACGTCAGCAACCGCCGTTAAAAGGGGTCTTTGTGGTCAGTGCCACGCTGCCCGATGGTCAGGTTCAACCGGCCATTGCCAATATCGGCAACCGCCCCACCGTCGGCGGTACTAAACCTCTGCTGGAAGTGCATCTGTTTGACTTTGGCGCTGATCTTTACGGCCAACGCTTAACCATTCGTTTTTTGCACAAACTGCGCGACGAACAGAAATTTGACTCTTTTGATTTGCTAAAAAAGCAAATCGAACACGATGCCAATGATGCCCGTGCTTTTTTTCAGCAGTCCGCTGCGATTCAACTTTAATCCGCCCCGCTTGGAGCTTTTTCTGTGACCGACTACAAACAGACCCTCAACCTTCCAAAAACCGCTTTCCCAATGAAAGCCAACTTGGCCAATCGTGAACCCAACACACTGAAAAAATGGCAACAAATGGGCTTGTATGAACAGATTCGCCAAATCAGCGCGGGGCGCAAAAAATTCATTCTGCACGACGGCCCACCCTACGCCAACGGCGACATTCACATCGGCCATGCGGTCAATAAAGTGCTCAAAGACATCATCATCAAAAGCAAACAGTTGGCGGGATTTGATGCCCCCTACGTGCCGGGTTGGGACTGCCACGGTCTGCCCATTGAGTTAATGGTGGAGAAAAAGGTCGGCAAAGTAGGTAAAAAAGTCGATGCCGCCACCTTTCGTGCAAAGTGCCGCGACTACGCCAGCAAACAGGTGGAAAAACAGAAAACCGACTTTGTCCGTCTCGGAATTTTTGCCGAATGGCAAAACCCCTATCTGACGATGGATTATGGTTTTGAAGCCAACATCATCCGCACCTTGGGCAAAATCATCAACAACGGCCATCTGCACAAAGGCGCAAAACCGGTACATTGGTGTCTCGATTGCGGTTCAGCACTGGCAGAGGCGGAAGTGGAGCATCAAGATAAAACGTCCTCTGCCATTGATGTCGCTTTTGCCGCCATCGACAGCCGTGCCATCGCACAAGCTTGTGGCGGCGACAGCGATAAAAACATCTCACTGGTCATCTGGACCACCACCCCGTGGACGCTGCCCGCCAATAAAGCCGTCTCGCTGCACCCCGACTTAACCTATCAACTGGTAGAGACAAACAAAGGCTGCCTGCTGCTGGCCGAGGCGCTGCTGGAGTCGACACTGGAACGCTACGGAATCAAGGAGCATCACATCCTTGGCCAGTGCCAGGGCGCGGCACTGGAACATCAGCAACTGCAACACCCCTTTTACAGCGAACAGGTGCCGGTGATTCTCGGCGATCACGTCACCGTCGAAGCCGGTACAGGCGCGGTGCATACCGCACCTGGTCACGGCCAAGACGATTTTATCGTCGGGCAAAAATACGGCTTAGAAACCTACAATCCCGTCGGAGCCAACGGGGTTTTTCTGCCCGACACCGCCCTGTTTGCCGGTCAGCACATCAATAAAGCCAATGCCGCTATTTTAGAGCTGTTGGAGCAAAACGGCGTGCTGCTCTGCCATAAAACCATCCAACACAGCTACCCCCACTGCTGGCGACACAAAACGCCGATCATCTTCCGCGCCACGCCGCAGTGGTTTATCAGCATGGAGCAAGAACAGCTGCGCAAAACGGCTCTGGAAACGATCAAAACCGTGCAGTGGCTGCCCGAATGGGGACAAGCACGAATCGAAAAAATGATCGAGAGTCGTCCCGATTGGTGCGTCTCTCGCCAACGCACTTGGGGCGTTCCAATCCCCTTACTGGTAAATAAAATCAGCTCTGAATTGCACCCCGACAACCTTGAGATCATCGAAAAAGTGGCTAAAAAGGTCGAACAAGATGGCATTCAAGCCTGGTCTGACCTGAGCTTAGAAGAGCTGATCGGCGATCAAGCAGACGACTACCTCAAAGTCAGCGACACGCTGGATGTCTGGTTTGACTCTGGGGTCAGTCACGCCTGTGTACTTGATCAACGCGAGCAACTCGGCTTCCCTGCCGATCTCTATTTAGAAGGCTCTGATCAACATCGTGGCTGGTTCCAATCTTCCTTGCTCAGCGCCATCGCTTCTCGTGGTGAAGCGCCGTATAAAAGCGTGCTGACCCACGGTTTCACCGTCGATGCACATGGCCGCAAGATGTCCAAGTCCGAAGGCAATGTGGTGCCACCGCAAAAAATCTTCAACAGCTTAGGCGCGGATATTTTGCGCCTCTGGGTGGCTTCCACCGACTACCGTAACGAAATGACCGTCTCTGATGAGATTCTCAAACGCACCGCCGATTCCTACCGCCGTATTCGTAACACGGCGCGCTTTTTATTGGCCAATCTGCACGGCTTTGACCCCAAAACCGATCTGGTTGCCGAAGAGCAGATGTTGTCTTTGGATCGTTGGGCGGTCAGTCAAGCCGCACGCCTACAAGTCGAGATTGAACAGGCCTACACCGACTACAATTTCCATCTGATCTACCAAAAACTGCACAACTTCTGCGCGCTGGACTTGGGTGGTTTTTATCTCGACATCATCAAGGATCGTCAATACACCACACAGGCAAACAGCTTAGCGCGGCGCTCGGCACAGACGGCGTTATTCCACATCGTCGAAGCCATGAGCCGCTGGCTGGCACCGATTTTAAGCTACACCGCTGAGGAGATCTGGGCGCAAATTCCAGGCGAACGCAGCGAGTCGGTTTTTTTAGAGACCCACTACGATGCGCTCTTCTCACTGGGTGAAAGCGATCTGCTCAGCCACCAGCAGTGGCAACAGGTGATTGATGTGCGTCTGGCGGTGAGTAAAAATTTGGAGCAACTGCGCCGCAGCGGTGAGATCGGCTCCTCACTGGATGCCCAGATCACCCTCTACTGCGACGACGAATTAAAAGTCGTACTGAACAAGCTGCAAGACGAACTGCGTTTTGTTTTGATCACCTCGTATGCCCAAGTTTTGTCCAGCGCTGAACGCCCCAACGAAGCCGAAAACTGCGAACAAACCGGTTTATGGATCGTCAGCCACGCCAGCAAAGAGACAAAATGTAGTCGCTGTTGGCATCACCGTCAGGATGTGGGACAAGACGAAACTCACCCCGAACTCTGTGGCCGCTGCGTGGAAAACGTTGATGGCGCTGGCGAACCGCGAGCCTTTGCCTAAACCATGAAAATCTCAACTCTGCTGCGCTGGTTCAGCCTGACTCTGCTGCTGATTTTACTCGATCAAGTCACTAAAATTTGGGCCGACAGCGCATTGCAACTCTATCGCCCCGTTGAAATAACGCCTTTTTTCAACCTGATGCTGGCCTACAACCCAGGTGCGGCGTTTAGCTTTTTGAGCGACGCGGGTGGCTGGCAACGCTGGTTTTTCAGTTTGCTCAGCATGGTGGTCAGCGTTGTATTGATCGTTTGGCTGACCCGCCTGAAAGAAAACGAAAAATGGATGGCAGCCTCTTTGAGTTTGATCTTGGCCGGAGCCATCGGCAATCTGATCGACCGCCTTGCCTACGGTCATGTGATCGATTTTCTCGATCTGTATTATAAAAGCCATCATTGGCCTGCCTTCAATATTGCTGATTCGGTCATCTGCATCGGCGCGGTTATTATGATTGCCTTAACCTTACGCGAAGGCAAAGACGAGAAAAAAAATGAGTCTGAATAAAATCAAATTTGGCGATCACGTCAGCCTGCACTACCGCCTGACTCTGTTTGATGGCACGGTGGCCGACAGCACCTTTGAAGAGGAGCCGATCCACTGCCACGCTGGTGACGAGAGCCTACCCGACTGCCTGCAACAACTGTTGATTGGCATGTACCAAGGCGAGGAACAAAACACCCTGTTGGACCCACTCAGCGGCTGGGGTGAACCGGATGAAGAAAAAATTCAAAACCTACCCTTGAGCGACTTTCCTGCCGAACTGCAACCAGAAGTCGGCCAAGTGCTGGCCTTTAACCTGCCCAACGGCGAAGAGCTGGCCGGTACCATTTTAGACGTTGATCAAAAACAGCAGCAAGTACGCATTGACTTTAACCACCCCCTTGCCGGTCGCCAAGTGCAGGTTGAGATCAAAATTATGCAGCACAGCCCTTGCAACTCAACCACGGAGTGTCACCACTGATGGAAATTTTACTCGCCAACCCACGGGGCTTTTGCGCCGGAGTGGATCGTGCCATTGAAATTGTTGAACGCGCTTTGGAGCTGTTTGGCGCGCCGATTTATGTGCGCCACGAGGTGGTTCACAATCGTTTTGTGGTCAATAACCTGCGTGAAAAAGGCGCTATTTTTGTCGATCATTTGAGCGAAATCCCTGATGACGCTACGGTCATCTTCAGTGCTCACGGGGTCTCTAAAACAGTGGAGGAAAATGCCAAACAGCGCGGTCTGAAAATTTTTGATGCCACCTGCCCACTGGTAACCAAAGTGCATTTGGAAGTGGCGCGCTACGCCAAAAACCATACGGAAGTGATTTTGATCGGCCATGCCGGTCACCCCGAAGTGGAAGGCACCATGGGACGCTTTGACAGCTCACTGGGCAGCAAAATTCATCTGGTGGAGACCGTTGAAGACGCTAAAAACCTACAGGTAGAGCACCCCGAAAAGCTGGCTTACGTTTCACAAACCACCCTCTCAGTGGACGACACCCACGCCATTATCCAGCAGCTCAGCGAACGCTTTCCTGCGATCACCGCACCACGGCGCAACGACATCTGCTACGCCACCCAAAACCGCCAAGATGCGGTCAAAACCTTAGCCAAAGAGAGCGATCTGGTCTTGGTGGTGGGGTCAGCCAACAGCTCCAACTCCAATCGACTGCGAGAAATTGCTGAAAAAAGCGGCATTCCAGCCTATTTGATTGACGGTCCTGATGACATTCGAGAAAGCTGGTTGGAAGGCAAAAAAGAAGTGGGGTTAACAGCCGGAGCCTCAGCTCCAGAGGTGTTGGTGCAGGCGGTGATCAACCGTCTGAAATCAATGGGCGCTAACGCCAAAGAGTTAGAGGGTCTAAACGAAGACGTCTCTTTCTCGCTGCCCAAAGCGCTGCGCTGACGTTACCAGCACGCGGCAGGCGCTTGTAGACCAGCGGAGTTTAAGCTGATGGTTGGGCAATCTGCATCACCCGCTTGCACACCCCCAGCGACGGGAACGGCTTGCAGAGCAAACGCATCACCATCAGCCGCTGTCACTGCCAACGTGTAATAACGCTCTTTACTCAAAAAAGGTGCGCTGCTTGCCGGATAGAGCAGCGCATACGTAGCCGCATAGGTGTTGTTTTGGATGTAATAACGCTCCTGCTGATCCGCCATCCCCAGTAGAGCCGCCGTCGCATCACTGCGCCGCGCATCATTCAAATAGCTCGAAAACTGCGGTACCGCAACCACCGCTAAAATACCGATAATCGCCACCACAATCATCAATTCAATCAGGGTAAAACCGGTTACCGCTTTATTGCTTTTATTCACAAATATTGCCTTCTATAAATTAAGAGTGGTTAGTTTTCATACCAGTAGGTTTTTTTCGCCTGATTGGAACCGGCACTGAAAAACTCATTGCCAATAATGCCCGTTGTGCCTTGGTCGGTAATCAATAAACCCGGTGCAGGCGGAATACCGCTGCGCAACAGACCTTTACGCCGATCCTCCAACGTCAAATCACCCGATAAATTTTGATCAATGGTGGGAGTACCATTGGCAATATCGAGAAAATAAGCGTAGCCCTGACCTTGGCTGGGCGAACACGCACTGCGCTCGCTGCCGATGCAATGGGCGCGTAGGTGGTGACCACCGCTTGACCCTCAACAATCAAGGGCGCTGCCAAACCTTTCTCCCCCACATACGCACCGTTACTCTCTTGCAGACGAATATACCACCCTTGTGCTGCGTTCATGGCAGGCCGTTGCCGTACTGCGTTGCGTCGCCGTTCCTTGACCAATTAAATTGGCGGTGGTGTCTATAATTTGAGTCGCTGGGGTTGCTGGATTTGCCCCACCTTCCGTTACTGCAAGGTAACTGGCAGGAGGAGAGTAGACGTATTTATCTTTAATCATATAAATACGATCTTGAATAATATTATTCAGTGGGTGCGCTCGATAACCAGAAGCGGTCAAAATCGCTAAATAGGGTGACTGCCCAGGAGAAGCGATCAAGGAAATATCTGGTGGGTAATAAAAACGCCGATTATCCACATCCGCTGCGCCTCCCAATTTAGCAATCACGCCACCGGTCATTAAATCAGCAGCAGAAGTATTATTAGGATTCAGGTCAAAACGCCACAACTGGGCACGGGTGTCTCCCACATAAAGACGATCTGTCAGGCCATCACCGTCTAAATCAATCGCATTGACTTTAGAGGGTATGCTGTTGGTCATATCGGTCAAACTCAAGTCTGCCCCCGAGCCACTGGGACCGGCCCACCAAATTCGCTGGCCTGTCTCTGCATTTACGATGTAAATTGCTCTGCCCTGAAGATCTGATGCAGGCAGCAGATTACTGTCTTGCGCTGGATCATACCCCCCAGCAAAAATAAGTACCTTGGTGGCCACACCGTTGTATTTAATGGTTTTAATTACTGGGTCAGACCACGTTTGGCCTAATTCAGCAAACACACCCGTCCCGCCTTTAATCGTCCACTTCAAGACGGGTGAGCTAGGATTGGTTACATCTAGAGCATAATAATTACGTCCTCCACGTCGCATCCCAAAATAAAGATAGGCTTTATCCGTAAGATTAACCACACCATCTCCACCGTCATCAACCCAGGTTTGTACTGAACCATCCAAACCATAAATACGATTACTGGCCGCGTTGTTAATATAAAGCGTCCGCAAATTGGGCAACAATTCTTGTGGCATAAAACCAAATATTTCAGCGCCGTTTGACTCATCCACCACATGCAAATAACCGCTGTTGGTGGTAAAAAAGAGCGCCGTTTGAGTTGGGTAAGTAATCACTGCTGGCTGTGAGTGCAGTGGGTCACTGATTTGCAAACGAGGCCCCGGTGCAGTCAATGTATTAAATTCATTTTTGATGTCCACCCCACGCGCCCACTGCAATAACTCCGCAGGCGTTGGATTTGCATCTGTAGCCAACATATTGAGATAAGGTAACAAACGAACTTGATTGCTTTCATTTAAAAAATGCTCGCCGGTAATGGCAGCCAAGCTGACGTTACTGGCGGCTGCCACACCCGAATAGGTGTACATTTTTCTCGGCAACGTGAGACGACTACTAGAACCGCCTTTCACCACATCCTTACCATCCACAACAGTGGACCAATAACTCTGTGCTGTATCCAACAACTCACCACCAATAGGATCAATGGCAGCGACGTTATTCCCATCCACAATCTTTGGATCACCGGTCACTGAATCAAACGCAAGACGATATTTTTTCAGATTACCATCCCAGCGAGGGCGCGAACTGGGTTTAAACATTGTCATGTACAATTCATTGCGATGTCTGGCGCGATTGGCAGCATTAATCGGCACTGTGGGTGCGGTAAAAGTACTGCCCGACGCTCGAATGTCGCTGATAATCGCGGCAAAAGCTGCGGTCAAGCCTTGCGTATCATCTGCTGAAAAATAAGCCCCACCGCCCTTTGTCGCCGTGTCTCGCAACAACTGCAATGCATCTTTATCTTGTTGAGACAATAAAGCCGGATCACCAAAGGCAAAACCAATGGTATAGGTTAATACATTCTGGTTGTCGGGCAGCGTTGATTGATCACCAAGATAGAGGTATTGAGCCAACTCATCCAAACAGTTGCCATTGCAAGCAGCTTGCCCTGTCACCGTTGCAAAACCAGGCAACGCTTGAATCGCACTGTCCGCCCCGCCGTCGCTGGTTGGCCGACCATCGGTCAGAAAGATTAAAGAACTTTTTTGACACTCAAATTTAATCGGCGAAACATAACTGTCTGTATTGGCTGTTTCGGTACCTGACAAACGAGACGCAGCCACGCTGGGCAACAACACATCGTTACCACTGACCCGAGCGTTTGAGTTAATGCCATAAACAACGCCCTCTCCCCGAAAATAGCGGGCTGCTTCATACAGTACCTCAGACAGCGGTGTTCCACCGCCCGGCTCCAACACCCCCAATTCGCCAATAAAACCCGCTCTCGATGCCACAATGTCTTGCATCGCCGAACGCACCATACCCCCTTCGGCACCGTTGCTGTCTGAATCAAAACGCATCAAGCCAATATTGATGTTACTGGCGCTGTTGACCAGATCAAACACCACTCGCTGTACAATACCCAAACGGGTACTGCGACCGGTCAACGGTTTGTTGGCCAAACTGTTCCAATTTAAATAATTACCGCTGTAAAGAGTTTGGTTCTGCCAAATCACTTGGCCACCCACCAATCCCCAAGGACCATTCACACCGTTCTCAGCAAACACATTCGGAGTCGGCGCCGTATTTGACCCATGCACCCCATCATCGCCCTGACACTCCAACTCAAGACCACTCAATGCTGGATCCAAACCCTGCCAAACACGGGTCACAGGATCCCACTCAGCAACAGCACCAAAATAACTGCCCGACTGATCAAAAGAAGACTGAGCGGCCTGACAATGAAAATTAGCCGCTGCAATCACATTGGCATTGGCTGGATCGGTAATCACCGCACCACTGAGAGACCAATAAACACTGCTGCTAACAAAACCACCGGAATAGGTCACGCTGGAGATGTAATCGTAAGAATCCACATCGGCTTTCATGCTGCCAGACGTATCAACAATAAATAGAATATTAGGCTGACCCAGCAAGTTAGCTACATTTCCGGTGCTTAAATTACCGACATAAATCTCAGTATCATCCGCCAGTGGTGCACCTGCAAAGACCCCCAAAAAGAAGCCAAAAATAACTCCCTTGGTCCACATTCGTTGTCTTTGCATGATGTTCTCCACTGCGGTTTTAGCGCTTAACTACCAAAAAATACGGGTTGCTTTTCGACTTTTCAAGTCATATAAAATCGTTCCAGAACGGCCATTTAAACGGCGTGACTCAGCGACACTCAGCAGACGTTCACCACGGTACATTTTGGTCTCTGCGTTGACGCTAAAACTCTTCACTTTGCACCTATCACATTCTCGCCCACTCACCTGACCACGTCCCTCTTTGGTCAGCAGCAACTCAATGGCCATCGCTTCCACCGCGCCTTCTACAGGTACCAGCGTTGCAAACGAAGGTGATAGAAACAACAAACCCAAACAGAGACAAACCCATTGATAGACTTTTTTATACACGGTGAAGCTCCTTTTTAAGCCAACCCAAAAACTACGACCCTGGCGCCAAGGTATAAACGCCTTGCACCTGTCTTGAAACCGCATTAGAGCCGTTATGACGACCCGTGGCTTGGATCTCAAAATGAATGCAATCAAAACGAAAACTGGTACCAGGACAACCACTGCCCGAAGTTCGCCCCTGATAGGTCACCACCGCATCGGCACTGCTGTCGGCACTGCCAGAACTGAAAACACCTATAAATGTCTCTGGCGCTAAGGGGTCAATATTAGCAGAGTTAAAATTCTCTAAAGCCGGAGCAATCGCCGAGGCCGCCGCTTGAAAGGCCTGATTGCGATTCTGCGTATTCGCCGACATTCTCAACTCCAAGGTGGTCATACGCATATTCGAGACCCCCAACAGAGTTAACACCAACAACATCACCAAACCCACCATCAAGGCAGCACCCTGTTGCTGCTGAGGTAAACGCATTTGAAACAGAGCCTGATTCATGGTTATTAATCCGTTGTATCAATTGCCGCGATTGCGAATTTGAATCACGCTGGAGAGCAGCAAACGCCGGAAGTTATCCACGCCAACAAACGCCAAGGTACGCCCACCTAAATTGAAACTGGCATTGGTATTGATGCTTTGCTCCTCTGTTTGACTGCGCAATAAAACCCATACTTTAACCGCAAAAATATTATTCACCGCCAATGGATCGGCCCAATTAATCGCATTGGCATTCACATACTGATTTACTGACTGATCCAAACCGCTGCACGGCGGCGTTTGGCAGGTCGAAATTCCGAATTGCACCTGAAAATCTTCGACCCCAGGCACCACCACCTGGTCGGTCAAACGAGGTCCTGGAGCCAGCGAAATACGATGCAACGACGGCATACCGTCCCCGACCGCATCGGTAAAATTAGCCACATAATAGGCATGGATTTCCAAACGATGATTTTGATCTGGCGCAAAGGTCGGTGTTGGGTCCGCACCGGCGGTAAACAACTGCGAACGCCCTAACGTACTCTGGGCGTAGGTCATACCCACTTGTAAAGCAGCGTCCGCAACCGCCGTGGCATTGGCGTAGCGCACCACCAAAACATCACTGCCCAAACGGTAACTGGCCGGAATACAACTGCCGCCATAAGGATTGGCATCATTAGAGGCCTCCACCTTACGATCCATATTGATGTACCAAAGCGGCTCACAATCTCCGGCTAACGGCACCAACGGCCCACCGTTCGGTGAACTGTCCAACGCCCGCCCCTGCACACCGCTCAACCAACTGTTTTGCCCAATACTGCCCGCCATGCGCAGATCCTGCCCCAGTAGATGCAGCGCATAACGGCCATCATCCAACAGATGCACCTGCGCCTCACTGCTGTGATAGGCAGTTCGGCTATTAAAAAAGACCGCCATCACCCCCACCAACAACACCAAACCGATGGCCATAGAAAGCATCAGCTCAATCAACGAAACGCCTCGCGATTGCTTAGGAGAGCCTAATGGCCTGTTATTGATTTGATAACTCATTATGGAATTTGCATCTGTGAGGTGTAATTCATATTGGTACCCCGCTCACGCCACGTAATGGTCACCGTCAATAAACGGCTGTTGGCCACGGAAGCGGGGGCCGTTGTCAGACCTCCCTCCACTCCAACAGGAAACAGAGCACCTAAAGTAGTGCGCCAGATAAAAACATCGTTCTGCGCCATCTGCGCTGGGGTACACATCACGGCCAATGCAGCACCCTGTTCACAGTTGTTTTGCTGACCCAAACCCGTACCCAAATTATAATCACCGGCCAACAACGCCACCTGATTGGCGCGTACCGCTTCGACAATCTCTTGGCTTTTAAACACCGCCATGGAACGCAACGTGGCACTGTGCCCCGCACGAATACCTTGCGCTTGCAACCCCGCCACCCCCAACAACCCTACCGATAAAATAAACAGCGCAGCCAGCACTTCAATCATGCTGTTGCCTGCATGAGAGGATCGAGATCGAGTGGTTAATGGCAGATGAGTTATGGACATTGGGCAATCACCTGTCGGTTACGGGTTGAACGAATACGCCCACCGGCAGAGAGCTCCACCCCACGCGCATCGCTTAACCCATTCGGCAACGTGGTCAGACCACGGCTGTCACAGATGCGAAACAGGCCCGATTGCATCGCCCCATTGAGTGCCTGAGAAAAACCAGAACTGATAAAAGAGATATTACCTACCACCCCCGCTGTAGGCACAAACCGTACGGTCATCCCCCCCCCAGGAGAACCGTTATGAACCCGCAAAACCGTTTCACCGGCATCGACCACATCATTGCCATTATCATCGGGGAAAATAATCCAACCGTCTTCCCAGCGAATCGTATTAGTGCAACTCTGTCGATCGCTGCTTTGGCACAGGGTAACCCGACTGCCGCGTGTCACAGCCGAACTGCGCGCCATCTGCAGGCTGGCCACCAGCTCATTGGTAAACGACACCATTCGATTCGAGTTGATCAAATCGTTGAAAGCAGGCACACCTAAACCGGCTAAAATACCAATTACGACCACCGTAACCAGTAATTCGATAAGCGTAAATCCCTGTTTTTTGCATTTCATATCAATGTATATATCACACCAATTATTTATAACGGTCAAAATTGGCTCTAAAAGGCTCTGATTATCTGACAAACGGCTGGGCAATTGAGCATTTCAAAAATAGACACGATTCATTAAGAAATAATCACCACATTTAGGTCAGACAACCTTCTTCTTAAGCGTGAGTAGAATAGCGATATACGGCAGCTACACGGTAAAATTCAGCACAAAAAAGCATCTACATTCAATATTCAATCAGATGGGGTGAAAAAAACACCTAATCAACCCGAATCCTACCCTATCCACGCCCTAAAGCGAACCACAATAAGCAGAGCAATAAGATTAGCATCGGCAGCAAAAACAGACTGAAAAGCCACATTGATCTGCTATTAAGACATCATAGGCAAAAAAAATTGAAAGAGAGTAACCGACATCACACATCACCACGGAAGAAGTAATGCAAAAATAGGACTCATAGTCATACGAAAATAGAAAAGGAGGTAAATTAAAAGCATCCCAGCAGTCCCACTGTAGTAATCGGGACGTTGAAAGGAACGGGTCAACCAACAGACTTAACGTCACCAATATTTCCAGAGGTGACTGTGGGTTTTGCTCTTTGAATAGTCAACTATGGTTAACATATTAAAAGCAGCATCTAATTTAAATGGGGCTGCGCCTGTTAGCCCCGTGGGTGTGAGGTGGCAGGCTCCCGCGTAACCATACTGGCTACCACTGCCAATTTACCCCCACCTTGATGGTGAGGTTTAGAACCGTCGGGGACAGGCACACCTTTAGCCATTGCGGGGAGATTTTGCCCTCACACCTTGAGCGGTAAGCCTATCACCTCACAACTCACCCACGCCACGCCTTTGCATTCCACCAGCAATATGGGGCAATTAGCTTACCCTCATAGCACCCAGCAACAGTTTGGAACAGGCAAAAAATCGGTTACGCTTCCAGTACGCTGAACGGCTCACAGCGGTGGTGCCGGTGGCCAGCGAATAGCAAGGAAAACATGCCATGCCCCATGAAGAGAGGGATTACTGCGACTGGGTTACGTTACCCAATCCACATAACCGTTTAAAACGCTGGCCACAGGTGTGCTTTTGGCAAGCCTTTGTCCTGCTTTCCGGTATCGACTGGACAGGGCAATATTATCGTGATGGTCTGGTTATGTTGGATGTACTGGAAGAATATGGACTATTAACCATCAAGCAAAAACGCTGCTTACAGCGGCAGCTCAGGCAAACAGGCGTTAACGACAGCTCTAATGGCATTATCTGGTGGGCAATGGATTTTCTTGTAGAGGTTTATGGTAATCAACCGCCACCGGTAAACCATTTCTGGTGGTATCACCCCGACTACTGGCAGCCACAACCGTGGGATGATTTTAGAACTTCACTCCAGCAGGAAGCAAAACTACCGGTGCAAGATAAAGCAGAATAAAGAGGGTACTCTACATTGCCTTTACATGGAAAAAGACGACAACAAGCAATAACGCCTAACCCATTGAAAATATTGGTGCCGATAGGGTGAATCGAACACCCGACCTACTGATTACGAATCAGTTGCTCTACCAACTGAGCTATATCGGCCTCACGAAAGGAAGGCGCATTATAAAGCAAACTGACCCAAGATAAAGAGAAAACCTGAACAACACGTCAACCCAGTCGATACGGAGCAGGATCAACCGGAGTCGCCTGCCCTGTCAACAGCGCCGCCAACAGCTCCGCAGAGGCCAAGCCCATCACAATACCGTTACGAAAATGACCTGCGCTCACAAACAGACCCGACACATTCGGATGCTCACCAATCAGTGGCACACCCTCAGCGTGAGCCGGACGCAGCCCCGACCAGTGATGCTCCACCTCGTACCGCGCCAACGCTGGAACCAATTCAGTGGCAAACGCCTTAAGCTCTTGCAAGGCCTCATCGGTGGTGGATTTATCAAACCCCACCTCTTCCAATGTACTGCCCACCACCACTCGACCGTCACGCCGAGGAATCAAATAACGCCGCCCCTGCAGCACAATCCGCCTCACCACCTCCGGCTCGGCTTTAAACAAAATCATCTGCCCGCGCACAGGGCGCACCTCAATCGGCGTACCCAGCTGCGCCAACAACTGCGCCGACCACGCCCCGCTCGCCACCACCACGTTGTCAGCCCTCAGCACTTCCTGCCCAGTACGCACACCCTGCACGACACCTTTTTCAACCTCAATGCCGGTAACGGGCTGCTGCTCCAAAAAGGTCACACCCTGCTGCTGCAAAAACGCCCTCAAGGCCTTTAGCAGACGCGGATTACGTACCTGTCCTACCTGAGGCAACCATGCTGCTTCTGCCTCCAGAACCATCAACGCCGGTTCGATGTTCGCTGCCTGTTGCGCCGACAACCACTCCACCGGTGTATCAAAGCGTTTACTCCACGCCAGAATCTCATCACGTTTGCCTGGCTGCAATACCAATAAACCAGAGTGCTGCCACTGCGGATCAATACCCGTAGCCTGATGCAGTTCTTCAATCAATTTCGGATAGCGTTGCTGACTCCAACAGGCCAGTTCATTCACCGCATCGGGATACGACCACGGATAGAGTGGTGAGAGAATACCGCCACCAGCCCACGACGCTTCACGCCCGACAAAACCGCGCTCCACAATCGTGCAGCGCACGCCTTTTTGCAGCAAAGCATAGGCGCTCAACATACCCGTGACACCCGCGCCGATAATGATGCAGTCGTTCATTTTCACCCCCAAAACAAGGCGCAGAAGGCTACCACAGCCACGAAACGAACAACAAGCGGCTCACTTGAGAGAGATCAATAGAAAGTAGAATCTAAAAGGAAAACGGAGAAAATGGAGCGGGTGAAGGGAATCGAACCCTCGTGATCAGCTTGGGAAGCTGAAGTTCTACCATTAAACTACACCCGCTTTGGGAGCACAGAGGATAAATCCCAGCTCCAACAAAAACAAGCCTAAAAATCCACAAACGCCTTCTATTGGGTTAGAATATCTGCCTTTTGGTGGCACTGAAATGATGAACATTAACCTAAACGGTGAAACACACCGTTGTGATGCCCACATCACAGCCGAGCAGTTAATCGAACAGTTGGGGTTTGCAGGCAAACGCCTCGCCATAGAGATCAACGAAGAGATCCTGCCCCGCAGTCAACACGCCAGCCACACCCTGCAAGAGAACGACAACGTCGAAATCGTCCACGCCATCGGCGGCGGTTAATCCCCCACTCACAGACAAGAAGTGACCATGACCTCAAACACAGACAAAGACCAACTGGTTGTTGGCAGCCGCACCTTCCACTCTCGCCTGCTGGTGGGCAGTGGCAAATACAAAGACTTGGAAGAGACCCGTCTCGCCAGCGAAGCCAGCGGTGCTGATGTGGTCACCGTGGCCATTCGCCGCAGCAACATCGGTCAAAACCCCGATGAACCCAATCTGCTTGATGCCATTCCGCCGGAAAAATACACCATTTTACCCAATACAGCGGGCTGTTTTACCTCCAAAGATGCCATTCGCACCTGTCGTTTAGCACGAGAGCTGTTGGACGGTCACGATCTGGTCAAACTGGAGGTACTGGGCGATCAAAAAACCCTCTACCCCGACATCACCGCCACTCTGGAAGCGGCTGAAGTGCTGGTCAAAGACGGTTTTCAAATCATGGTCTACACCAGCGACGACCCCTTGATTGCCAAACGTCTGGAAGAGATCGGCTGTGTGGCGGTAATGCCACTGGCCGCGCCCATCGGTTCCGGCTTGGGGATTCAAAACAAATACAACATCCTCAACATCATCGAAAACGCCACCGTCCCTATCATCATTGATGCCGGTGTCGGCACCGCCTCCGATGCCGCCGTGGCGATGGAGTTGGGCTGTGACGGCGTATTAATGAACAGTGCTATTTCCGCCGCACAAAACCCCATTCTGATGGCTTCAGCAATGAAACACGCCATCATTGCCGGACGTGAAGCCTTTCTCGCCGGACGGATGCCGCGCAAACGCTACGCCTCCGCCTCCTCGCCCATCGACGGCACCTTCTTTTAAGATATGAGCGAAAGCGAACCAAAACAACAGCCTTATCAACGCACCATTCGCAGCTTTGTGCGTCGCCAAGGCCGCCTTACTCACGGCCAAGAACATGCGCTGGCACGCCATTGGCCGACCTTTGGTATTGAATACCAAAAACAACCATTGGATCTCGGAGCGGTGTTTGGCAACGAAAACCCCGTCACGCTGGAAATCGGTTTTGGCAACGGCAATTCACTGGCAGAGATGGCGGCAGCCGCACCTGAACGCAATTTTCTCGGCATCGAGGTTCACACCCCAGGAGTCGGTCATCTGTTGCAACGCATCGGTGAGCTGGGGCTGAGCAACTTGCGTCTGATGCACCACGATGCCGTCGAGGTGCTCAAGGATCAGTTAAAGGATAATTCCTTAGATCGTTTCCAACTTTTTTTCCCCGATCCGTGGCACAAAAAAAAGCACCAGAAACGACGCATTGTGCAGTCTGACTTTATGGGTTTGATCGCCCGTAAATTAAAGCGCGGCGGCAACGTCCACATGGCCACCGATTGGCAGAACTACGCAGAACAGATGTCGGAAGTCTTAGAAGCGCACCCTCTGTTTGAGAACATTGCTAAAGAGGCTTTGTATGTGCCTCGTCCTGAGGAACGACCACTGACCAAATTTGAACAGCGCGGTCAGCGTTTGGGGCATGGTATTTGGGATCTTCTTTATCGACGAATGTAATAAAACCGATAAGAAATAACCGGCTGGATTTTCAACTCTGTAGGGCATAACAACCACAGGGCATTACGCCATTGCTGAAAAACAGGTGCAATGCCCGTTGGTTATTGCACCCTACTTTCAGCCCCTTATTCCTTCCGTATTACATCGGGTTTTTCCTTCGATAGGCCAACAGTAAAAACAGCACCCCAAGCGCAGCGGCAACATGTTTGAGAGAATGGCCACTGATCACACCCAACAGATCAAAGATAGCCTGATCGAAATACTCGCACAATTTGGCCACCACGTACCAGAACAACAGAACCCAATAACCGGCAAGGTAAACCGATTTTTCACAGCACAAAAGCAGCAGCAGAGGAATCAACACCATCGGTAAAAATTGCACCAAAATATAAAGGCGCAAATCCCCTGCGCCGTTCAACTCGGTGATGTGCCAATACACCACAGAGAAGACACCAAACGCCACCAACAAAATTAAACTGGATTTGGAAAATCGAGTCGAAACAAATTCACTCAATACGATGGAAAACAGCGCCATAAAGGCCACGGTCATGGGCAGTCGATCCCACAACAAGGTGCTGTTGTCTGGCCAAAGGTGATAATAACCCGAACCGATAGCAACCCATGCTACTGCGAAGAAAAACAGCACACCGGCTGTTTTCTGTTCATTCATCAGTTGGATTTTTTTAGAGTGTAGAATCTCATAAAGCCCCATGAGACCAACCAACAGAAAAAGAATATTTGAAAATACATTGTAGAAATTTGAAACACCCAAGAAGGTTCTCTGATCAGCAAACAGATGGTAATGAATCTCTTGTGCCATAGGCGGCAAGCTCCAAATGAAGGCGATGGAAGCCATTGAAACCAGTGTGATCACTAATTTTATTTTTAACATAACGTCCTCTGGTAGCTGCATATCGTGTTGCATGATTTTTTTCATAAACTCCATTCAATAAAAATGCGTAAAGCATTCGCCCCAAACAAGCAGTTGAATCAAGCACTCAATTCACGGTACTGTTTACCCATGAAAATTATAGCCGACGAAAACATCCCCTTTGCTCAAGCCGCTTTCTCCACCTTAGGCGAAGTCACCCTGCTGCCTGGACGCAATCTGAGCGCCGCCGACGTGGCCGATGCCGAGCTGCTGCTGGTGCGCTCCGTGAGCCGCGTCACCCCCAGCCTGCTTCGCGGCTCCAAAATCCGTTTTGTGGCCACCGCCACCATCGGCTTTGACCACATTGACCTCGACTACCTCCAGCAACACAACATCGGCTTCGCCCGTGCGCCAGGCAGCAACGCCATCTCCGCCGCCGAATACATCCTCAGCAGCCTGCTGGTTTTAGCCGAGCGCCAACGCTTCCAACTGCGCGACAAAACCGTCGCCATCATCGGCTGTGGCAACGTCGGTTCACGGGTACTGAAACGGCTGCAAGCCTTGGGTGTCACCTGTCTGGTCAACGACCCACCGCGTCAACAACAAGAACCAAACGGCGATTTTGTCAGCCTAGAGGACGCCCTCACAGCCGACATCATTACCCTACACACCCCCTTGAGCAAAGAGGGCGATTTCCCCACTCACCACCTGCTCAACGCCGAACGTTTGGCACACATTCCCTCAGGAACGACCCTCATCAACGCCGCCCGTGGGGCAGTGGTGGACAACAACGCCCTCTTAAAACGAATGCAGCAACAGAACGACTTGCACCTGATTTGGGACTGCTGGGAAGGCGAACCACAAATCAACACCGAGCTGCTCGACTACGTACAGATCGGCACCCCCCACATCGCCGGTTACAGCCTCGATGGCAAAGTGCGCGGCACCGAGATGATCTATCAAGCCGCTTGCCAATTTTTGGGCGTGGCTCCCAACTGGAGCGCCGAAGATGCCTTGCCCAAGCCCATTGTGAATGGATTTACTCTAACCCCCAGCGGCGATTGGCAAGCGGATCTGAGCGCAACGGTTCTCAGCGCCTACGATGTGCGCCGTGACGACGCCAATATGCGCCTGATCAAAGCCCAGAGCCACGACCAACAGCGACTCTTTTTTGACCAACTGCGCAAGCAGTACCCCGAGCGGCGCGAATTTGCTCAATACCAACTGCAACTGCCTGAGGCTCAAGGCGAATTGGCTGGTTTATTAAAGGCATTGGATTTTCGGGTTTAACACCACCTAAATTCTATTTCCCCGCGCAATTCTGTAGGGCGTAATAACCGCAGGGCATTACGCCATTATAAAAAATAAGCTGCAATGCCCACTGCTTATTGCACCCTACTTTCAAACAGTTAAAGCCGTTCATTATTGAGTCATACCGATCCAACAGAAAGCAGGTATAATCCGCCCCTTTTTTGCTTATTGTGTTGGAGTCTGTTGTGATTGAAAAGCTGCGAAATATCGCCATTATTGCCCATGTTGACCATGGAAAAACCACCTTGGTTGACAAACTGCTGGAGCAATCCGGCGTCTTGGGAGATCGCGCAGCGCCTGCTGAACGAGTCATGGACTCCAACGAGTTGGAAAAAGAGCGTGGCATCACCATCCTCGCAAAAAACACCGCGATCAAATGGAACGAGTACCACATCAACATCGTGGACACCCCCGGACATGCTGACTTCGGTGGCGAAGTGGAACGTGTTCTCTCAATGGTGGATTCGGTTCTACTGTTGGTGGATGCCGTTGACGGCCCCATGCCTCAGACCCGTTTCGTAACCCAAAAAGCCTTCGCTATGGGTTTCAAGCCCATCGTCGTCATCAATAAAATTGACCGCGATGGCGCACGGCCTGACTGGGTGTTGGATCAAACCTTTGATCTGTTTGACAACCTCGGTGCAACCGACGAGCAGCTCGACTTCCCCGTAGTCTACGCTTCCGCCATCAACGGCTACGCAGGCTTAGAAAGCGACGTATGCGACGGTGACATGACCCCGCTCTACGAAACCATCGTGAAGCATGTGCAAGCTCCCGATGTGGATCGTGAAGGCCCTTTCAAATGCAGGTTTCTTCGCTGGATTACGACAGCTACGTCGGTCTGATCGGCATTGGCCGTATCAATCGAGGCCGTGTCAAAACCAACACCCCTCTCAAAGTAGTCAACGACAAAGGCGAAGTGCGCACCGGTCGTATCTTGCAAATTTTAGGCTTCAACGGTCTGGAACGGGTCGAAGTCTCCGAAGCCGTTGCCGGTGACATCATCTGCTTTACCGGTATGGATGAGCTGTACATCTCCGACACTCTGTGTGATCCATTGAACATTGAAGGCATGGTACCGCTGAGCGTGGATGAACCCACCATCAGCATGAACTTCCAAGCCAACACCTCACCTTTCTCGGGTCAAGATGGCAAATACGTCACCAGCCGTAACATCTGGGATCGTTTGCAACAAGAGCTGAAATACAACGTTGCCCTGCGCGTTGAGTCTATTCCCAATTCCGAAAGCTACCGCGTCTCTGGTCGTGGTGAGCTGCACCTCAGTATCTTGATCGAAACCATGCGCCGAGAAGGTTTCGAAATGTCCGTTGGTCGTCCTGAAGTGATTTTGAAAGAAGTCGATGGCCAAACCCAAGAACCCTATGAGCAGCTCACCGTGGACATCGAAGAGCAGCATCAAGGTTCTGTTATCGAACAGCTCGGCATCCGTCGTGGTGAGCTAAAAAACATGCAACCCGATGGCAAAGGTCGCATGCGTTTGGATTACATCATCCCCGCTCGTGGCCTGATCGGCTTCCGTACCGAATTTCTCACCATGACCTCCGGTACCGGTCTGCTCTACAGCGTCTTCGATCACTACGGCCCTTATCAGAAAACCAACGTCGGTCAACGCAGCAATGGCGTGTTGATCTCCAACGGTCAAGGCAAAGCAGCGGGTTATGCCATCTTCAATCTGCAAGGCCGTGGCAGCATGTTCATCGGTCACGGTGAAGAGGTTTACGAAGGCATGTTGGTCGGCGTTCACCCTCGCACCAACGATCTGATCATCAACGTGCTTAAAGGCAAGCAGCTCACCAACGTGCGCGCCTCCGGTACCGATGAAAACATCGTCTTAACACCGCCCATCGTCTACACCTTGGAACAAGCCTTGGAATTCATCAACGACGACGAGCTGGTGGAAGTAACGCCAAACTTTATCCGCATTCGTAAAAAATTGCTGTTGGAAAACGACCGCAAACGCGCCGGTCGTGCTAAGAAATAACCTCTGTTCATCCATCCTGTAGGGGCGGAACATCTTCCGCCCCTACGCCCCCACATTTTTGAGCCGATAACAGAGACCCATCACTCTGTCAGGCTCATTTCTATGCCCCACTCCGCAACACCTCAAAACAAGCCACAACTGTTAATTGCCGACGACTCCGCCATGATGCGTTCTGCCCTGTGCAAAATGTTGACGAACGACTACGATCTACTCCAAGCAGAAGACGGTCTAGAAGCGTGGCAGATGCTGCACGACAACCCCATTCAACTGCTGGTTACCGATCTGGAAATGCCCAATCTCAATGGTTACGGCTTGCTAGAGCGGCTGCGCGCATCGCAAGATGTTCAGCTGCGCCAACTGCCTGCGTTGGTGGTCAGCGCCCACATCGACAGCGAAACCGTTCGCCAAGATCTGCTGCAAAGCGGAGCAACGGAAGTCATCAGCAAGCCGTTTAACTCCAACCTGCTGCGTCAATCGGTACAAAAGAGCCTCGAACAAGGCCATCCCGACAGCAACACCGACACAACCTTAGCCGAAGAGAGCGCGGTACTTGACCCCTTAACGGGTCTGGCCAACAGCCACTATTTCTCTCTGCGTGGCGAAAAAGATCTGGCTTTTTCCCAGCGCCACAATAAAGACCTGAGCCTGATTTTAGTCCACATGGATCACTACAAAAGCCTTGAAGAGCAGCACGGCAAAGCCGTTGGTGGTCAGCTGATCAAAAAGCTTGGCCATTTTTTGATTAATGAACTGCGCAAAGAGGACACCGTGGCACGTCTGAGCCATCATGACTTTGGCCTAATTGCCACCATGAGCGATGAGTTTGGCGGTAAAGAGCTGGCCACACGGATCTTAAACAAAGTCCGCAACGCGCACTTTCGCCACCAGCAAAAAGAAGTGCGTTTTAGCATTTCCATCAGCTTAGCTGCCCCTCATATTCACTCCGTAGAACGTTTTTCAGAGATTTTAGAACTGGCTAAAGAGCGCCTTTCCATTGCGATTAAAAACGACGGCAATCAATTGGAACTGGGTGAGCAGCAGATCAAAGAAATCAAAACAGAACCGGAAAAAATCAAAACAGCGCCGTTCATCAACACGGAAACGATGCCCCTTGAAGCGGCATTATGGCTGCTAAAACAGGGGCAACAAGAGACGATTCAACCGCACATAAAAACCTTAACGCAGCAGGTATTACCGCTGTTAAATTATATGGATCAGGTAGAAAAATGGGGCATGGAGAATCAACTGGCGCTGTTGCAGAAGAAATTGAGGCAATAAATATCCTGTATAGTAGCCCCACGCCCAAGCCAAGGATCTCTCATGCTCACCCTGAAAAAAATGCTCCGCCTCTGCAACACCACCCTACTGTTGGCCGCCAGCCTTTGCCTCTCAACCACCGCTGCCGCTGAAACCTTGACCGTCGGCTATTTCCTCGAATGGCCGACCCCAAGCCAATACGCCCAAGCAAAAAAGATTTACGACCAAGAGCTGGGCATTGAACTGAAATGGGTCGCCTTTGATGCCGGTACCGCAATGTCAGCAGCGATGGCTTCCGGTGATGTGCAGATCGCCTTCTCGCAAGGCATTCCGCCTTTTGTCGTCGCCACCTCTGCCGGACAAGATCTACACATTGTGGACATTGCCGTCTCCTATTCCGACAACGAAAACTGTGTGGTGCGTGACACGCTGGAAATCGACCAAGAGAACGCCAAAGAGCTGGAAGGCAAACAGGTGGGGGTTCCCTTCGGCACCGCCGCCCATTACGGTTTCCTCAAACAGATGCAGCACTTTGGTGTTGATACTCGTACGCTGAACATCGTCGATATGTCACCCGCCGACGGGGCCGCCGCCTTTGCCAACGGCAATCTCGATATGGTGTGCGGTTGGGGTGGCGCACTGCAACGGATGAAAGAGCACGGCAACGTGCTGTTAACGGGCGCAGAAAAAGAACAACTGGGCATTCAGGTCTTTGATGCCACAACGGTCTCTGCCGAATGGGCGCAAGAGAACCCCGAACTGCTGGCGCGCTTTCTAAAGGTCAGCGCCGACATGAACGCCCGCTACGTCACCCCAGAGGGGGAAAAAGAGATGTTGCCGATCATCGCCGCAGCCGCAGGCATGGATGAGAAAACCAGCCAACAGACCCTCAGCACCTTTGTTTTTCCCAGCATCAAAGAGCAGTTGAGCGACAAGTGGCTTGGCGGCGGCACACAAACCTTTCTCAAAGCCGTCGGCGATTTTTTTGTCGAACAAAAAACCATCCCCAAGGCGCTCGACAGTTACAAACGTGCCGTTGATTCCAGCTACCTAGAAGCGGCTGCCAAGCTGTAAAGGAGTCCATTTTGACCTCCAAGCAAGGCCTTCAGATCAACAACCTCTCCATGCGCTTTGATCTGCCCAACGGTCAGAGCGTGGCTGCGTTGAAAAACATCAATCTACAACTGCAAGCGGGCGAGCTGCTCTCCATCCTCGGCCCCTCCGGCTGCGGTAAAACCACTCTACTCAACATCATCGCCGGTTTTCTGCGCCAAAGTTCAGGGGAAGTGAACCTAAATGGCCACGCCGTTACCGGCCCGCACGCAGAACGCGGCATGGTGTTCCAACAAGGCGCGCTGTTTGAGTGGATGAACGTGCGCCAAAACATCGGTTTTGGGCCACGCATGGCAGGCAAAGACGACAAACAGACACAACAACGTGTTGATGAGCTGTTGGAGACCGTCGGCCTGCACGGCTTTGGGGACAAAGCGGTCTACGAACTCTCCGGCGGGATGCAACAACGAGTGGCGTTGGCGCGCTGCCTCGCCAATGACCCTGATGTGATTCTAATGGATGAGCCGTTGGGGGCTCTGGATGCCCTAACCCGCGAAAAAATGCAGGAGTTGGTGCTCAAGCTCTGGCGCGAGACCGGCAAAACCATCCTCCTAATCACCCATTCGGTGGAAGAGGCGCTGCTGCTCGGTGAACGTCTGCTGGTGATGGCACCGCGCCCTGGGCGCATTCATAAACAGTATCAACTGCCCTTTGCCAAAATGGCCACAGAAAAAAGCCTGCGCGAAGTCAAAAAAGAGCCGGAGTACCTCAACAAACACGATGAAATTCTCAGCATGATCTGGCAGATGGAAGAAGAGATAATGGCCGGAGGCGCTTAAAACATGATCCTATTACTGATCTACATCAGCCTGTTTACACTGGCCTATTTTGGCCATCAGCTCATTAGCAACGCGCTCACACACCCCACCCAGCGCAACAACAAAACCGTCACCTTTGGCGATGAGAGCGCGGTCACATCCAACCGAGCAGCGTCGCTGCTCTCCGTTGGCAGTCTGTTTCTGATCTGGGCGGCCTTTACCGGCTCCAGCCTCTCACCCCTTCACGTTCCCGCTCCTTTTATCGGTGACACCTCCTTCAGCTACCGCGCCATCAATGCACAGCAGCAGGTGGCCACAGCAACGGTCACGGTTCGAGTCGCCCCCTTTGCTCAGCGGGCAGAAAAACCAAACGTCAGCAACACCGCCAGTGGCTTTGCAAAAGACGACAGCGCTACCAGCAGCGCGTGGCGTAATACGCTGATCCGCGCTCATCGCAACGATCACGGCAGCAAAGAAAAGGGCTATCGAATCACTCACATTGATGGCCAGAAAATTCAACCAGGCAAGGTCGTCAACGTAACCGATGGCATGGTCAGCATGACCCGCAAAGGCAGCCTAAATTTCACCCCCGACAAAGGCTGGCAGATGGAACCGATCTGGTTACCAGCACCAGAGACGGTGTTTAAACGCTTTATTGAAATCGCCAGTGAGGGTTATCAAAACATCAGCCTGTTTGAACACCTTGGCTGGTCGCTTCTGCGGGTTTTAGCCGGTTTTCTGCTCGGCTGTCTGGTGGGGATTCCTCTTGGTTACGCCATGGGGCTAAACAGTTGGTTTCGCGGCTGGTTTGATCCCATTGTGGAGTTCATGCGCCCCGTGCCGCCTCTGGCGTTGATCCCGTTGATCATTATCTGGTTTGGCATTTGGGAGAGCGGCAAAATCAGTCTGCTCTTTTTGGCCGCGCTCTGGATCATGACCCTTGCGGCACGCTCGGGAGTCTCCAGTGTGAACATCGTCAAAATCCACGCCGCCTACTCACTCGGGGCTTCAAAGGTACAAATTCTGCGGCATGTGATCATCCCCAATTCCCTGCCGGAAATCTTTACCGGTGCTCGGGTGGCAATGGGAATCTGCTGGGGAACGGTGGTGGCCGCCGAGCTGGTGGCCGCTGAAAAAGGCGCGGGTAAAATGATCATTGCCGCCTCTAAATTTCAGCAGACCGACGTGGTTATGATGGGGATTATTTTAATCGGCATCATCGGTTACAGCATTGACCTATTAATGCGCAAAGCAGAGAAAATTCTGGTGCCGTGGAGAGGCAAAAGTTAGGGCATTTAGAACACCAACAGCATCAATGGCGCTGAAAAAATCGCCATGCTTCAGCAGCTCCTTCCATGTCTTTATTTTGTTTTCCCAACAGTGCCCTCTGTATCCATTTAGGAACTTCATGCTCTATAGAAGGGATCACATGACCTGCCCCTCTAAGCTCATAAAACCAAACCTCCTCACCCGCTTTGCTCGCTGGATAGAGACGTTTAATAACTCGGCTGCCATCGCGTTTATTCAGATCCAGCAGTGGTACTCTCTCAACTAAATCACGCTTAACTTTGTTCACCGCTTGCGTCGCCTGCGGACACTCGCCTTGCGCTGCCCCGTTGGCAATAAACACCGCCACGGCGGCAAACGCATCAGGCAGCTCTGTGGCCAAACGATAACTCATCAAACCACCATTGGAAGCACCGCTAAGGTAAATTCGCTGAACGTTGATGGACAGGTGATTTTGACTCCAAATCAACAGTTTTTTGATAAAACCGACATCATCCGCATGTGAAGCCACGCCTTTTTTAAGCGCAATGCGACAATCATTCCAGTTGCGTGAACCTCCCCGTGATTTTTGCGTACGCGCATTAACACCGTTGGGCACCATCAAAATGAATTTTTCATCTTCCGCCAACAGCGGCCACTCTTTGCTGCCACCAGAAAAGGGCTAATTATCGTAAAGCAATGATCCTTACCTTTTCCTTGCCAAGCTTATTCCATCAGCCATTTGCAACATGCTTATATCGACTCTAGCGTCATTCTTTATTTTTTTATTTAATCTACGCACAGATTCAACGCTGTTTTCAGAAAAAACACCTCTCAATGAAGCCTCTGGTAAATTAACATCAACAACCGACCCAAAAAGAAGCACATTATCAATCATCATCAACCCACCTTTTTTCAGTAGTTCAAGCGACAACTCATAATATTCATTGTAACTCTCTTTATCTGCATCAATAAATACAAAATCATACGATCCGCTCTGACCATCATCAAGCAATGACCTTAGTGTTTCCGCTGCCGGTGACAACCTCAAATCAATTTTATGATCAACCCCAGCTTCTTGCCAATATTTTTTTGCAATATTCGTCCATGTTTCGCTCGTATCACAGGCGATGGTATAACTGTCACTTGGCATAGCCTGAGAGACACACAACGTGCTGTAACCTGTGTAAACACCAATCTCAATGCTTCTTTTTGCCCCAATAAGCTGTACCAACAGCGCCATAAATTGGCCTTGCTCAGGGGGTATTTGCATAATTGACGCAGCGTCTTTTTCAGTTTCCAAGCGCAAACGCTTGAGAACACCGGACTCTCTTAACGAGTTGTCCAAAACATAATCACAGACACCCTCAATCAAACTTAACTTACCTTTTTTCACACTAATAATTCCAAAAAATTTCTATGAAATTCGATATTCATACATACAAGCCGCTCTGGTTTCACCCATATATTCATGCAATGGTGAATCGAAACCAAATCGATATTGAAAACCAATAGCTTGATAAAAATCACCACTGCCAAAATTATTTGCTTCCACAACAATAGACTCAACAGCATCATTTTTACAGTGAGTTATAAAATCATAAATCAGTTTTTTACCATAACCATTTTTTTGGAAAAGAGGAGAAACAACACATAAGACCACCTCACTTTTATCTCTCCCCATAACGGCCAACCTATTTTTTTCATGCTGATTAATTGCACTAAATAAATTTTCTTTATCCCTTACAGAAAGGCCGTCTATATTTAATATTTTCCACAAAACTGTGGATTCAAAAATCAGGTCTCTATCAGGCTTGGGCTGCTGTTCATTTAAACCAAAAAGAAAACCAACCACACGACCATTAATTTCAAGCACTACTCTAAAATTACTGCCTATTACAGAACCTTGGGTGTACATATTTTTAACACGAGTCGAAAATTCTTGTGGCTGAAATTTAACATCCAAACTCCACACCTCACTCACAAGAGCTTCACATGTTGTATAATCTGTATCCCTATACTCTCGAATCAATATTTTTATATCACTCACAACTTAACCACCCATCTTATCAAAATAAAAATCAAAATCAAAAAAATGATTTTAACTTCTATGCAAAAACAGCACCTATAACACTCAAAAAAGAGTCAACTGTGTTTCCAGTTCAGCTTTTACACAAGCACTGTCCGAACATGCCATTTTATCTTCAATGCTGTTCAACAGAGCAATCATGCGTCTGCCCATCGCATGAGCCAAATTAACCGGCACCGCATTGCCAATCTGTTTGTATTGGCTGCTCACCGATCCCATAAAGCGCCAATCATCTGGAAAAGTTTGAATCCGCGCATACTCTCTCACAGTCAAGGGTCGGGTCTCTTCTGGGTGACAACGCTCGGTCTGTTTTTGCGCGGGGGCGCAGGTCAGGGTCAAACTGGGGCTGTCATAGGAGAGTCGTCGAGCCATGCCTGTTTTGCCACCACCTAAAAAATAGCTCTTTTGCATATACTCTCTCTGCACCTCATCAGGAAGATCAACCCAGCAGCCTCCTGGCGGAACCATATCCAATATCTCTTTTTTTCTTTTAGGGTAAACCTGCCCCTGAGATTCTGGGCAATCGGAATCGTACAGAGCGCCTTTTTTCAACGCATCTCTGAGCGTTAACACCTTAGAATAAGGCTCAGGCCAACTGAATTCAGCGTGTTCAAACAGATCATTGCGAATACAGACTAAAAACAACCGCTCTCTTTTTTGCGGCACTTGATAAAAAAGGGCCTTCAAGACCTTTGGCTCAATCAAGGTGTAACCAATATCTTCAATCACCGCTTTAATCGCTGCCAGAGTTTTACCGCCATCATGGTTTAATAAACCACGAACATTTTCACCCAGAAAAACCTTCGGCCTGACCTCTTTGATTGCTCTGGCAAACTCAAAAAACAACGTCCCTCGCGCATCTTCAAACCCCATCTTATTGCCTGCATAAGAAAAAGCTTGGCAAGGAAAACCACCTGATAAAAAATCCACATCTTTGTAGATGCTAAAATCAATACGGCTAATATCAGCCTCAATTACGTTCCAAGCAGGACGATTTTCTCGCAATGTTTTACACGCATCTCTATCTATCTCATTGAAAGCCACCGCGTTAAACCCAGCACGCTCTAAACCGATGGCCAAGCCACCTGCTCCGGCAAACAACTCAATCGAACGATACGCTCTGATCGGCTTAATCTTTATCTCTTCACTCCATTTTGATTGAAGAAGAGCTTGAATTTGCGGAAATTCAGACAAACTGTTTAAAGCGTATTTTCCATTTTTTAACGGCTTAATCTTGCCCTTTTTTTTCCAGCTCTCGACGGTACGTTTAGAGACAGACATGATATCTGCCAATACTTCTTCTGAAATCATCGCCACTAATGCGCCTCTTCCCAATTCAAACCCACCCCCACATCCACCACCAGCGGCACCGCCAACTCTGCTGCCGCTTCCATCAACTCAATCACCTTCTTCTGCACCACCTCAAGCTCATCATTCAAGACCTCAAACACCAATTCATCATGCACCTGCATGATCATTTTGCTTTTCAGGGCCGAGTTCTGTAACCAGTCGTCCACCGCAATCATCGCCCGCTTGATGATGTCCGCTGCCGTGCCTTGCATCGGCGCATTGATCGCCGTGCGTTCAGCGTACTGGCGACGTTGGCCGTTACGCGCATTGATCTCCGGCAGATAGAGCCGCCGCCCAAAGACCGTCTCCACATAACCGTTTTCGCGGGCAAATTCGCGGATCTGCTCCATATACGCCTTCACCCCAGGGTAACGCGCAAAATAGAGATCCACATATTCCTGCGCCTGACCACGGGGAATACCCAACTGTTTGGCCAAACCAAAAGCCGACATGCCGTAAATCAGACCAAAATTGATCGCCTTGGCTGCACGGCGCTGATCGTTGCTAACAGACTCCCGCGCCACGCCAAAGACCTCAGCGGCAGTCGCTTTATGAATGTCCTCACCGTGCGCAAACGCCGTTAACAACCCCTCATCCCCCGACAGATGCGCCATAATCCGCAACTCCACCTGTGAATAATCGGCAGCCAAAATAGACGAACCTGTCGCAGCCACAAACGCATGGCGAATGCGCCGCCCTTCCTGCGTTCGCACAGGAATGTTCTGTAAATTTGGATCAGAAGAAGAGAGTCTGCCGGTGGCTGTAACCGCCTGATGATAAGAGGTGTGAATGCGACCATCCACCTCACTGACCTGTTCCGGCAACCGATCCAAATAGGTGCTTTTTAATTTATTCAGTGAGCGGTGCTCTAGGATTAATTTTGGCAACGGATAATCCAAAGCCAACTGCTCCAACACATCCTCAGCGGTGGAAGGCTGACCTTTGGGGGTTTTGCGAATCACCGGCAGTTTTAACTGCTCAAAAAAGATTGCCTGAATCTGTTTCGGTGAATTGAGATTAAACTCCTGATCGGCTTCTTTATAGGCTTGCAGCTTTAGCTCTTCCAAGCGTTTTTCCAGCTCCAAACTCTGTTGCCGTAACAGATCCGCGTCGATCATCACTCCGGTTCGCTCAATACGAGAAAGCACACTCAACAGAGGCCGTTCAATCTCTTCATAGAGTTTCTTCTGCTCCGGCAATTCTTGCAGTTGTGGCCACAAAGTCTGATGCAGAGAAAGAGTAATGTCCGCATCTTCTGCCGCATAAGGTCCGGCCACCTCAAGATCAATTTGATCAAAGGTGAGCTGTTTTTTGCCTTTACCTGCCACACTTTCAAAGGAGGTGGTCTCCACGCCGAGGTATTTTTTCGCCAGCGAATCCATATCGTGACGGCTGGCAACGGAGTCCAACACATAAGATTGCAGCATGGTGTCGTGTTCGATGCCGTGCAGCTCAATGCCGTGGTTCAATAAAACACTGCGATCGTATTTAAGGTTTTGACCGACCTTTTTCAGCTCAGGATTTTCCAGCAGCGGCTTGAGCTGCGCCAACACCTCGTCACGATCCAGCTGCTCTGGCGCACCCAAGTAGCGGTGAGCAAAGGGCAAATAAGCCGCTTCACCGCTCTGCACCGCAAAAGAGACCCCCACCACCTCCGCCAGCATGTAATCCAAACTGGTGGTCTCCGTATCAAACGCAAACAGCTCTGCCTTCTGAAGACGCGCCAACCAGTGATCCAACTCGGCTTGTGTGTAAATAATCTGGTACGATTTTTCCGCTGCTGGAACTGAAACCGCTGTTTCACTCTCACCTTCAACCGCACCGCGTTGTAATTCTGCCAACCAGGTTTTAAATTGCAGTCGTTCATACAGCCCCATCAAGTCTTCACGATCCGGCTCCCGCAGCGCCAAATCCTGTGGTGCTTGCGGCAACTCCAAATCCAGTTTGATCGTCGTTAACACCTGCGCCAACGAAAGCAACTCCAAATTATCGCGCAGCCGTTCGCCAATTTTGCCTTTGATTTTATCCGCATTGGCCAGCAGGTTTTCCACGCTGTCGTACGCCGCCAACCACTTCTGTGCCGTCTTTGGGCCACACCCCGGCACCCCAGGAATGTTATCGGCGCTGTCACCCACCAACGCTAAATAGTCAATAATCTGATCTGGACGCACGCCGAACTTTTCCACCACGCCCTCTGGGTCTAAAACCGTGTCGGTCATGGTGTTGATCAGAGTGATTTTGTCGTCCACCAACTGCGCCATATCTTTGTCGCCAGTGGAGATCAATACCGACATCCCTTCTGCCGCCGCCTGTTTGGCCAAAGTGCCGATCACATCGTCTGCCTCCACGCCCGACTCCATCAGCAGTGGCAGCCCCAGCGCCCGCACCGCCTGATGAAGCGGTTTGATCTGCATCTGTAACTCGTCTGGCATCGGGGGCCGATGAGATTTGTACTCGGCATAAAGATCGTCCCGAAAGGTTTTGCCCTTAGCATCAAACACCACTGCCAGATGCGACGGTTGATACTCTTCCAATAGTTTTTTCAGCATGTTCAGCACACCATAAACCGCGCCCGTGGGTTCGCCCAGTTCGTTACGCAAGTCAGCACGCGACATGGCAAAAAAAGCACGGTAAAGATAGGACGAACCGTCCACCAAAATGAGGGGGCTGTTTTGCGCCATGGTCTGGCTCCAAGGGTCAAGAAAGAGGGGCGGAGAGTGTAACAAAAACGCCCTGTGTTAGAGGATCATTCACTGGCCACGTTTGCCAAATCGTAGACCACAATTTTGCGAATCAAGGGCCGAATCACATCGTGTACCGTCGAGGTATGCAGAGGGTGTTTTAAATAGTCATCCAGCGCCGCCCGATGTTGAAACGTCAAAGAGATGGCCAGATCAAAAGAATCATCCACAATGGCGCGTTCACTCGGCTCAGCACGGCTGATACTCACCTGCTGCACACTGGGAATGCGAGCAAAGGAGCGTGATGCAGTGCGGATCGCCGTGATCGCATCGGCATCATTCGGGGTTTTTAACCAGAGAAAGACCAAATGGGTCAGCTCTGAGGCCATGCTATTAAACGGTAAGGTGAGAAGAGAGCACAACAGAACTCTGATTATTTGCTTCATATTCAATCGGCCTCATAAACATTGACTTGATAACGGGACAATTAGACCATAAAACAGAGAGTAGATCTTTTATTAAAAAGGAATTAAAACCATGTCAAAACTGACTCATTTTAACAACGACGGCCAAGCTCACATGGTCAATGTCGGTGAAAAAAGCATCACCCATCGCATCGCCGTTGCCGGTGGCGAGATTCAGATGCAAGCAGAAACCCTAAATCTGATCCTTTCCGGCAGTCATAAAAAAGGCGATGTGCTGGGCATCGCACGCATCGCAGGCATTATGGCCTCGAAAAAGACCTCCGAGCTGATTCCCCTCTGCCACCCCATCAGCCTGACCCGCGTTGAGGTGGATTTTCTGCCCGACACCGAACGCAACACCCTATCCTGTGCGGCACGCACTGAGGTTTTAGAGCGGACTGGGGTGGAAATGGAGGCTTTGATCGCGGTGCAAGTTGCCTTGGCCACCATCTACGATATGTGCAAAGCGGTGGATCGTGGCATGGTGATCGGTCAGATTCGTCTGCTGGAGAAACGCGGCGGGAAGTCGGGGGATTATTTGGCGGATCAAAGCAAAGGAACGACGAACACGACATAAAACAGATTCAATTTATGCTTATCACCAAGGACGGTAATAACTTGCTTAAACTCGATCTAAATAGGATTTAATCCGCTGCGAGATAGACTCAATAACTGGCAAAGCAACAGAATTACCAAACTGTCGGTAAGCTGCTGTTTTTGCAACGACAATTTGGTATTCTTCTGGAAAACCCTGAAGCCTAGCGCACTCCCTTGGAGTCAACATGCGCGGATTTTTACCTGCTTGTGGAATCAGACACTCTTTGCCGTCTTTTCCATAACGCGCCACAATCGTATTTGCCGGTTTATCCACATCCGCACAAAATGCAGTAAACCCTGTGCCTCTGGCTAAATTATTCGCTGTACGCCTTTGATGCCCTGCCCATAATTTATCTGAAATGGTAAATTTCTCATCTACGTGTGAGTCAAGAATGGATTTCAGTGGTAATGGCTCAGCCTCATTCTCTGGAAAACCAAAAGCCTCGCTACTGTCACGCAAACAGACCATATAACACCGCACCCTTTTTTGCGGAACATACGACGCTGCATTAATAATTTTATACGAAAATGAATACCCCAACGCCTCAATGGTTTTTTTAATCACATTAAAAGTATTGCCCTTATCGTGATTAATAATGTTTTTTACATTCTCTAAAAACACCACTTTGGGGCGTTTTTCTGCAATAATTCGAGCAACATCAAAAAACAGTGTCCCCTGAGTTTCACAGGCAAAACCATGAGCCGTATCCCGTGAATTTCTCGCTGACACACCCGCCAGACTGAAGGGCTGACAAGGAAACCCCGCGCACAGAACATCATGATCAGGAATATCCTCAGCGGCTATGTTGGTAATATCACCCTCCGGCAGATCCCCAAAGTTAGCCAAATAGGTCTTCCGAGCGTCTTTGTCCCACTCACTGGAAAAAACACAGCGCCCACCGGCTTTTTGCAGCGCCAAGCGAAAACCGCCAATACCAGCAAACAGATCAATGAAATCAAAAGAGGTCTCTTTCTGTTTGATAAAAGGCGGCTCTGACCACAAATCAGAAAAATTTAACTGCTCAGCAACGGAACTCATCACAGAAAAACCATTGTCAAATTAACTCTCAGAGCGAGCATTCAAATACGCCCGCTCCGATAAATCACTCCACGCCACCGCCTGCGTCCGAAAGGCTTGATACGCTTCATAAACCTTTTTCGACAGCGGATCTTTATCCGCAATCTCCGCCACCACCTGCTCCGAAAGCTGACGCAGTTGACTCAATACCTCTTTCGGGAAACGGCGCAGTTGAACATTATGCTCGTTCAATAAGGTCTGCAAAGCAGCGTTGTTGCGCGCGCTGTATTCCGCCAACATGTCTTGATTCGCCACTCGGGCGGCGTTTTTGACAATCTGTTGCAGATCTTCTGGCAAAGCCTCAAGCGCCTTTTGATTCACAAAACACTCCAGCGTGGTGCCTGGCTCATGCCAACCGGGAGAGTAGTAATATTTAGCCGCCTTATAAAACCCAAAGGCCAGATCGTTGTACGGCCCGACCCACTCCGTCGCGTCAATGGTACCGCGCTCCAAAGAGGTAAACAGCTCACCACCTGGCAGACCTACGGGCGTGCCACCGGCACGACGCAACACCTCTCCACCCAAACCGGGGATGCGCATCTTCAAGCCCTTCAGATCCGCCAAACTGTTGATCTCTTTGTTAAACCAACCGCCCATCTGCACCCCCGTATTGCCCGCTGCCATCGGCACCAGACCAAAGGGTTTATAGACCTCTTGCCACAGCGCCATGCCACCGCCGTGATAGAGCCATGCGTTCATCTCTTGCGCCGTCAAACCAAACGGCACGGCGGAGAAAAACTGCGCCGCCTCCGATTTACCCTTCCAATAATAAGAGGCACCGTGACCCAATTGCGCCCCGCCGTTGCTGACAAAATCAAAGATCTCAAAGGGCGGCACCAGCTCCTTGGCACCGTACACTTTGACCTTGATCCGACCACCGGACATATCGGTGATCAGCTTGGCAAGAAAATTAGCTCCTGTACCCAGACCCGGAAAGTTCTTTGGCCAAGTAGTAACCATCTTCCAGTGAATCGTCTCAGCGGGCTTCATAACCGTCGCAGAATTGCTCTGTGGTGACTCACCGCAAGCACTCAAAGCCGTAGCGGCCAAAGCACCGGCACCGACTCCGATAAAATCACGTCGTTTCATTACTCACTCCTCAACAGCAAAATCGTCATTCCCGTGCAAACGGGAATCCATACTCAAAAGACAAACACCCTACGAATCTTCATCTACACAACACATTTTTAGCAATAACAGTTGATCTACAAATACTCCAGCTTGGCGTAAGACAACACCAACCACTTGCTGCCCGCTGTGGCAAAGTTAACCTGCACTCGCGCATGATCGCCCTGTCCTTCAGTGTCGGTGACAACCCCCTCACCAAACTTGCTGTGCCGTACTCGTTTACCCACCCCTTGGCCTCTGCCTCGGGGCGTGGGTGCAGCGGCTTGACTTGAAGCCGCGCTCCGATAAACCGGACGACGCACATTCAAGCGCGGTCGCAACTCTTGCAGACATTCGGCAGGCAGCTCCTCTAAAAAGCGCGACGGCTGCGGATACAACTCACGACCGTAAAGACGACGATTTTCAGCGTGGCAAAGATAAAGCTGCTGTCGTGCGCGGGTGATGCCCACATAACAGAGGCGGCGCTCCTCCTCCAACTGTTTTGGCTCTTCCAAGCTGCGCTGATGGGGAAACAGACCCTCCTCAATACCCACCATAAAGACCACCGGAAACTCCAACCCCTTAGCCGAATGCAGGGTCATCAATTGCAGACAATCCTCCCACTCACCGCCTTGAGTCTCACCGGCTTCCAAAGCGGCGTGTGCCAAAAAGGCATCCAGTGGCGACATCTCTGCATGGGCATCGCCCTGAAAAGAACCTGCCGCTCCGACTAATTCTTGTAAATTCTCCACTCGCGCGCGGCCTTTGTCGCTGCGATCTTTTTCGAAGTGAATTTTCAGGCCGCTGCCTTCCACCACCTGTTCCACCTGTGCGCCCAGATCCAAGCCGTTGCAGCGCGTATTGATCTGCTCCATCACCGTTAGGAAACCGGCCAAGGCACTGGCGGCTCGACCTCTCAAGCTCTTGGCAGCCAACAACTGCTCCGTGGCTTCCCACAAGGAGACCGGCCCCTGCTGCGCCTGCAGCCGAATCTGCTCCACGGTGCGAATCCCGATGCCACGGGGCGGATGGTTTACCGCACGTTCAAAAGAGATGTCATCGTGCGGGTTATTCAACAGACGCAAATAAGCCAAGCTGTCTTTGATCTCAGCGCGTTCAAAAAAGCGCAGACCGCCGTAAACACGATAAGGGATGGCCGCCGAAATCAACGCCTCCTCAAAGACCCTCGATTGTGCATTGGAGCGGTACAACACCGCCATCTCATCGCGCCGCCCGCCATTATCTACCCAATTTTGCACCTGCTGACAAACAAAACGCGCTTCGTCCCGTTCATCGTAAGCGGTGTAAAGGGTCAACGGTTCGCCTTCGTCTCCCGCCGTCCAGAGTTCTTTGCCGAGCCGGTTGTCGTTGTTGCTGATCAAGGCGTTGGCCGCTTTCAGAATCACCGCCGTGGAGCGGTAATTCTGTTCCAGTCGGATCACCTCTGAGCCTTTAAGATCTTGCTCAAAATTGAGCAGATTGGCGACTTTAGCGCCACGCCAACCGTAAATGGATTGATCGTCATCGCCGACGGCAAACAGCGTACCGTGCTCCCCAGTCAGCAGTTGCAACCAAGCGTATTGCAGCTCGTTGCTGTCTTGAAATTCATCCACCAACAGGTGACTGAAGCGGTTTTGATAATGTCCACGCAGGCTGTCGTTGTCACGCAGCAGCTCCACCACCCGCAGCAGCAGTTCGGCAAAATCCACCTGCCCACCGCGCTGGCAAGCGGCTTCATAAGCCAGATAAATACGAATCCAACCTTGATCAATGGGGTTGCCGTGCGCCTCCAAATGCGCGGCTCGCCGCCCCTCTTCTTTGCGCGCATTGATAAACCAGACCGCCTGTTTCGGTGGCCAGCGTTTGTCATCCAAGCCCAGCTCTTTGACGATGCGTTTTGCCAAGCGCAGTTGATCGTCGCTGTCGATGATCTGAAAGTTCTGCGGCAGCCCCGCCTCTTGCCAATGCAGGCGCAACAGGCGATGCGCCAAACCGTGAAACGTTCCCACCCAGAGGCCACTGACGGGCATCTGCAACAGCTCGCCGAGACGCGAGCGCATCTCGGCTGCGGCTTTGTTGGTAAAGGTCACAGCCAATAAACTGTAAGGCGAAAGGTGATGTTGTTGACACAACCACGCCATGCGATGAGTCAAAACGCGGGTTTTACCGCTGCCCGCTCCGGCCAACACCAGCAAATGCTGATCGGCAGCGGCACTCACCGCACGCCGTTGCGCGTCGTTTAAACGGTCTAATAAAGTTGAGGTTTCCATGACGAAGCAGTGTAACAAAAGCGGCTGCCAAGAGCCTGTTCGGCAACAAAACTGTGATCCAACGGCACAGATTTCCGTGCAAAAAAGGCATACACTGGACTCCTCACTGCAACCTTATGTTGGCAATCATGGCAACAGAACAGAGCAACACCAGACACAAAACTCAACAACACTCTTTACAGCTCTGCCAACAAGGACAACGTGCTGCCCTGCACAATCGCCCAAAAGAGGCACATACCCATTACCAAAATGCCCTAGAACTGGAACAAGAACGTCACCTTAGAGACGGTGATAAAGCGGAAATATTGCTGAATTTAGGCCGAATTTTAGAAAAAATCTCCACCCTCTATCGCCAACAAAAACAGTCCAGCCGTGCTCTACATTACTGCAAAATCGCTCTGCAAATCCGTCGCCGCCTGCACCAGAAACAAGATAACGACAAAAACAAACATCGACTGGCACTGAATTTAATTACATTTGCCAATCTACAGCTCACCCAAAAACGCGATAAAACCGCTGTCATTGCCTACCAAGAGGCTCTCAGCTTGTTGGATTATCTTGAAAAAAGAATGGGTAATATAAAAAAAATAAAACAACTTCAACAACTTACCTTAAAAAAGGTACATCAATTGACATCCTAACAAAAGCCTACTTTAGCCCTGCGACAAAGACCCTGTTGGTTTTAACCTATTTGCTGTGCAAGAATAAACTCTCTACTATCAAGCCCCAGTTACTCTTGCTCTATGAACGTACTGTCCATCATGAAAATACCAAGAATTTTATTTTTACTGCTGTTACTCGTCAATATCAGTGCCGTTGCATCTCCTAGCCCCAAAGCACAACGACTGTTACAGATGATCGATTACGTTGCTATCGACTATCCGGAAGCGATTCACAATGGAATAATTGTAAATCGTAGCGAATACAAGGAGATGTTGGAATTTTCGGATACCGTTGTTGTTTTGGCAGAGCTACTCCCTGTTGGTCGCCGCCAAAGTGAAATCGTTTCTCTCGCCTTAAACCTGCGTCAACGTATCAAAGAGAAACAAAACAGCACAATCATAAGCAATCTAATCGGCAAGCTGCGCTTTGAATTGATCAATCAGTTTAATGTCATCGTCGTACCCAACTCACAATTGGATATGGAGCAAGCCGAGCACATTTTCATTCAAGAATGTGCCCAGTGTCATGGCAAACAAGGAGACGGTAACGGCCCTCTAGCAGCCACACTCTCCCCGCCTCCCATCAATTTTTTGCACCGAGAGCGTTATCTGGAACGCACCCTATATGGCCTCTACAGCACCATCACCATGGGTGTTGATCACAGTGCCATGCAGGCCTATCCACAGCTCAGTAACCTTGAACGCTGGAGTCTGGCCTTTTATGTCGGGCAAATGGGAGCCAGCGAAACAGAATATCAACAAGGGCAGAAGCTCTGGCGAACCCTCGGCGCACAACATCCGCTATCAAATCCCCAAACTCTCGCCACTCTGACCCCGAATCAAGTCACAGAAAAATACGGCGACCAGAGCCTTTCTCTGCTGGCTTTTCTACGCTCAAACCCAAGAGTGCTGTTTTTTAGCGACTCCGACTCACCGCTAAACAAAGCACGCCACATACTGCAAAACAGCCTGCATGCCTACCAGCACGGTGATAAACAAGAAGCCTACCAACTGGCAGTAGATGCTTACCTGCAAGGTTTTGAGCCAGTGGAAGACAACTTAAGAGCCATCGACCCACGCCTGCTACGCGATATTGAAGTCAATATGATCTATTATCGTAAATCAATTCGCAGCGGCAAACATTTATCACAGCTCCAACAGCAAGTTGAAACACTTGATAATCAATTACAAAAAACCGAACAGAGACTCTCCACGACTCTGATTGATGCTACAACGGCCTATAAAAATGCCTTACTGCTGCTGTTAGAAGAAGCCTTTGAAGCCCTGTTAATTATTCTGATTGTCACCATGCTGCTGTTAAAAACCACCACATCTGGTGTTTATCACCGGCTTTATCTCAGTCTGGTCAGTGCTTTGATACTCAGCATTATGACTTGGTTTTTTGCCAAAGAGTTAAACCTTTCCCTCGGTTCTGGTAATGAGACCAAAGAATTCTTCACCGCCCTTCTAGCCACCATCTTACTGATTTATAATGCCTTAACCCTTAACAACGAAACACATCAGAAACACCCACAGGAGAAAAATGGCGAAAAAAAACTCAGTGATAAAGTCTTATCAAGCATGTTTATCTTGGTCTTTGTGGTGGCTTACCGAGATATTTTTGAACTGCTATTGGCCTATCCCAGCCTTTGGAACCAAACCAACCTTGAGGGTCAAAGTCTAATCCTGCTGGGCTTTATCAGCGCTTTAATTGTCTTCACCATCATACTCTGGCTGCTACAGCGACTCTGTTACAACATCACCTCCCTCTCCGCCCTGCGAGCAGGTACGCTCTGCATGTTAATGGTCAGCACGATTTTTATCGGCAAAGGCATTTCTGCTCTGCAAAAAAGTGGCAATTTACCACTAACTCCTATTGATCTACCTACTATTGAACTATTGGGAATCTATCCAAATATGCAAGGTTTATTGCTGCAAGGAGGCCTGCTGCTTTTCACTCTTCTGTTGCTGTTGAAAAATCGAGCCAAGATGAAACAGAGCACACAGCCGACATCAGAGTAAGCAGTCAATATTTAAACCTAACGAAGCACGAGACCTAATCTCAAGCGCTTGATGTTGCAGATAAAAATCCAATTTTTTATCAATACTTGCCAGCCGATCACTCAAAATACGCGCCGATCCAGCTGCACAATCAGGCTTCTCCAGTGCAATGTATTCACCAGAAAAGTCTGTTTCTACAGGAAGTCTCACCACAGCCGTTTGCTGCTCTGTGATCGCAACAACTCGGCTTAACGCCTGAACTTTAACCACTTTATGCGCTGAAACCGGCAAAACCAATGAACGAGAAAATAAAACACTGGACATGGTATTTGACCTTACATGGCTGCTAAACAAACGTTATAACAGGCCAATATAACTAATCTCTCACCTCAGACAAAGCCGAGACCAACAACACACCACCCGCCAAACCCAATGCCCAGCTCACCAAGGGCGCACCGGCTAACATCAACGGCTGATACCCGTCCAGACCAAAAATAACCGCCGCACTCACAAGCAAACCCACCCCAATAATGGCCAAAACGCTGCGCCGATTGGCTTGGCGCATCTCCAAGCGCAAACGCGCCAACTCATCCACCTGCGAGCTGGCTTTAAGGCGATCTTCGTGCGCGTGTTGCAATAATTCATAGAGCAAACCCGGCAATTTTGGCAGCGCCTCACCCCAGATGGGCAGCTCCTGCTTAATCGAGTTAAATACCGCTCTCGGCCCCACTTGCTCGCTCATCCAGCGTTCCAAAAAGGGTTTGGCGGTCTGCCACAAATCCAAATCAGGGTAGAGCTGTCGCCCCAAACCTTCGATGTTCAGCAAGGTCTTTTCCAGCAGCACCAACTGCGGCTGCACGGTCATATCAAAGCGGCGCGCGGTCTGGAACAGACGCACCAGCAACTGCCCAAAAGAGATCTCTTTCAGGGGGCGTTCAAAAATCGGCTCACAAACGGTGCGAATCGCCGCCTCAAACTCATCCACCCGCGTCCCCACCGGCACCCAACCCGAATCCACATGCAGCTGCGCCACCCGTTTGTAATCACGATGAAAAAAGGCCAATAAATTCTCAGCCAAATAACGCTGATCGTCCGGTGAAAGACTGCCCACAATGCCAAAATCCACTGCAATGTATTTCGGATCTTGTGGGTCATCACAATTAACAAACACATTGCCTGGATGCATGTCTGCATGGAAAAAATTATCCCGAAACACCTGTGTAAAAAAGGTCTCCACACCCCGTTCCGCCAAGATTTTAAAATCAATCTGACGCGCTTGCAGAGTTTTGAGATCACTCACCGGCACCCCGTAGATCCGCTCCATCACCATGACGTTTTTGTGCGTCATCGGCCAGATGATTTCAGGAATGTAGAGAATGTCAGAGTTGATGAAATTCTGCCGCAACTGATTGGCGTTACCCGCTTCACGCACCAGATCCAGCTCATCCAAAATGGTCTTTTCGTATTCGGCGACGATCTCACGAGGGCGCAGACGCGGCCCTTCAGACCAAAAACGCTCCGCCAAACCGGCCACAATGTAGAGCAGCGCCACATCTCGTTTGATCACCTGCAAAATATCGGGGCGCAATACTTTAACCACCACTTCACGACCGTCTTTCAAGGTTGCCGCATGTACCTGAGCAATGGAAGCCGAGGCCAGCGGAATTTTTTCAAACTCCGAAAAAGCCTGCTCAACCGACTCACCCAACGCCGCCTCAATCAGCTCTTGCGCCTGCTGGGCATCAAATGGTGGCACCCGATCCTGTAACTTTTCCAACTCATCGGCAATGTCATCGTCCAACACGTCGCGACGGGTAGAGAGCAGTTGGCCAAATTTAATAAAAATCGGTCCCAGCTCTTCCAACGCTTTTCGAATCCGAACCCCACGCGGCGCAGAACGCTGTTCGGTTTTAAACCAGTGCCAAGGCGAGAGCAGCAACAGAAAACGAACCGGACGAAACAGGTGAGTCGCAAACACAATCTCATCCAAGCCGTGGCGTAACAAAACTCGATTGATATGAAACAAACGTAAAATTTGTGTCGGACCGATCACTCGATAGACTCCTTAACAGACAAATTCAGCAGACGTTCGACCCGTGCCTGTAGACGATCCGTATCACTGCGTAACGCTTCGATTTGCGCTAAAAAATCTTCAACGCAATAAGACGTAGGCAGCGCCTCCGCCTCCTCTTGCAAGTAATCTGCAATGTCTTGCTGCACAGAATGACCACTGCGCGCGCCCCAGTCTTTCAGCTGTTTGACACCGCGCTCCAGTTGATAGGTAACAAAATCACCAAACAAAAACGAGACGTGTTCAGGCCAATCAATATCCAACTGCTCAAACAGACGATTGAATTTTTTACCCAACGTCACATCACCCTGAATAGAAACCTCACCACGAAACAGAGCGCGACCCGGCTGGCTTTTTAACGACAACAAAGAGAAAGGCGTACCTGAAATCAAGGTATCAGACAACCCTTGAAAGGATTTCAACAACTGCATACCCGAAGCCTGAGGGGCAAAATGCAGACGCAGATCAAGACCGTCGATCTGCACCGTAATAACCTTGCCTTGCATCGCCCGCAGACGAGGAGCCACCCCTTCATCCAACTCCAACAGAGCATTAAACGCAGTTTCAATTAGATCAATCAACGGATCCGGCAGGATCAAAACTTATAACCTCGATGCAGCGCCACAATGCCACCGCTAAGGTTAAAGTATTCACAGCGTTCAAAACCAGCACTGGCCATCATGCCTTTTAATGTGTCTTGATCAGGGTGCATACGAATGGATTCAGCCAAATAACGGTAACTTTCTGCGTCATTGGCCACCACTTTACCCATCAACGGCAGCAGTTTAAAAGAGTAAAAATCATAGATAGGCGCAAGAGCCGGAGCCGTCGGTTTAGAAAACTCCAGCACCAGCAGACGCCCACCAGGTTTCAAAACCCGCAACATGGAACGCAACGCTTTGTCTTTGTCCGTGACGTTACGCAAACCAAAAGCGATGGTGATGCAGTTGAAATAGTTGTCTGGAAAAGGCAAACATTCCGCATTGGCTTGCACCACCCGCGTATTGTTGATCTTGCCCGCTTCAATCAGACGATCTCGCCCCTCCAGCAGCATCGAGGCGTTGATATCCGACAAAATCACCTCGCCACTCGGGCCAACTCGATCCGCCAACTTAGCCGCCAAATCACCGGTACCACCAGCCAAATCCAACACCCGATGCCCCGCTCTGACCCCCGATTGACCGATGGCAAAACGTTTCCAGACTCGATGCACACCCATCGACATCAGATCGTTCATGACATCGTATTTACTCGCCACCGAGTGAAATACCTCCGCCACTTTGCCCGCTTTCTCTTCGGCGGCCACCTTCTGGTAACCAAAATGCGTCTGCTTTTTCATAATCTACTCGGCTTACACAGTAACACTCGACCCTTAAACAGAGCCTTCATTCATATCGCGTTTTTTGCCATCGGCAGCCAAACGTTGCAGGTAATCTTCCCAGTTGGCATCGGCATTTTCCCCCAAACGATGCAAATATTCCCAAGAGAAAATCCCCGTCTCGTGGTTGTCATCAAAGCGGAACAACAGCGCGTAATTGCCCACCGGCTCAATGCCCTTAATCATCACATCTTGTTTGCCGTATTGCAGCACCCCTTGACCAGGACCGTGCCCCTGTACTTCAGCCGAAGGGGAAAACACACGCAAATACTCTGCACTCAAACTGCATGAATAACCGTCATCAAAGGTTAAATCCAACATGCGAGAGGTGCTGTGGTAGGTAATATCAGTAGGTTTAGGCATAACAATAACTCCAAAAAGTAAAACTCGCTATAGGATGTAGCGGCTCAAATCTTCGTCCTGCACCAAGTTACCCAAGTGCTGATCGACGTAGGCCACATCCACCTTAATTGATTCTCCCGAGGGCAGATCTGCCGCTGCAAAGGAGGCTTCTTCCAGCAATCGCTCCATCACCGTATGCAGGCGACGGGCACCGATGTTTTCTGTGCGCTCGTTTACTTGCCACGCCGCTTCAGCAATGCGTTGAATGCCTTCTGTGGTAAAACTCAACGGCACGCCTTCGGTCTCCATCAACGCGCTGTATTGTTCGGTCAAGGAGGCATCGGGTTCGGTCAGAATGCGAACAAAGTCGTCGCTGTTGAGCGCCTGCAATTCCACTCGAATCGGCAGACGACCCTGCAATTCAGGAATCAGATCCGAAGGTTTGGCCAGATGAAACGCGCCCGAAGCGATAAACAAGATGTGGTCGGTTTTCACCATGCCAAACTTGGTCGAGACCGTACAGCCCTCCACCAACGGCAGCAGATCCCGCTGCACCCCTTCACGAGAAACATCGCCGCCACTCTGCTCGCCACGACGAGTGACTTTATCAATCTCATCCAGAAAAACGATGCCGTTCTGCTCCACGTTGTCCAACGCCTTGAGCTTGATCTCCTCTTCATTGACCAGTTTGCCCGCTTCCTCATCGGTGAGCAGCTTGAACGCTTCGGCCACGTTTAATTTGCGGCTTTTGCTCTGCTGATTGCCCATGTTCTGAAATAGACCCTGCAACTGCTGGGTCATCTCTTCCATGCCGGGAGGAGCCATAATCTCCACCCCCATGCTGGGTGCGAGCAGATCAATCTCAATCTCACGCTCATCTAATTTATGTTCACGCAACATCTTGCGAAATTTCTGCCGTGTGCCGTTTTCGCTGGAACGCTCTTTATTACCAAACTCATCGTGTGAAGGTGGCAACAAAGCATCAAGAATGCGCTCTTCCGCTGCCTCTTCGGCGCGAAACTGAACCTTTTCCATCTCCTGCTCACGGGTCACTTTAATCGCCACATCCATCAGATCGCGCACAATCGACTCAACATCACGCCCGACATAGCCCACTTCGGTGAACTTAGTCGCTTCCACTTTGATAAACGGCGCATTGGCCAGTTTTGCCAGCCGACGAGCGATTTCGGTCTTACCCACCCCCGTCGGACCGATCATCAAAATATTTTTCGGCGTAATTTCATTGCGCAGGCTGATGTCCACCTGCTGGCGACGCCAGCGATTACGCAGGGCAATAGCCACCGCGCGTTTGGCGGCGTTTTGGCCAATGATGTGTTTGTCCAACTCTTGAACAATCTCTCTCGGAGTCATCTGTGACATAGCTTTAACACACTTCCTAGGGGGTAAAATGCAATTCAAACAAACTGAATGTCTAAAAGGTAAGAGACCTTACTCGGTCTCCAGCACCTCAATGGTCAAGTTGTGATTGGTGTAGATGCAGATATCCGCCGCAATATTGAGGCTCTTTTCAACAATCTGGCGCGCACTCAATTCGCTGTTTTCCAACAACGCCTGCGCTGCCGCTTGGGCAAACGGGCCACCAGAACCGATGGCAATCAGACCGTGTTCCGGATCAATCACATCACCGTTGCCCGAAATCACCAAAGAACTCTCCGCATCCGCCACCGCCAACAAGGCTTCCAAACGACGCAACATACGGTCGGTGCGCCAATCTTTGGCCATTTCCACCGCTGCGCGGGTCAAGTTGCCCGAGTACATCTCCAACTTGGCTTCAAAACGCTCAAACAAAGTAAACGCATCGGCAGTGCCACCGGCAAAACCGGCAATCACGCGATCATTATAAAGACGGCGCACTTTACGCGCGTTGCCTTTCATAACCGTGTTTCCTAAGGTCACTTGACCATCGCCGCCAATAACGACTTGATTTCCCCGTCGCACGGAGATAATCGTGGTTCCACGATACTGCTGCAAGATGTCTCTCCCGTTAATCGAATGGCGGCAATTCTACACCAAAGAGGCTCGAAACAACCGCCCCCTTTTTTGCTTTTCCTAATCACCCCCCCCACAGCACAAGCCAAAACTTAACAAGAACGGCAAGTCTGACAAATTACCCATAAGAAACCGATAAAAAATTCTCCGCATTCCTTGAGTTAAAAACGGATTATGTTGTGCTATTCAGGAAACTGGTACAATTCATGGAACCTAAGTAAGTTACGTTTTTACGCTAAACCCAAGGCACCTCAATCGACTATGAAGCTCTGTATTCCAAACCAAGAAAAAACCGAATTTTCTGCATTCTGCGGCTCGCCGCGTCTGGTGAAACGGTGGTTAGTGGAACAACAAGAGAACACGGTGCAAAAATCGATACGTGAATTTTTTACTACTCTAAAGCAGATGAACCGAGAGATCATTGCCCCTCGCCAACGGCTGGAATACCTAGAATCCTTTCGCCCCATGGCGCGCGTCATCAACAATCACTTGCAGAAACGTTACCTCTCTTTGAGCCTGCCACTGCCGGAACGATCCCGTAAAATCTTTGATCTCAACTTGGCACTGCTACAAGAGATGGCTTACGGCTACAAAATCGTAGTTAATGACGGCACCCAAGAGCGCTCTCAACTGCACAATCGCTACATCACTCTCGGTCTGCAACGCGCCATGAACTACCTCTCTAGCGTCATGTTGCGTTGCGCTCAGGTCTACACCCTGATCCCCGAAAGCCTGTGGTACGACCTGCATCAGCTCTACCATTATGCCGAAGAGAAACAACTGCACGAGTTGCCCATCAAAGACAGCGAGCTGCAACGACGTGACAAACTCAGCATCAGCCAGATCTACAAACGCGCTTTGATGCTCGCCTTAGCACACCCTGAAACCCTGCATCGAGGTGAAGCGGAACGCATTTACACCGACCTAGAAGAGTGGACTGAACTTTGTAATTTGCAACTCAGCCAAAATACAGCGCCTCTGGGACGGCTGTTTGGGGTCAATTTGGACAGTGACAAACCGCCTGTCAGCCTCGATTATTTGCGCCCCACCTTTGGCGCAAAAATTCGCTGGCTGGATGTGCGCAAACTGCTGGCCAAACTCAGCACCCACATGAACGAAGATGAAGACGTCAACTCTCCTCTGATGGAAGGTGATGGCCTCTCTCCCAACGCTCAAAAACGCCTGTGGGTTAATTGGGGCATGAGCATCGAACGCGCTCACAGTCGTATTCCGAAAAAAACCTCAGCCATCGTCGAGATCGGCCTGAAAGCGATTCACGACAGCATACTGGCTGAAGTTGCTGCCACCAGCACACCGGCGGCAAACAAACCAAAAGCAGCCCCCAATGCCTTCAACCCAGACATGATGCACCTGCAAATTATTCCCATCGAAGAACGACGCAACGCCGGTAGCAGTGGTTTTATCAACCACCCTGGCTCTAGAGGCAGCCAAATCGCCTCTGACTCATGGGAAAACATCGCCAGTGGAAACGTCTTTAACAACCACTACGAACAAGAAAAAGAAAAACAGACAGAAAAAAAACAAAACAACAAACCACAGGCAAAAAAAGACGATCAACAATGGAGCCTACTCAATACCAGCCCAGGTGGTTTTGGCCTACTTCGACGGGGTGCCAGCCAATCCAAAGCTCACGTTGGTGAAATTCTCGGCCTAAGAGAAAATGATCGCAATGGCAACGCCTCTTGGAGAATTGGCGTCATTCGCTGGATGCGTTTTCTGGAAAAGCAGACCTTTGAGATCGGCGTACAAGCGCTTTCATCCCGTGCTTTTGCAGTCAATGTGGAAACCAAAAACCCAACCTTCGCCAGCGAACAACAGCAGGAGTGTCTCTTTTTTCCTGAAGACATGTCTCTGGATCAGCCCACCTCTCTGCTGACGCCATCACACATGTATAAAGTGGGAAGTCGTGCCAATATCAAAATCATGAACAAAGATATGCACGTTCAATTCAAAGATATTTTGCGCCATACGGGATTTTTTACTCAATTCCACATCAATACCAGCGACGATGAACACGTAGAGAAAAAAGAGAAAAAACAGGACGGTTATTTTGATTCGGTCTGGGATAACATCTAACCCGACATCTCAATCAAGACTCTGAGCCTTTTTTCCGCGCCCGAGGGTGCGCCCGCTGATACACCTCGTTCAAATGCTGAAACTCAAGATGAGTGTAAATCTGGGTGGTCGCAATGTCCGCATGACCCAACAACTCCTGCACCCCGCGCAGATCACCACTGGATTGCAAAATATGGCTGGCAAACGCATGACGCAACATGTGCGGATGCAATGCGTGGTGCCACTGCAACCGCTCTGACCAATAACGCAACCGCGACTGAATCGCCCTCACGGAAATACGCGTTCCTCGTTGCGAAACAAACAGCGCCGTCTCATCGGCATTGGCCATACTCTCTCGCGCCACAAACCAAGATCGAAGCGCCAACCAGGCTTTTTCACCCACCGGCACAATGCGATCTTTGCTGCCTTTACCCCGCACCCGCACCGAACCATCCGGTTGATCCAAATCAGTGATGTTCAATGAGGTCAATTCCATCAAGCGCAACCCAGAAGAGTAAAACAACTCCATCATGGCTCGATCACGACTGCCCAAACGTCCTGTTAACATCGATTCTAATAACGCCTGCACCTGCGCCACATCAGGAATCACCGGCAAGGTGTATTCACCACTGGGGGCATGTACCATCACCGCCGGATTATGCACCATCAACTCTTCACGCAATAAAAATTTAAACAGCGAACGCAACGCCGATAGACGACGCTCCAGAGAGCGACCACTCAATCCACGTTGATGACTGATACTGATATAACGCTGCACTTCAGCCTGCCCCACGCGTTTCCAACTGGACAAGGAAGCACGCTGACAAAAACGTAAAAAGTCGCTGATATCATGCTGATACGCATTAATGGTGTAGGAAGAATAACGCCGCTCCACAGAAAGCACCTGCAAAAACTGCTGCATATCCTGTTGTAAATCGGAGGGCATATTTATAAAAAACCAGCAACTATTTAAAAAACTGCGCCAAACGACCGGCAAGCAATTGAGAGAAATGATTTAAAAAATCAACCCCCATAGTTGGACTAAAACGATCGGGATCATGGCTTCCGATCATCATCACTCCTAAAATTCGCTCCCCACTGAGCAGAGGCATCAACGCATGAGAGCCTTTTTGCAGCTCACTTTGTAGAGAAAAAAACCGCAGCTGATCGCTCAGCAAGCGCCCACAGACAATACGACCGCTCAACAACAGATCCTCAAACACAGACCAGTTACCAGCCTCAGCGACAAAATAGTGTTGGATTTTTTTTGCCGTGCGTTTGGGCATTTCAACCTGCAGACGAATCACAACCTGATCTGCCAAAAATTGCTGCTTCAGCAGATCTTCAGTTAAGGAAAGCGCAGCAGCAATATTTTTGGCCTTAAACAGCCCCAAAGCCAACTGTTGCAGCGCCTCAGCCAGACGATCATTATTGCCCGCCGCCCGCAGCAGCTCTTGCAGCTTCAATTCCAACTGCTGTGAACGGCTTCGCAACTGCTGTACCTGTCGTTCAATCAATGAAGCGGCTGGGACGCAAGCGTGTTTCAATTCCAACGTCTCTAACGATGCCCCATTACGCTCAAAAAAATCAGGATTCTGAGCAAGATAACGCCTCACTTCCGCCTCACTGGGCAGTTCTGTGGACTGTGCTGGGTTCAACTGGTTTTTCATAACTCAATCTCTCCTTGGTAAACTCGCTCTGCTGGCCCAGTCATATACAGATCATGACCTTCTCCCTGCCACTCAACGGACAAAGTGCCTCCTGGCAATGTGACTTGCACCTTGTCCGCCAATAAACCTTGCCGTTGCCCTACCGCAACCGCCGCGCACGCACCGGTGCCACAGGCCAAGGTCTCCGCCGCACCACGCTCAAAAACCCGCAGCCGAATCGAATCACGATCCAGAATCTGCATAAAACCGACATTTACCCGCTCAGGAAAACGATCATGAACTTCAATCAATGCCCCCAAAGATGAAACCGCAGCCAAATCAACATCCTCTACTTGTAACACCACATGAGGATTACCCATCGAAACCGCCCCAACTTGATATGACCGACCCTCCACTTCCAACAAATAAGAGTGTGCGACTTCATTGGCCAAAAAAGGCAATGCCGAAGGCTCAAAACGAGGCTGTCCCATATTGACCTTCACCTGACCGTCCTCCTGCAGGTACAAAACAATATTGCCACCTGCGGTCTCTACTGGGATCACAGCGCTGTTACTCAACCCCTCATCGAGCACAAAACGGGCAAAACAACGCGCACCGTTGCCGCACTGCTGCACTTCACCACCATCGGCATTAAAGATGCGATAACGGAAATCCACGTGTTCACTCTGCGCCCGCTCCACCAGCAAAATCTGATCACAGCCCACGCCAACATGACGATCCGCCAAAAACCTCAACTGCTCAACACCTAAATTCACAGGGGCTTCAAAGGCATTAATCACCACAAAGTCATTACCTAAACCGTGCATTTTTGTAAAATTAAGCAACATGATCTTTTCTCACTCCGGCAATAGGCTTTCGCCCACCATCAACTGTTGCACAGTTTCACGAGCACGCACCAGATGCGCGTGCTCACCGTCCACCATCACCTCAGCGGCACGCGGACGGCTGTTGTAATTGGAACTCATGGTAAAACCGTACGCCCCTGATGAACGGATCGCCAACAGATCCCCCTCTTGCAAACAGAGCTCACGCCCCTTACCCAAAAAGTCACCGGTTTCACAGATCGGCCCGACCACATCGTACACCTCTGTTTTACCGTCACGAGGCAGAACCGGCACAATCTTCTGCCACGCTTGATAGAGTGCCGGACGCAGCAGATCGTTCATCGCTGCATCCACAATGGCAAAGTTATGGCTCTCCGTGGGTTTCAAAAACTCCACCTCGGTCAATAAGATACCCGCATTACCCGCAATGGCACGCCCTGGTTCGATGATAATCTCTTTGTCCAGATCCCCCAACACCGCATTTAAGGCCTCAGCCCACTGCCGTGGTTCTGGTGGTGTCTCATCGTCGTAACAAATACCCAAGCCACCGCCCAGATCCAGATGCTGAAGCTCAATACCCGCCGCTTCGATCTTTTCCACCAACGCCAAAACGCGCTGTAACGCAGCCACAAAGGGAGCGATCTCCGTCAATTGAGAACCGATATGGCAATCAATGCCCACCACCTGCAAATTCGACAGCGAAGCCGCATATTGATACGCCGTCAAAGCCTGATCTACCGCAATGCCAAACTTGTTCTCTTTCAAACCCGTAGAGATGTAGGGGTGTGTTTTTGCGTCCACATCGGGGTTGACCCGCAGCGACACCGCAGCCACGTTGCCCTCCATCATTGCCACTCGATTGATCCGCTTCAGCTCTGGCAACGACTCGACATTAAAACAGCGAATCCCCACTTGCAGTGCGCGCCGAATCTCCGATGAACGTTTACCCACACCGGAAAAGACCACCTTTTTGGGATCACCGCCCGCCGCCAAGACTCGTTCCAGCTCACCCACGGAGACGATGTCAAAACCCGAACCCAAACGCGCCAGCACATTCAGCACCGCCACATTGGAGTTGGCTTTAACGGCATAACAGACCAAATGACGACGTTCAGCCAACGCATCATCAAAGGCACGCCAATGCCGCTCCAAAGTCGCCCGCGAATAGACGTACAACGGTGTACCGTACTCCGCCGCCAACTCTTTTAAATCAACGCTTTCTGCACACAACCGCTTGTTTTTATAATCAAAAAAATCCATCCTACTTCCTATTATTGTCTTGAGCCACAGATTCCTGCGCCTGCACAGGCTCAGCGGCGGGTTCCGTTGGCAAATAAAGTGGCCCTTTCAAACCACAGCCGCTCAACATGCTCAACAGCGCCAAACCGGCCACTACCGCAAAAAAAAGCCATCGAGACCAACAAAAATACATGCCATTCACTCACTTAATTCAATTTTTCACAGTATAACGGCTGACTATCTTCGAGAAAATCAAAGCGCTAAAATAATCAACCCCAAGGCATAAACTCACAGGCAGAAGACACAATGCAGCAAACAAGCAATATCCTAGAGTGCGTCGAATTACAGACCGCCGAACAGGTCAAAAACAGCGTTATTTGGCTGCACGGCTTGGGAGCCGATGGCCATGACTTTGAGGCCATCGTGCCAGAACTGCACCTGCCCACGGAGTTGGGTGGGGTGCGGTTTATCTTCCCACACGCTCCGATTCGTCCCATTACCATCAATGGCCAACAAACCATGCGCGCTTGGTACGATCTCACCTCATTGGACTTTGAGCACCCACAAGACCGCGCAGGCATTTTGCACTCCTGCGCTCAAGTCGAACAGCTGATCCAACGAGAAAACCAGCGCGGCATCGCTCATGCACAGATCATTCTGGCCGGATTCTCTCAAGGTGGAGCCATTGCCCTGCACTGCGGTTTACACACCTCACAACCACTGGCCGGTCTGATGATCCTCTCTTCCTATCTGCCTCTGCCAAAAGATCTAAAACACCCCCACAAAAATCAGCCTATTTTTATCGCCCACGGCCAGCAGGATTCCGTCATTCCCATTCATGTTGCCCAAACCTCCTACCAAACGTTACAACAGCAGCAGATCCCCTTTCAATGGTCAGAATATCCGATGGCACACAGCCTTTGTGCCGATGAAATCGACCAAATAAGAACATGGTTAATAACAACATTAAAATGAGCGCATCATATTATGAAACTCGACAAACAACATGGCACATCAGTGCAAAGTAGCCTCGGTTTAGAGCCCTCTCAACCGCTTTGGCAGCGCGCCCCAAAACGAGATGAAAACGGCGTTTCTCTGTTTGATTTTATCCTACACATTCCCAAACTCAACAAAAAGCCCTTAGAGCAACAACAAGAAACAGTGCTCCAGATCGAAAAAATTTTCGACCTCTATCAAGACAAAATTGTCTTTGCCGACCTTAATTTAAAAATCAACGTGCTTTGGGTCAGCATAAAACCCATTCCTGGACTATCTTATGAAATAGCCGCAGCGATAAAAGCACGTGTCCCTGAAGTCCTCATAGTCGCCAATCAATACGAGGCAAATCGAAAAAGATAAGGATCTTCCTCGATTTTCTAACAAAACTGAGACTATAATAGAATAAAAATTCTTTAATAAGCGATACGATACTATTTTTTAACGGAAAGGAGTCACGATGGGAACCACCATCAACGAGACAATGTTTGAAGAGCTGTGCGACATCATGGAAGAAGAGATGCCTTCTCTGCTACAGACATTTCAAGACACAATCCCCGAGCTGATTGAACAAACCGGCACCGCCATCGCCCAACACGACAGCGATGCCTTAGCCAAAACCGCTCACCGCATCAAAGGCAGCAGCGGAAATTTGGGTGCAGAACGTCTAATGGCCGTCGCCTTTGAACTGGAACAGAAAGGCCGTGCTGGTGACGCAGAACATGCCGAGCTATTACAACAACAGCTGGTCAATGAATACAGTCAGGTAAAAAACGCGCTGCAAAACCTAAGTCGCAAATACCTGAACTGAGCACTGCATTTTAGCCTACTTGCAACAAATCAAGCAGACGCTGACGACCGCGCACCACCGCCTGTTTGACCTGTTTTGGTGCAGTACCACCGATGTGATCCCGACTGGCCACCGAACCTTCCAGCGTCAACACTTCAAACACATCCTTACTGATGCTGTCTGAAAAAACCTGCAACTCTGCCAAGCTCATCTCGCTCAAATCACGCTCCTCTTGCACCCCAAACTGCACCGCCTTACCCACCACCTCATGAGCATCACGGAACGGCAAACCTTTACAAACCAAATAATCAGCCAGATCCGTAGCCGTGGAAAACCCTTGTTTGGCAGCGGCGTACATCACCTCTTGTTTGGCTGTCACCGCTGGCATCATATCGGCAAAGGCGCGTAAGCAGCCCAGCAAGGTATCAATAGTATCAAACAGCGGCTCTTTGTCTTCTTGATTGTCTTTGTTGTAGGCCAAAGGCTGTGATTTCATCAGGGTCAACATACTGATCAAATTGCCATTCACTCGACCGGTTTTACCGCGCACCAGCTCAGGTACATCGGGGTTTTTTTTCTGCGGCATAATGGAAGAACCGGTGCAAAACCGATCGGGCAGATCAATAAAATCAAACTGCGCCGACGCCCACAGCACCAGCTCCTCAGAGAAACGCGACAGATGGGTCATGATCAAAGCACCAGCCGCGCAAAACTCGATGGCAAAATCACGATCACTAACCGAATCCAACGAATTCTCCGTTGGCGCATCAAACCCCAACAGTTCAGCGGTGTAAAAACGGTCAATGGGATAACTGGTACCGGCCAAAGCTGCTGCCCCCAGAGGCAAGACATTAAATCGCTTACGACAATCCAACAAACGATCCGCATCGCGCATCAACATCTCAAACCACGCCAACAAATGATGGCCAAAGGTGACCGGTTGAGCCGTTTGCAGGTGGGTAAAGCCCGGCATAATCACCTCGGCGTTGTTCTCAGCTTGATCCAGCAAAGCCTCCATCAGACGTTGCAACTGCGCCAAAATAGGCTCCATCTCATCGCGCAGATAGAGACGAATGTCCGTCGCCACTTGATCGTTGCGCGAGCGCCCCGTATGCAGTTTTTTGCCTGCCAGACCAATTTTGTCGGTCAAACGCGCTTCAATGTTCATGTGAACGTCTTCTAACGCCACCGACCACTCTAACCGTCCCGCTTCAATATCCGCTTCAACCTCATTTAGGCCGGTTAAAATCGAGGTCAACTCCTCGTCATTTAACACCCCCACCTTAGTCAACATCTTGGCGTGTGCTCGTGAACCTTCGATGTCTTGACGATACATACGCTTATCGAAATGTATCGAAGCAGTAAATTCCTGAACAAAGGCATCGGTGGCCTCACTAAAACGTCCACTCAGAAGTTTGCTTCTGCTGTTTTCCTGACTCATATTTGCCTCTCACTGTTAATTATTCCCAAGTATAGCAAGCACATTGACCGTTAATAACAGCAAAATGGCCGTTAAGCGGTGAAACAACTCAAATAATCAACCACTTGCAGTTTTTTATAATAATCACGAGTATGATCAATTTATCCGACAAAAGGCTTTCGGAACCCTATTCACTTATACAATAATGACAGTTTTTCCTTAATTTATGGCACAAATCACCCATAAAGATCCGCCTCTATCAACGCAATTGAGCGGTCTTTTTCTACCCGATTTTTGTGAAAAAGGGAATTTAATTATAATCATTTTGGTCGCCGAACTATTGGCGATGGTTCTCGCCATTGCTCAACCGGGCAGCTTTATGGATCGCCTCAGTTATTTGGCGCTGGTTTCCCTGTTTATTCAGTGGATCGCCCTGAGCAGCATATCCATCATGTGCTCACTGCAAAAATTTTTACGCCGTTTGAACAACGTGCAAGCCGCTCTAATCAGTTTTGGCCTCATTCAAGCCCTAACGATCCTCTTTACCCTGCTCTCTTACGCCATCACCCTGTTCACCGGCATCGCCGCCAGTTTGCAAAAAGATTGGTTGCTCGATTCACTGCTGAGCAACTTGCTCATCAGCCTGATCATCACCGCCATTGCCCTGCGTTACCTCTACATTCAACACCAATCAAAACTGCACATTGAAGCCGAAGCTCGCTCACGCATTCGAGCACTGCAAGCGCGCATTCGCCCCCATTTTCTCTTTAACAGCATGAACATCATTGCCAGTCTGACCCGCTCCGACCCTATTTTGGCCGAACAAGCGGTGGAAGACCTCTCCGAGCTGTTTCGCGCCAGCCTCTCTAGCAGTGAAAGCCTTAACTTAGAAGACGAACTTGAGCTGGCACGCAGTTATTTACGCATCGAATCTCTGCGTTTGGGCAGCCGTCTGCGTGTCATCTGGGACATTGATGAAGCCGCTTACGCCATCAATCTACCCGCCTTAAGCATTCAACCTCTGGTGGAAAATGCGGTCTACCACGGCATTGAACAACTGCCCAAAGGCGGCACCATTCGCATTACCGCCAAAAAACGCCAACAGTGCATCAGAATCGAAATCAGCAACCCCGTACCTACTGACGGTAAAAAAGCACAATCGGGCAATCAAATTGCCCAAGACAACGTTCGCCAGCGTTTTGCGCTCGCCTTTGCCAACCGTGGCAAGATGAGCGTACAGCTGAAAAACAACCATTACCGCGTTACTTTGGAAGCCCCTTTGGGAGAGAGAGTAAAACTATGAACGTACTGATCGTTGACGATGAACCCCTAGCCCGCTCACGTCTACAACGCTTACTGGAAGACTTTTCCGACTACACCGTGGTTGGCGAGGCCGATAACGGCCACAGCGCACTGACTCTGGCGGATCGCCTACAGCCCGACGTGATCCTAATGGACATCAGAATGCCGGGCATGGACGGTCTAGAAGCCGCTCAACATTTGACCACCCTAGAACAACCTCCTGCGATCATCTTCACCACCGCCTACAGCGACCACGCACTGGATGCCTTTCAGACCCATGCGCTGGGTTATCTGATGAAACCGATCCGCAAAGAACGCCTCGAACGAGCCTTGCACAAAGCGGTTAAACCCAATCGCGCTCAACTCAGCGCCGCAGTACAAGAAGAGCGACAGACTGCCCGCAGCCACATCTGTGTTCGCCAACGGGGCAACCTTAACCTGATCCCCGTGCCGCAGATTCTCTACTTTTTAGCCGAACACAAATACGTCACCATTCACCACAAAGAGGGCGAAGATCTGATCGAAGATTCACTCAAGCTGCTGCAAGAGGAATTTAACGACGGTTTTACCCGCATTCATCGCAACGCCTTGGTGGCCAACAGCCACATCTCCGGCATTGTGAAAAACAACGAAGGCGGTTATTTAATCTGTTTTCGCAATTCAGAACAGCGTCTGGACATCAGCCGTCGTCACCTGCCTGCGGTGAGAAAAAAACTCAAAGCGATGCAGTTGAGTTGAAATTAAGGCGTTTGGGAAAAACTAAACGTCTTTGCTCGTAAAACAGAGCGCGCTTGATCAATACTCTGATCCAAATAAGCGCCAAACAACTCTGGGGTAGAGATACCAATCAGGCGCTCGCTTAACTCCTCTCCTTGCGAATCCAAAAACAGCACCGTGGGTGTCACCGTCACCCCGTAACGACGCGCCACAGCGGCAGGACTAAGCAACGCACCATCAAATCCACGCACATCCTCCCCATCCAGCTCCAACTTACGGATAATCACTCGATCTCGATCCACTTGACGCAACAACAGCGGCTCTAAAAAATCCTCTTCAAGCAGTTCACAGTAATGACACTCCTCCGCTGAAAAACTGATCAACAAAGGCAAGCCTCGCTGCTGAGACAACTTAGCCTCTTGGCGCAAGTCACTCACCACTTGCACCTCTGCGGCCAGCAAAACAGAAGGAAACAGAACAACAGAAAAACAAAACAACAGCCACTTTAACATCACAAACGCTCTTTTTTATCCTGAAAAACAAGACATCGAATCCATTTTCTGTTAAAAACGGATTGAAAAATTTCCCTAATATTAGCCTTAAACAAAGCTGCAAGCACCTCTTATGACTCAAACCATTCGCATCGCCACCCGCAAAAGCCCTCTCGCCCTCTGGCAAGCCCACGAAGTTGCCCGCCGTCTGCAGGCACTCAACCCCGACTTGAACATCGAGTTGGTCAAAATGGTCACCCAAGGAGATAAAATTCTCGACAGCCCACTGGCCAAAATCGGCGGCAAAGGCTTGTTTGTCAAAGAGTTAGAGGAAGGTATGTTGGCCGGTGAAGCCGACATTGCCGTCCACTCGATGAAAGACGTGCCTGCCGAACTGCCTGAAGGCTTTCAGTTGGCGGTGATTATGCAACGGGAAGACCCCCGTGATGCCTTTGTCTCCAACCGCTACACCTCCCTTGACGAACTGCCCAGCGATGCCCGTGTGGGTACTTGCTCCCTGCGTCGTCAAACCCAATTGAAAGAGCGTTTCCCCGACTTCAAACTGCTTGATCTGCGTGGCAACGTCAACAGCCGTTTAGCGAAGCTGGACAACGACGACTACGACGCCATCATTCTCGCCGCCGCCGGTCTGATTCGTCTGGAGATGCCCGAGCGCATCAAAACCTTTATCGAACCGGAACAGAGTCTGCCCGCCGTGGGTCAAGGTGCCGTTGGCATTGAATGTCGCCTCAACGACCCTCGTATCGAAACCTTATTGGCTCCGCTTAATGACCCTGATACAGTTCTGCGCGTCACAGCAGAACGCGCCATGAACCGTCGCCTACAGGGTGGCTGCCAAGTGCCCATCGGCGGTTATGCCATCATTGATGACGAGCAACTGCACCTGCGCGGGTTGGTGGGCAGCCCCGATGGCAAACAGGTGGTGCGCGCTGAAATCCATGGCTCTGCTCAGCAGGCAGAACAGCTCGGCACACAACTGGCCGAGACCCTGCTTGACAGCGGCGCACGCGCCATTCTCAATAACATGGGCATCCATCCCAGTTAATATGGCCAAAGCAAAACCGTTATACGGTTTGGGCATCGTCGTCACCCGCCCCGAACATCAAGCCGAGCCGCTCTGCCAACGCCTTAGTAGCCTAGGGGCAAACGTGATTCGTTGCCCCTTATTACAGATCACAGCCAGCGAATTAAAACCGCCACAACAGCGTGTTTTTGGGCAATTATCCCTTTACGATTTAGCCATCTTCATCAGCCCCAACGCGGTTACGTTTGCTTTAAAACAGCTGCGCGGCGACTGGCCAATAGGGCTAAAAATTGCAGCGGTTGGCCAAGGCAGTGCCAGAACCTTACAACAACACCAATTTAACGTGGATTTTTTCCCTAAAGAACGCTTTAACAGCGAGGCACTGTTGGAACTGCCCTCTATGCAGAACCTACAAAACCAGCGCATTGTGATTTTTCGGGGTCAAGGCGGTCGTGAATACCTTGCCCAACAACTGAAAAAACGCGGTGCCACGGTGGATTACCTTGAGTTTTATCAACGCCGCCCCACCCCCAACAAGTCAGAGGTTTTACTGCCACTCTGGCAACAAAATAAGATTCAGTTGATCATCATTACCAGCAGTAAAAGTCTAAACACGCTTTATGCTATGGTAGGCACCGGCAGCCAAGGAAGAGCTTATTTAGAACAGACCCCTCTGCTATTGATCAGCAAACGGACACAACGATTAGCAGTGGAGTTAGGCTTTAAAAATTGGACTGTGATCAGCCCACAAGCCAGCGATCTTGAAATCAGCAACACCATTATTAAACACGCAGACCGCATGACCTTGGATCAAAACCATGAATGAGACAAACGCTAAGACCTCAACCACAGCTGTGAATAAAAATTCACCACAAGAAACAAAAAAAGCGATTCAAAAACCAAGCAAGATTGTTGATAAAAAACCTGAGAAGCAAGCTTCTAATCTTTCTGCTCTATTCGCTTTTTTATTCGCTCTATCTGCCATTGCACTCTCTACCTATCTTTATCAACAACAGGAAATGATAAAACAGTTGCAGAGTAAACTTCAGCAACAGCTGCTATCCATTCCTCAACAACGCGCCGCAGATCTGGCTAAACTTGGCAGTGACCCACGTATTGAACAATTGCAACAAAATGTGCAACAACTAAATTTAACACAACAAAAAAATATAACTGAATTAAAGAGACAATTGCAAGGGGTGGATAACTCACTGCGCAATCGCATCAACCAAGTCGGCCATAATAGCAGCCAAGCAGCGGTTCTCAGCGAAATTGAATACCTACTTAGAATTTCCCACTATCAAGTTAATTTATTACACAATCGAAATGGCGCAGCCAAAGCACTGTTCACAGCCATGCAACGAGTACAGGCTTTGCCCAAAGAGAATAATGTAAATTTATTATTCAATACTCTAAACCAAACAGTTCAACAGCTAAACCGTGTCAAAACACCTGAGATTGGCAATACGGTTATCAAACTTCATAAACTGGAAAAACGAGTTGAAACCTTATCACCCATCGCAGTTCAGATTAAAAACAAAGGGCAACAAGAAGACAACAAAAACACAGAGACAAATTCAATCTGGAAAACCTTAGAAAAATTTGTCGTCGTGCGTCAAGATGGCCGTGTGATTAAAGATTTTTCTAGCAATAATCAACAACAAACAGATGAAAAACTTATTCTAAAATTGGGAGCCGCTCGCATTGCACTGCTGCGTTATGAAGCTAAGAGTTATAAAAATCATATTGCAGCCAGCTTAGATTTTGTTAAAAACAGTTACAATATCAACACAGAGAGTGGTAGACACTATTTATCTGAGTTAAACAATCTACTCAATGTCAATTTGTCTGTAGAAGAAATAAATCTAAAACCCGCTTTCGATTTGATCCATAACATCAGAAACACCCACTCTAAAAACCCAGCCCAAAAACCTGTTGAGGAGAAACAGTAATGATAACGCTGATCTCAACACTGGTTTTACTCTTTTTAGCTGTGGCTGCTGGTTTAATGATCCAAAAGGATCCAGGCTATCTGCTGATCGGCTATGATAACCTCAGCATAGAGAGCACCTTGGCTGTTTTGCTCGGTGCCATCCTCCTATTTTATGTTTTACTGCATGTTGCGATTCGCTTATTGGAATTTATATTTAAAATTCCAAACAAACTGCACTCTCGCCAAACTGAAAAAGCCCGCCTGCGCGCACATCGAAGCCTGCGCCGTGCCTTTACCGAGATGCTTGAGCAGCACTGGTCACAAGCTGAACAACTCTGCACCCGCTACATAAAACAGAGTGAAGCTCCTCTGATCAACTGCCTACTTGCGGCTCACTGCGCACATCAAATGGGAGAATCCCAACGCCGCGATGATTACATTCAAACGGCCTTGAATGAGCACAGCCACGCAGCAACAGCACTGAATCTCAGTTTAGCCAGCTGGTATTTAAATGATGAACAGACAAAAAATGCTAAAAAAATTCTAGACCAAGTAAAAAAAACCAACCCTCAACACCCACTGTTTAAAAAACTAAACCTACAATATCAACAGCAAAAAAATCAGTGGCAAACGATTTTTAATAGCCTACCTCAGCTGCGTAAAAAAAGTATCCTAACTGAAACAGAATTACTTAATTTGGAACAACAAAGCTGGGGTATTTTACTAAAACAAAGCCCAAACATTGAAGACAATAAAGTTCTCTGGTCAAAACTCTGCAAAGAGAATCAAAAAAACCCATTGATTGTCCACGCGTACAGTCAAAAACTAATACAAGCAGAAGAGATGGAGTTGGCAGAAACAATTTTGCGAGAACAGCTTAATCACAGTTGGGATGAACAGCTGGCAAACGCTTATGGCTTGGCGATAAAAAAGGACACAACCCAGCAGTTAAACTGCGCTGAAATGTGGTTAGTAGAACACCAACAAAGTGCCACACTGTTATTAAGCTTAGCCCGCATTTGCATGGCTCGCCAATTGTGGGGCAAAGCCAAACTTTATCTGGAAACCAGCCTCAGCTTTGAAAAAAGCGCCGAGAGTTATTACCAATACGCAGAACTCCTAACTCAACTGGGTGAAAAAGAGGCCGCATTGGAAAACTACCGTTTGGGTCTGCAACACGCTTTAGAAAAAGCCTAACCCCAACTTGTTAATCAGCGCCTTCTTCAATCTTTTTCAAGGTATCTGCTGCATAATCAAACGAGTCGTAAAACATATTTTCATCAGCAACCCCTTGAGCTCGAAACGCATCCCGCGCACTCTTAACCATAATCGGTGGGCCGCTCATGTAAATATCAAAATCCGCTAAAGTTTGATACTGACGCAACACTTCTTGATGCACAAAACCCAGCGCACCTGACCACTTATCTTCATCACTAGGTTCGGATAAAACAGGTGTGTATTGCACAAAATCATACTCCTGCATCCAGCCTTTCACCATTGCATCCATATACAAATCCCGCCCCGCTCGCACACCACAAAACAGATGCATCGGACGATGATGGTCAGAAGCCAAAGCGTGTTCGATAATGCCTTTCAGTGGCGCAAAACCCGTTCCTCCACCAATCAAAATCATTGGCCGCTCAGACTCTTCACGCAAAAAGAAATCACCGTGCGGCCCTTCCATACGCAGCAAACTCTTCTCTTGCAGTGAATCAAACACTTTATCGGTAAACTCACCGCCCTCAACGTGGCGCACATGCAGCTCCAAATACTCATCATCGTGCGGTGCATTCGCCAATGAAAAGGCACGACGACGACCGTCTTCCAATAAAATATCAATGTACTGACCGGCCAAAAACTGCAAGCGTTCACTCTGTGGCAGTTGCAATTTCAAACGCATAATATCGTGGGTTAACTTCTCTTTATGCGCCAACCGTACCGGCAAGGTTTTTACCCGAATCTCTTCTTGGGCCAGAATTTCATGTACCTCGATCTCAAGGTCGCTGCTTGGATAGGCTTGGCAAAACAACACCTGACCAGCAATCTCTTCTTGGTCGCTAATGCCTCTGGGGCGGTCGCCTCGATAATCAATCGAACCACTGACCACTTTTCCCATGCAAGCACCACAGGCACCGCCTCGGCAACCGTAAGGAAAAGAGAAGCCGTGACGCAAGGCCGCATCTAAAATGGTTTCGTTTTCATCCACATCCAGTTGATGTGCGCTGGGTTGTATTACGATTTTATAAGTCATTTCTGCTCTGCTAAAACTGCTTGAAAAAGGGGATTTTCACCGATTTTTATCGCATAAAAAACCCTGTATAAAATAGGTTATTATCTATTCTGTTTCTACTGCTGAAAAAATATTCAATTCATCCCATATCTCATCGACTCGATCTTTTACCTCATCGCTCATTTTAATCGGCTCTCCCCACTCACGGGTGGTCTCTCCTGGCCATTTATTGGTGGCATCAAGTCCCATCTTTGACCCCAATCCAGAGACCGGCGAAGCAAAATCGAGATAATCAATCGGCGTATTTTCGATCAGCACCGTATCCCGCGAAGGATCCATACGGGTGGTCATCGCCCAGATCACCGACTGCCAGTCCCGCGTATCCACATCGTCATCGACAATAATGACAAATTTAGTGTACATAAACTGGCGTAAATAAGACCAGACCCCCAACATGACCCGCTTGGCATGACCGGCGTACTGTTTTTTAATGCTTACCACCGCCAAGCGGTAAGAACACCCCTCAGGAGGGAGGTAGAAATCAACAATTTCGGGAAACTGTTTTTGCAAAATGGGCACAAACACTTCATTCAGTGCCACGCCCAAAACCGCCGGTTCATCGGGCGGTTTACCCGTATAGGTCGAATGGTAAATCGGTTTTTTACGCTGCGTAATACGCTCCACGGTAAACACAGGGAAGGTTTCAACCTCGTTGTAATAGCCCGTATGATCACCAAACGGCCCCTCTTTTGCTACCTCATCGGGGTAAATCACCCCTTCCAAAACAATCTCTGCCGAGGCAGGCACCGATAGATCAGAACCTTTGCATTTAACCAGTTCGGTTTTTGAACCCCGCAATAAACCCGCAAAAGCGTACTCCGACAAGGTATCAGGGATCGGGGTCACCGCAGCCAAAATCGTCGCTGGATCAGCACCCAAAGCCACCGTAATCGGAAACGGCTCACCCGGGTTGCTCTGTTGCCACTCTTTAAAGTCCAACGCTCCACCACGATGCGCCAACCAGCGCATAATCAGTTTGTTTTTACCCAACAACTGTTGCCGATAAATACCCATATTTTGGCGTTTTTTATTCGGCCCTTGAGTAATCACCAACCCCCAAGTAAGCAAAGGAGCCACATCTTCAGGCCAACAGGTCTGCAGCGGCAATTTATGTAGATCAACCTCATCTCCTGCAAAAATCTGCTGCTGACAGGCGGCTGAACGCACCATTTTCGGTGCCATATCCAAGACTTTTTTGAAAATAGGCAGGGTCTTCCACGCCTCTTTCAGACCTTTGGGTGGATCCGGCTCTTTTAAAAACGCCAGTAATTTCCCCACTTCACGCAAGGCTTCAACGGAATCTTCCCCCATGCCCATTGCCACCCGTTTGGGGGTACCAAACAGATTGGCTAACACGGGAATATCCGAACCCAGCACATTTTCAAACAACAACGCAGGTCCGGCCTGTTTTAAGGTTCGATCGCAAATTTCCGTCATCTCAAGGTTGGGATCAACCTCAAACTGAATCCGTTTTAGCTCGCCTTGTGCTTCAAGTTGAGCAATAAAATCCCGTAAATCTTTGTATTTCATAGTTATAAATCCAGTTTACCAGACCAAATCACCACCCAATTTATTCCGAATCCGCCAGCTAACCCATTTTGCTCCGACAAAAAAGCTCAATAAAATAATCAACAACAACACACCAATCAGAACCATTTGATTGTTTTTTAAACTGGTTAACAATGGGTTTTCTGACGATTCCATTTTCTCATCGGGACTCAAACTCAAAATGGACACCGCTTGGCTCACCTTCTGTTTTAACGCCAATAGCTCTTGAGATACGTTTGTCTCTGAATCATCAGCAACACTCTTAGTACAAACAGAATCTTTATCCTCTAACTCTGTTTTAACAACTGAAGTGTGTGATTCAAGCACAACGTCTTTAGCTCCATTCTGCTTCAATTGCTCTAGTTCACTTTGTATTGAACGCTCTTTTTGCTGACTTTCGGCATACCTTTTCTCTAGCAGTGCTATTTTTTCTTTTAATGTTTTATTCTCCACCTGTAAAGCCTGCTTCTCTATTACCTCTCCCACGCTTTGTTCAGCTTGTAAGAGTTTTAGCTGCACAATGGCCGGTGCTTTTTCAACCAAAAACCGTTTTTTCACCCAACCATTGACCCCTTGATCGGTTTCAACCTCAGCGTACCCACCCTCAATGGCATCAACAAATAACTTACTGCCACTCACCAGAGTCTTGAGCTTCTTTCCCTTATCACCCTTTTCGCTGTAAAGCCCCAAATACAACTTATCGGTAACGTACATCACCTCCTCAGCCAACAAAGAGAGAGAACACATCATTAACAAGATCAAACACAGCAGTCGTTTTTGCACAATAACGTTCCTTACGCTTCTATTTGATCGCTATTTTACACGGGAACTTTATCAACGGGCATAAAAAAAGCGACCCTCAAAGAGGGTCGCCTTTTAATCGCAAGATAGGTATTAAGCGTAGTGCTTAGTAACCAGCGAAGAATTGCAGCATCAGCAAGATATCACTTGTATCGGCTCTGTTAGCCAAAGTAGAAGTGGTTGTGGTTGTGGTGCTGTAGGCATCCCAAGAGATGTTTTGAGAAGGCTTGTAAGTAGCGCCCACTGTGACACGAGTTACGCTACGGTCAGCACCGTTTGCGACAGGTGAACCAGCAACCATGTTGTAATCTTCATCATCCAACTTAGAAAATGCACCGTACACAGCGGTTTTAGCAGTCGGGCTTAGTTTAGCCAAAACACCCAAAGCAGAAGCATCTGTCACAAGTGAACCGTTATAGGCGTTGTGATCAGCAGCGGTGCCTTTGGGGCTGCTACCAACACTGCCGTAAAGACCCAGAGGCATTCCACCAACAGCACCTTGTGCTTGGAAATCAAACACGTTGGTTTCAGCATTAGCTGCGCCATGAGAACCCGTATCAAAGCCACCGGTGTAAATCTGAGCACCTGCGCCCACATCCCAACCAGCAACATCGGTCATGTACGCACCACGAAGATAAATGGCCTGTTTTGAAATCACATCGCCTTCAAAGATAGGGGTATAAACAGAAGCATTCACAAAGAAGTTACTCGCAGAAGCAACAGCAGCAAATCCCAAAGCTTCACCTGCATCACCGTCCAGAGGTGAACCGCCTGCGGTCAACAATTGGTTCGCACTGAAGGCTTTACGGTCTTCAATCGGACGATCCGCACGGAAAGCACCGGTGTTTAACAATTCAAAGCCGTACGCCACACCCAAACCATCAGTGGAGAAAGGAATCACAGAAATCTGCGTACCACCCATTTGAGCCAAGTTAAAGTGAACTTTGGTGGAAAGGAAGTTGCTGCCCTTTCCCAAACCCAACTCCATCAAATAACCGGTGTCGGCATTCAAACGACCACCGATCAACAGAGCCGCTTCATCAGGCCATGCCATTTCACTGGTGTAGCCTGTTGCACCATCATCTTTGGTCCATGAGTTACGGATTTTAGTAATCACAGAGACGTTCAAAGTAGAAGGCAAAGAAAGGCCTTCCGCTTCGATCAGAGGAGCCGCACCCATCATGGTGAACCCACCGGCTTTAAAAGAACGCCCAAATGCGGTTAACGCAGGAAAAGATTGGAAATGGCAGGTGTTGCAAGCCATGCCAGTTTGACGAGCAAAAGCAGGCACTGCGCCTGCTTCACCAGAAATCATCAGACCAGACATGCCGGTCATCAGAGCAGCTGCGGTAACAGCGAGTTTAGAAGCGAATTTCATACAAGATTCTCCCAGTGTCTACGACACCGTATTTTGGGTAGTTGTAAAAAAGTTACATTCAAAACCGAGGAACTCTCCAACTCCGCGATTCATCGAATAACATCCCAAACAAAAGTTGTGGAATGCGTCACAATTTATTCAATTTGGACGACTCTTGCAACACCGGTTATCTCTAAAAAAGCACCGCCTGTCTTTTTTGTTGGGATTTAACAACCAGTGAGTATACATAAAGCAACTTTGTTTCAAAAAAACGACAACAAAGTGTGGTTTACCCTAAAACAGAGCCAAAGGATGGCTCTGTTTCAAAACTGTGAAGAGGGGAAGTTGTATAAATCAAACATCCAAATTACTAACAGAAAGCGCATTACGCTCAATAAACTCTCGGCGGGGTTCCACTTGATCGCCCATCAACGTGGTAAAAATATCATCAGCCGCCACCGCATCTTCAATTTTCACCTGCAACAGTCGCCGCGTTTCCGAATTCATGGTGGTATCCCACAACTGATCCGGATTCATCTCACCCAAACCTTTGTAACGCTGCAAAGACTGCCCACGCTCCGCTTCCTTCATTAACCACTCAATGGCCTGTTGAAAACTAAGGATTAACTGCTTCTTCTCGCCACGCTGCACATAGGCTTCTGATTCAATCAAACCGTGCAATTTAGAACCAAGCAGTGAGAGCGTGTGATACTCGCTGCTGGCAAAAAAATCAGAGCTCAAATATTGGCTGTGCTGATTGCCATAAACATAACGCATCACCTCAACACGAACGCGCTCCGAACCATCTTCACTCTCAAACGAATCTAAACGCACTTGATATTCCGAACCAGGCACCATAGAAACGTTTATCAAGCTTTGTAACTCGCCACACCATGCCCGCATCTTTTCCGTATCACTCAAATCCACTGAACTGATCGCCGGTAATTGAATCAATTGATCCAACAGCAATCGTTCATAACGTCGTGACAGACGTTTCATGATCGTTTTAGCTTGCATGTACTGTTTAGAAAGCTGCTCCAGCACCGTATCTTTAATCGCGGGAGATTCACTGTTAACAAACAATTTCGCATTGCCCAGCGCCTGTTGCAGTAGGTAAGCAGATAATTCGTCATCGTCTTTGATGTAACGCTCTTGCTTGCCCTTTTTCACCTTGTACAACGGCGGCTGAGCAATGTAGATGTGCCCCCGCTCCACCAACTCCAGCATCTGGCGATAGAAAAAGGTCAACAACAACGTTCGGATGTGAGAACCATCCACATCGGCATCAGTCATGATGACGATTTTGTGATAACGCAACTTTTCAGGATTGAATTCTTCTCTGCCAATGCCACAGCCCAAGGCTGTAATCAGAGTTCCCACTTCAGCGGAGGAAAGCATTTTATCAAAACGGGCTTTTTCAACATTGAGAATTTTGCCCTTCAACGGCAAAATCGCCTGAGTCTTACGATCACGCCCTTGCTTGGCCGAACCGCCTGCTGAGTCCCCTTCCACCAAGAAGATCTCTGACAGCGCCGGATCTTTCTCTTGGCAGTCGGCCAACTTGCCTGGCAAACCGGCAATGTCCAAAGCGCCTTTACGGCGGGTCATATCTCGCGCTTTACGCGCCGCTTCTCGGGCACGAGCTGCATCAACGATTTTATCCGTAATCGCTTTGGCTTCCGCCGGAGACTCCAGTAGAAAATCATGGAAGGATTCCGTCACCACTGATTCAACCACCGGTTTCACCTCAGAAGAGACCAATTTATCTTTGGTCTGCGAAGAAAATTTCGGATCAGGCACTTTCACCGACAACACTGCGGTCAAACCTTCACGAGAATCATCACCACTGGTGGTGATTTTTGCCCGTTTCAAAACCCCCTCTTTCTCCATATACTGGCGCAGGCTACGGGTCAACGCGCCTCGAAAGCCCGCCAGATGCGCACCACCGTCCCGCTGTGGAATGTTATTGGTGTAACAAAAAATGTTTTCTTGATAGGTGTCGTTCCACTGCAACGCCACCTCCACCACGATGTCATTTTTCTCTTCGACGAAATGCAGCACCGTCGGATGCAACGCGGTTTTTTTACGATTCAGATGCTTCACGAAGGCTTGAATACCGCCCTTGTATTCAAAGACATCCTTTTTATCGCTGCGGTGATCCAGCAACACAATACGAACACCCGAGTTCAAGAAAGAGAGTTCACGCAGACGTTTGGCTAAAATATCGTAGTGGAATTTAATATTAGTAAACACGTTGGGGTTGGCTTTGAAATGGATTTTACTGCCGGTATTTTCGGTATCACCAATGATTTTAATATCTTCAACGGGCTTGCTGTTTCGATAATCCTGCTGATAGATATGGCCGTCCCGCTGGATGGTTAAAGTCAGCTCACTGGAGAGCGCATTGACCACCGAAACCCCAACACCGTGCAAACCACCAGAAACTTTGTAAGAATTATCATCAAATTTTCCACCCGCATGCAGTACGGTCATAATCACTTCAGCGGCTGAAACTCCCTCTCCTTCGTGAATGCCAACGGGAATACCACGACCGTTATCTGACACCGTAATCGATTCATCAACCCCAATCTCAACCATCACTTCATCGCAATGCCCTGCCAACGCCTCATCAATGGAATTATCCACCACCTCAAAAACCATGTGATGCAGACCGGTACCGTCATCGGTATCACCAATGTACATCCCTGGCCGTTTGCGTACCGCATCCAGACCCTTGAGGACTTTGATATTGGAAGAATCATACGATGTGTCGGTCATAACAGAACCTCGCCAAAAATTTGATCGGGCATTATAGCAGCTATTCCAGCCCGCCTTGTTTCACGTGAAACAATTTGTAAGTGGGGAAACAATCAAAAATAGAATCGTCTATGGAGATATTGGTAACAAACGTTTGCAAGCCAATCTGTTCGATTAAGAAAAACAACCGTGAACGCTTATGTTCATCCAATTCTGAATTCAAGTCATCAATCAACAGTATCGGTTTCGAAGTTGTACTTTCAGTCAACAACTGAAGCTGCGCTAATTTTATTGCAAAAGTGATCAACTTGACCTGCCCTCTCGAAAGCACACCTTTCACGGACAAGCCGTTCATCTTAAACATCAGATCGGCTCGATGCGCCCCGACAGAACTGTAACCTTGTTTAAAATCTTGTGGCAACTGTTTCAGTAAAGCATCAGACAAATCAATATCTGGATGCCAACCTGGGTAAAAAATCAGCTCCAAACTGTTTTCAGGCATCAAATATTCAATCGTGGCATTGAAACGTTTTCGTAGTGCGGCAACGTAATTCGTTCTAAAACGAGTCAACTCCAACGCCAAAGGAATCAACTGCTGATCCCAGCTGGCAATTATTTTAGCCGTAAGCCGAGATTTTAGAGCACGGTTCCTCTGTTCCAGAACACGGGCATACGTTCTCCACACCGTTTGAAATTGATGTTCCACGTGAAACACACCCCAATCAATCAACTGTCGTCTCAACTTGGATTGAGACAGAATCAAATTGGAACTGGTTGGATGAAGTGTTTGGATCGGAAACAGTTGAACCAAGTCAGACAATTTTTGAGTTAGATCACGATTGATTTGAATTTTTGATTTCTGGGATTTTGATTTTGAAAAACCCACATTCATCAATAGAGATCGTTCTTCATCAAAGACCTCGGCATTAACAACAAATTCACGACTGCCGTGATGGATTAGGTCATTGAGCTTTACATGGGTAAAAGATTTACCAAACCCCAACAAATGAATTGCCTCCAGAACAGAACTTTTACCAGAGGCATTTTCACCATACAAATAATTAAGATGAGGATCCGGAAGCAAACACGTTTGTTTATGATTTCGAAAATGGTGCAGAGTTAATTTCTGAATCTGCATACTACAAACGCATCGGCATCACCACGTACTGAGAGGTAGTATCACCCTCGTTATGAATCAGGCAACTGCTGCCTGAGTCTTTCAGATTAAATTGCACCAACTCAGAATCAATCACATTCAAAATATCCATCAGATAGTTAATATTGAATCCGACCTCAACTGCACTACCAGGATAATTTACTTCCAACTCTTCTTCCGCCTCTTCCTTTTCAGGGTTATGGGTTTTTATTTTTAACAGGTGATTATCGAGCTGAAAACGAACGCCCTTGTATTTGTCATTGGTCAAAATGGCGGTACGAATAAGAGCACTGCGTAACTGCTCTCTGTTTGCCAGCATCATGTTTGGACAGTCCGAAGGCACGACACGGGAATAATCAGGAAATTTGCCATCAATCAACTTCGAAGTAAAACGGGCATCTTTTAATTCAACTTGAATATGATTTGAAGTCAAAGAAATTTCCACTTCATCATCTGAATCATCAATGAGACGCAATAATTCAATAATCCCTTTGCGTGGCAGAATAATTTGCTGGTTGGAATCAATATCCAATGATTGCTCCACGCTAGACAATGCCAAGCGATGCCCATCGGTGGTGACACTTTTGATTGAATTTGAATTAATTTCCAACAGCAAACCATTCAAATAATAACGAACATCCTGTTGAGCCATAGCAAAAGCTGTTTTATCCAATAGCTTTTTTAACGCCGATTGGCTGATTTTAAAAACAGTTGGGTTTTGCAGCGCATCGAGTACCGGATACTCTGTGGCAGGTAATGTTGACAATACAAATCGACTTCGATTGGAGACTATGTAAACACGCCCCTCCTTCAAAGTAAACTTAATTTGACTGTCGGCAGGTAGAGTACGGCAGATATCGAATAACTTACGGGCTGGAACTGTGATTTCTCCAGTCTCATGAGTTTCCAACAGAATTGCTTCTGAACCGATTTCTATTTCCAAATCGGTTGCTTTGAGCTTTAATCTGTCTTCATCGCAAATAAGCAGAACATTGGCGAGTATTGGGAGTGTCTGACGTTTCTCAATAACCGTAATGGTTTTTTGTAAAGCAGCCAACAAATTTTCAGTCTGTATTATATAGTACATATATATATATACCTTATAGTTATAGTTATAAGGGAGCCCATTTTCTGTGGATAAGTCATTTTTCTCTTTTAAATTCATGCCATTAGCATGTAGATAAACCTCTGGATAAGTTGTTCATAAGTGGCCTGTTTCCTGTGGATAAGCTGTGGATTAAATTGTGGATAAGTATTTGTCTTTCTTATCAACAGCTTTTGCACAGCTTATCCACAGGGTTATACATGGGTTATCAACAGGCTAAAATACGATTTAAATTAATATAATCTTCCGCTATAGAGGCATCACTCTGCTTGAGTTCTTCCACTTTTCTACAGGCATGAAGTACAGTTGTATGATCCCTACCTCCAAACGCATTACCGATTTCAGGAAGGCTGTGGCTGGTTAATATTTTCGCAAGACTCATGGCAATTTGGCGTGGTCGAGTAATGGAACGAGTGCGACGTTTGGAGAGCAGATCTGCCACTCGGATCTTATAGTATTCTGCTACGGTCTTCTGAATATTTTCAATGGTTACCAATTTGTTTTGTAAAGATATTAAATCTCCAAGCGCCTCTTCAGCAAAAGCTTGGGTAATGGCGCGACCAGTAAACTGGGCATTTGCAACCACTCGTCGTAATGCGCCTTCAAGCTCTCGAACATTAGAACGTATACCCTTGGCGATGAAAAAAGCCACATCGCTGGGTAGGTCAATGTGATTTTGCTCCGCTTTGTTTTTCAAAATTGCGACGCGGGTTTCCAGTTCAGGAGGTTCGATGGCAACCGTCAAACCCCAGCCAAAGCGAGATTTGAGCCTCTCCTCAAGACCATTAACCTCTTTGGGATAACGATCACAAGTAAGAATAATCTGTTGCTTGCCCTCTAAAAGCGCGTTAAAGGTATGAAAAAATTCTTCTTGTGAGCGCTCTTTTCCGGCAAAAAACTGAATGTCATCTACCAACAGAGCATCTAAGGATCGATAGTAGCGTTTAAAGGCGTTCATTGTATTGCGTTGTAGACCCTTGATCATATCAGCCACAAAGCGTTCTGAATGCAGATAAAGCACACGTGCTGCTGGGTTTTTTTGCAATATGCTATTGCCTACCGCATGCATCAAATGGGTTTTACCCAACCCGACTCCACCGTAAATAAACAGAGGATTGTAAGCTGAACCTGGATTATCTGAGATTTGCAAAGAGGCTGCTCTGCCAAGCTGGTTGGATTTACCTTCAACAAAGGTTTCAAAGGTAAAAATAGGGTTTAAATTGCTTTCTATTGGTTGTAAAGGAGAGTTGTCTTTTTTGAGAAAATTGATATGTTCTTGGCTGGGTTTTTCAGCAGGTGCTTTTGGTTTTTCAATAACAGTGGTGGCTGTCGGTTGTTTGTTAACCCCGACTTCCAGCATCACAACAACGTTGTTTTGATCCAGTTGAGCAATAATACGTTCTATGTTTTCTAGGTAATTATTTCTCACCCAATCTTGAACAAAACGATTTGGGGTAAAAAGATGCAGGCAGCCATCCTTTAGCTCTGCTTGTAAAGGGCGAATCCAGGTGTTGAGTTGTTGCTCATCCAGTTCGGTCTCTAATAACAAGAGACAACGGTTCCACAGAGATGTGCTCACAACATCACTCCTAGTTAAGGGTTAATAACGGGCTCAGCGGCGCAGTTTAACGTTGTTTAAAAAAGTTATCCACAGGTACGATGGGGAGAAAATGAGATCTACGGATAAGTAATTGATTGACAACTGGGGGTGTTTGAATGTACGTTTCGCCGTTTTGCAGTTGCCGCTGATAGAACGTCGTGGCCGTTGCTGTTTTTCAAATTGAGGTCATAGCCATGAAAAGAACATTCCAACCCAGCACCCTGCGTCGTAAACGTACTCACGGTTTCCGTGCTCGCATGGCCACCCGTGGTGGTCGCGCTGTCTTAAGAGCCCGTCGTGCTAAGGGTCGTGCTCGTCTGAGTGCTTAATCAGCACGATGGTGGTGCAGCCTCACCGAACGAGGCTTTTCCTCGTTCGGTGAGGCTGTTAACACCAGAAGATTACAAAAACGTATTTCAGCAACCCATTCGTGCTGGTGATCGCCTGCTTACTGTTTTAGCACGTGTCAACGGAGAACAGCCTTCTCGATTGGGTTTGGCTATTGCCAAAAAAAATGTGCGCCATGCTAAGGGTCGAAATCGCATCAAACGTATTGTGCGTGAGAGTTTTCGCCTGAACCAAGCGCAGATTGAACACCTGGATATTGTAGTCATGGCTAAGCGGGCGGCTGCGGATGCCGATAAATCGGAGCTAAGAAAGAGCATTGATCGCCAATGGATTTATCTGTGTAAGCAGTTAAAAAAACAGTGCGAAAAATCCTCTTAGCGCTGGTGCGTTTTTACCAATATGGGATCAGTCCTTACTTGGGTAATCGTTGTCGCCACATTCCAAGTTGTTCTGAATACACTTTTGTCTCGATTCAGCGTTTTGGCAGTGCGCGTGGCTCTTGGCTGGCTTTAAAACGTATTTTTCGTTGTCACCCTTGGGGAAGCAGTGGTTACGATCCTGTGCCCGAAAAACCTCACAAACATTAGATGGGAACCTTTACAGACTCATGGATAATCAGCGCCTTTTTCTTTTTGCCGGTTTAGGTTTTCTTTTGCTGTTAATTTATCAAAATTGGCAGATGGATTATGGCGTTGATCGCCAAACTGCGGTTCAAAGCAGCACTCGTATCTCTCCAATGGGTCAAACCGATTCCGTTGCTAATGATATTCCTCAGGCGGCCTTGCAGTCCAAGTCGGTACCTTCAATGAAAGGTGGGGTGGCGCAAGAAGAGGTGGTGAGCAAAGGGCAGCGTATTGCTGTTTACACAGACACCTTTCAGATAATTATTGACAGCCAAGGTGGCGGTATCAATCAGGTGCTGTTGTCAGAGTACCCCATTTCTCCTGATCAGCCTGATGTGCCGTTTCAGTTGATGGATGATCGTTCGGGTAGCTTTTTCATCGCGCAGTCTGGTCTACAGGCAGCAAAAGGGGATGCGCCTACCCATCACGCTCTGTTTCAGGTTAAGGCTTCTGAGTTTCGTCTAGAAGAGGGCAAAGATGAGTTGCGAGTGCCACTTTATTGGAGTGGTGATAACGGTGTGGAGGTGATCAAAACCTACGTCTTTCATCGAAATAGCTATCTGATTGATGTGGAATATCAGCTGAAAAACGGCTCTGATCAGCCGTGGCGGGGTCGTCAATATCGTCAATTGCAGCGTAAATTTGTCGGTGAAGATGAGCAGCCCGCGTTTATTTACACCTACATTGGTGGGGTGTTGTACAGCGAGGCAGAAAAATACGAGAAGATTGATTTCTCCGATATGGAAGAGGCCGATCTCAATCGCAGTTTTAAAGGCGGTTGGGCGGCGATGATTCAGCACTATTTCCTCGCTTCTTGGGTTCCTGCTGTCGATGAAGAGAACACCTTTTACACCAAGGTGGTGCAGAGCAATTTTGGTAAACGTTACGTGATGGGGTTGTATTCAGCCGCAGTAGAAGTTGCGCCTAACGACAGTGTTAATTTGAGTTCTCAGCTCTTTGTCGGGCCGAAAGATCAGGCGCGTCTGGAAGCAATTCAGGAGAGTCTCAAGTTGACCGTTGATTACGGTATCTTGACCATTATTGCCCAGCCGATTTTCTGGCTATTGAAATGGCTGCACAGCTTCTTGGGTAACTGGGGTTGGGCCATCATCTTCGTTACCTTGATCATTAAGCTGATCTTCTACAAATTGTCGGAAGCCAGTTACCGTTCGATGGCCAATATGCGCCGCCTGCAACCCAAATTGCAGGCGCTTAAGGAGCGTCACGGTGATGATCGGCAGAAGATGGGTCAGGCAACCATGGATCTTTATCGTAAAGAGAAGATCAATCCACTGGGTGGTTGTCTGCCGATGTTGGTGCAGATCCCCGTTTTCATTGCTCTCTACTGGGTGTTATTAGAAAGTGTTGAGATGCGCCAAGCGCCCTTTATGCTCTGGGTGACGGATCTCTCGGCGAAAGATCCCTACTTCGTTCTGCCGTTGATTATGGGTGTGAGTATGTTTGTTCAGCAAAAACTCAATCCAGCGCCGATTGATCCAGTGCAGCAGAAAATCTTTATGATCATGCCGGTAGCCTTCACCTTTTTCTTTGCCTTCTTCCCTTCAGGTCTGGTGCTGTATTGGGCGGTAAACAACCTACTCTCCATTGCTCAACAGTGGTACATCACGCGCCATGTGCTGGCTGGTGAAAAGAAAAAATAAGCGTTTTTTATTTTGAGCGACAATGACACCATTGCAGCATTGGCCACCGCGCCAGGTCGTGGCGGCATCGGTGTGGTGCGTGTTTCTGGTGGCAGAGTTGCTGAGATTGCGCGCGAATTAGTTGGTCAACTTCCCTCTCCGCGTTTGGCAACTTATCTGCCCTTTTTAGAGCAAGATGGGACGCACATTGATCATGGTTTGGCGATTCGGTTTGTCGCGCCCCACTCCTACACCGGAGAAGATGTTTTAGAGTTGCAGGGACACGGTGGGCCAGTGGTGATGGATATGTTGCTAAAACGGATTCTTGCCCTTGGAGTTCGAGTGGCGCGTCCTGGAGAATTCACCGAGCGTGCGTTTCTCAATGGCAAAATGGATCTGGCACAAGCGGAAGCGGTCTCTGATCTGATTGAAAGTGGCAGTGAGCAGGCGGCGCGAGCTGCCCTGAGTTCCATGCAAGGCGCGTTTTCCCTGCTGGTGAAGGAGTTGCTTGAGCGTTTGATTCATCTGCGTATTTACGTTGAAGCGGCTTTGGATTTTCCCGAAGAGGAGATCGATTTTCTTGCTGATGCGACGATTTATCAGCAATTAGATGAGCTGAAAAAGGCGTTGCTGGATGTGCAACGCTCGGCGCGTCAGGGGCAGTTGCTCAAAGAAGGCATGTCGGTGGTGATCGTCGGTCGGCCTAATGTGGGCAAGTCAAGTTTGTTAAACCGTTTGGCAGGCCACGAAGCGGCCATTGTGACCGATATTGCCGGTACCACGCGAGATGTGTTGCGCGAGCAGATTCATCTTGATGGTTTGCCATTGCATGTGATTGATACCGCTGGTTTGCGTGAGACCGATGATCTGGTTGAAAAAGAAGGCATTCGCCGTGCTCGTGCTGAGATTGATAAAGCAGATCGTATTTTGGTGTTGATCGACGATGAGGTGGGTTTAAGTGCGGAGGTGCAGCAGTTATTGGACTCTCTGCCTTCTGACATTCCTCGAGATCGAATCCACAATAAAATTGACCTCAGTGGTCGTTCGACGGAGATTAAGCAGAGTGAGACCGGTACGGAGATCTGGCTCTCCGCCAAAGCGGATGTGGGTATTGAGTTGCTAAGAGAGCATCTCAAGTCCTGTATGGGTTATCAGCAGAGCGGTGAAGGACGTTTTATTGCGCGTCGCCGTCATCTTGATGCATTGAGGCTGGCTCAAGAGGCCATCGACGCTGCAGAGCAGGTGCTGCGTGAGCAAGGTGCGGGTGAGTTGGCTGCCGAGGAGTTGTTGTTAGCACAGCGCTATCTCAATGAAATTACAGGAGAATTTAGCAGTGATGATCTTTTGGGTCGTATTTTTTCCAGTTTTTGCATCGGTAAATAAGAGCGCATTGTGGATAACTCTGTGGATGACGGTGGATAATGTTAAACGGACGTCGCAGCAGCGAAGCGGTTAAACGTATTTGTTAAATTCAGTGCTACCTTTAAAGAGAAAGGTATAGGGTAGGTACGAATTTTAAGAGCGAGGAGGTGTCATGAAAGCAGGGTCTTTATTAGCGCTGTTTTGTTTCTGTTCCGTTGTGTCGGCGGTCTCTGCCTGAAGCGGAGATTGTGATTAGGCCTAGGCAGTGAAGACAGTATTGAAGAGTATCGGGTTAACAACCAACTTTATATGCTGAAAATCACTCCAAACATAGGGCCAGCGTATTATTTGATTGACCGTGATGGTGACGGTGATCTGGAAACCAAACGCTTTGAGCTGGATGAAAATTTTCAAGTCCCGCAATGGGTTCTGATTCGATGGTAAACTCCCTCACTTTTGTTCGACCATTAGGTTGATAAATCTTAATTTGAGTGAGTCATGTCCGTTTTTACTTCCGTCAGCTCCGAGCAGCTGCAAATTTTTTTGTGCCAGTTTAATCTGGGGTCTCTGATTAACTTTGAGGGCATCAGTGCTGGGATCGAAAACAGCAATTATTTTGTTAATACAACTGAAGGTGCTTTTGTCCTCACTCTGTATGAAAAACACTCTGCAGACGAGATCAATTTCAGTGTTCAGTTAGGTGCTTTTTTAGCCGCCAAAGGCTTGGCTGTTTCTTACCCTCTTGCTGCCAAAGATGGCCGATTGCAGCGGGATTTTTTGGGTAAAGCAACGGTGCTCAGTCAGCGTATTGTCGGTCAAAGTGTTTTCTCCCCAAAGGTTCAGCATTGCCAACAGTTAGGCACGGCTTTGGCCAAGGTGCATCACGCCAGTCAAACGTTTCCATTGAGTGAGCCAAAGCTGGACGCTCATCTCTGGCGGCAGCAGAGCCTGCAAAAATTGCACGATAAGTTGGATCCAGAGACGTTGCACACGTTGCAACAGTTGGTGCGGCGTTACCAAGATGATGTTGCTTTGGATCTGCCGCAGGGGGCGCTGCACAGCGACCTGTTCCGCGACAACGTGCTGTTTGAGGGCGATCAACTCAGTGGCATTATCGACTTTAACAGCGCCGTTCATAGCCCGCTGCTTTTTGATGTCGCGGTGGTATTGAACGACTGGTGCAGTCGGCCTGATGGTTCGTTGGATCTGCCGCTGAGTCGGGCGTTTATGAGTGCGTATCAAGGTCTGCGTCCGTTTAGCGAGTCTGAACATCGTGTTTGGCCTCGTATGTGTGAGCTGTCTGCTCTGCGTTTTTGGCTTTCGCGGTTATTGAATCAACACTTCCGTCAAGCGTCAGAATTGACTTGTGATAAAGACCCTGAAGAGTATCGCTGTCTGTTTTTGCATCGCCAACGGCATCCGATTGCTTTGAGGCGGCTTTATGATGACTAGAGTGGCGTTTATTGACCTCTGTGAGGAGATTACTGAAACCTGTGGCCAGTGGGTCTCGTGGTTGAGTCTGTTGATGGTGCTGGTGACCTTTTTGATTGTGGTGCTGCGCTACGGCTTTAATCTCGGTTGGATCTCCATGCAGGAGTCGGTGGTGTATATGCACGCCCTGCTCTTCCTGTTGGCCAGTGCGTATACGCTTAAATTGGACGGCCATGTGCGGGTGGACATCGTTTATCAAAAATTGTCCCTTAGAGGCCGAGCTTGGGTGGATTTGATCGGTACGTTGTTACTGCTGTTTCCCATGAGCCTGTTTATTCTCTGGCTCAGTTGGACGTATGTAGGCAATTCTTGGGCGTTGTTGGAAGGCTCGCGTGAGGCGGGAGGTTTGCCGCTGGTGTTTGCTTTAAAAACGGCCATTCCAGTAATGGCGATTTTATTGATTGTGCAAGGTTCGGCGGACATTGCCCGTCGTTTGCCGTTGCTGGCTGGGAAAAAATCCTAATGGCTCTGTTGCTTTTTTTGACCCTGATTGTGGTGTTATTGGCCGGTTATCCGGTGGCGTTTACCTTGGGCGGCACGGCGTTGATTTTTGCTGCCATCGGCACTCTGACAGGCAGTTTTGATGGTGATTTTTTGACGGCGCTGCCCAACCGTCTGTTTGGCATTATGAGCAATGAAACCTTGATTGCGGTGCCGCTGTTTGTCTTTATGGGGGTGATGCTGGAACGTTCCAAGGTCGCTGAAAACCTGTTGGATACGATGGGGATGCTGTTTGGCAGCCGTCCTGGCGGCATCGGCATCGCGGTGATTTTGGTCGGCATGTTGTTGGCGGCCAGTACCGGCATCGTTGGTGCCACGGTGGTGACGATGGGGCTGCTCTCGCTGCCGACGATGTTGAAACGAGGTTACGATCCGGCCATCGCTACCGGTGCCATTTGTGCCTCGGGTACTTTGGGGCAGATCATTCCGCCGTCGATTATTTTGGTTTTGTTGGGTGACGTGCTCTCCTCAGCGTATCAGCAAGCGCAACTGGATATGGGGGTCTATTCGCCGAAAACCGTCTCTGTGGGTGATCTTTTTATGGGCGCGTTGATCCCGGGGCTGATGCTGGTAGGGTTGTATCTGCTTTACATTATTTTTATGGCCAAGCTCAAGCCAGAGAGTATGCCTGCGCTGCCCAAAGAAGAGTTGCCTGAATCACGCCAAGCGTTGCTGCTGCAGGCGCTAAGGGTGTTGCTGCCGCCGTTGTTGCTTATTTTTGCTGTCTTGGGTTCGATCATCGGCGGGTTTGCTACCCCCACAGAAGCGGCCTCTGTGGGGGCGATGGGGGCGATGTTATTGGCCTTGGTGCATCGTCAGCTGAGTTTATCAACCTTAAAAGAGGTGGTGCAGCAGACCAGCAAAGTCACCAGCATGGTCTTTATGATCTTGATTGGTGCCTCGATTTTTTCCTTGGTGTTTCGAGGTTTTGGTGGCGATGAGTGGGTTCATGGTCTGCTCAGTGATCTGCCTGGTGGTCTGTTTTCCGCCATGTTGGCGGTGATGCTGCTGATGTTTGTGCTCGGTTTTGTCTTGGACTTTATCGAGATCACGTTTGTCATTGTGCCCATTGTTGGGCCGATTCTATTGTCGATGGGCGTTGATCCGGTTTGGCTGGGGATTATGATTGCGATTAATTTGCAGACCTCTTTCCTCACCCCGCCTTTTGGTTTTGCCCTGTTCTACTTGCGTGGCGTGGCTCCTGCAGAGGTGAAAACTGCGCAGATTTATCGGGGGGTGGTTCCGTTTATTGGTATTCAATTATTCGCATTGATGTTGTTGGCGCTTTGGCCGCAGTTGGCAACGTGGCTGCCAAAACTGGTTTATGGCGAGTGAGCGGGTTTAAATCATAATATGTGAACCGCCCCCTGCCCTTTTTTGACAAAAACGCTACAATAGGTAGCACAAAAACCACATTCTTGGAGAATCAAACCATGTTCAAACCATCCCTTCGCCATTTTGCTTTGCTGTTAAGCCTGCTGATCAGCCCTCAACTGTTTGCCGGTGGCCTCTATTTTGGTGCTAAAACAGGCCGTATGATCCTTGACGATACAACGACGGTGTTATTGAACGGCATTGACACTCAACCGACCAACGCCAGTTTGTTGGTGGGTTATGAAATTATGGGCATTGTCATTGGTGATTTGGCCGTCGAGGGAGAGCTGAGCCGTACCTTGAGCCCTGGGGTGAGCAACAATCAAGACGTGGAAGTGGAAAGCAGCGCGGTGTACGCGACGTTGCGTACAGCAGGCCCGTTTTACTTCAAAGTGAAAACCGGTTTTGTGAATCAGACTGTGACTCGTGGTACAACCAGTGTTTCAGACACTGGTGCTTCCAGTGGTGCAGGCATCGGTATTGGCATCGGTGTGGCGCAGCTTGAGCTGGAGTGGACGGTGCTGAAAAACGACACCAGTTACGCTTCTTTGGGTCTACAGATTGATCTGTAGTTCCGGAGGGGCGGATTCCATATCCGCCCTTTTATTGTTTGTTCGGTTGTAATTTAATAAACTGTTGCTCTAAAAAATGTTGCTCTGCTGGGTCTTTTATTTCGCCGCTTTTTAATAATGCGGCAATTAAAGTGGCCGCTGCTTCTTTTTTCCCCTCTCCCGCTAAAATAAACACGGTCATCTGTTTGACCCAACGGGGTACGTTTTTATTTCCTTTGGTGAGCCGCATTAGTTTTTGACTTAATCTTAGGGCTAGCTCTGCATCGTGCAGTTTATGTTGCGCCAATAACACCATTTTTACCATCCAAGGCCACTCTCGTGCGGGTGCTTGTTCAAATTTATTTGCTACAAAATCAATAATTTGGCGTAGTTTGTCCGAATCGTTCACGTTGCTGTAGAGGTGGCTGGCGCTGAGCAGAGGGTAACGATTGTCACCATCCAGCTCTTGAATAGCATTTAACCAATTGATTAAATGAGTATAATCTAGCTGTTTATATTTGAGGCTTTGACCGTGTTGATAATCAAAGTCTTGCAGCCAGATTGAAAGCAGACGTGAAGCCAGTGCCGGTTCATTAAAGCTGAGTTGACGCAGTAAAACGCTTTCTGGTGGTGAGGTGAGTTTGTTTATTACGATTGTTTTATCGGGTTGTTGTGTTTTTAAAACAATAAAACCAATAAGAAAAATTAACAGGCTCAAAATCAACCCATTGGGCAGTTGTTTAAAAGGTCTTAACGTGTGCATAAATTCAATTTAAAAAACCCGTCGATGCAGATCAATTAAGGTGGCTGATATTAATAATAAAAGATAGAGAAACGCTTCCAGTGCTGAGTAATAAAAGTGATCTAATGATACCGGTGTTTGAATTAACCACTGGCTCAGAGCAAAGTTATTCAATGAAGGCAATAACCAAGAGAGTGCGGTTAAAAAGAGCAAAGCCATTTGATCGAGCCAAGAGTGGGGATTAAAAAAAGGCCCTTGAGCAATCTGCACCAAGTTATCTGCCAGCCGCGCAAACAGATAAAAGAGCAGCAAGGCCAAGCTGGCCAGCACGCTGCTTCGCAGCCCAAACGCCAGCCAAAGCGCCATGCTGTTGACCAGCAGTAACTCCAAAAAAAACGAACATCCCCAATAGAACAGAACGCTGTTTTGGCTGTAAAAGAGCAGGATGAGGCTGCTAAACAGCGCAACGGTTAAGGAGAGCAGCAGCGTGCTGAGCAGTTTGCCAAAATAGAGTTGGCTGCGGTTGATCTGGGTGGAAAGCAGCAGTTGGGTGTGGCCACTGTTTAATTCGTTGTGATTGATGTTGATGACCAGCATGGCGCTGATCAATAGACCAGTGAGGCGTAAGACCACTGCCAATAGACCAAGCTGGGTGCTCTGTTGCTCTGTGATGGTGATGGTGGCGGCAAACTCGCTTAGGCTGATGGCGAGCAGAGCACAGATAAACAGGGCGCTGAAAAGACCGGCGTGCTGAATCTGTTTGAACGTTAATCGGGCAATTATAAAACAGGCGTGCAAAAGAGGGCGCTCCTAAGGCAGTCGTTGGGCGTTGATCATGGTGTACTTCAACAGGCTGTCCGGTACCCAGATGAGCAGGTCGTTAAACTCGGCTCCGGTCAGTAGGCTGTGGCCGCGTTTGATAAAGTTGAGGTCGCCGTCCAGATTTTCGGCTTCCAAAGTTGAGTTGAAGCCCCGTGGCTGGCCTTGAGAGAAGAGGATAAAAGGCACCTGTTGAGCCAGTTGATCACTGCCATCGAGGTTGGCGCTGACGCTCAGAGTCGCCTCAGAGCAGAGGCTAAAGGAGATGCCCGTTGAAACGGTGGCGCAGCCCGCCGCGCCCTCAATTTGATCGGCGTAATCTGGGCTGACGGCCAAGCCGATGGATTGATTCCAAGCGTCTGTTGCATTAACCCCCAGATCACGCCACGGCAGAGTACCGTTATTATTTTGGCAACTTGAGTTGCCGAGTCGGTTTTGCCAGCCATTGCCGTTGCTGTCGGGGCAAGGCAAATGGCCTTGGCTGAGGGTGTAACCGAGAATCACCTTTGAAAGGCGTTCCAAGCTGATTTTGGTGCTGCGAATCTGTTGGTTTTCCCGTTGGGCTTTAAGGGGGGTTAACACACCCGCGGCCAACAGGGAGACCACAAACAGCACCACGGCCAGCTCCAGCAGTGAAAATCCAGCCTGATAATCTGTTGCCATTTTTCAACCCCGTGTTGATCTTGGTTGGGGTTATACAGATTGTGTACCGGTTTTGCGTGCGTGCCGAATATCAGCCCCGAGGAGGAAGACGGGTTGGTCTTTATGTTTTTTTACAGCGTTTGTCATTGGATTCCAATTTATTATCTGTGGCGACCCAATATTACGGATGAAGCCGATAAATTTTTAATTGAATTGGGGTTAGCCAGACATGCTACGCATATTCTTACCAATAACGGATGTTACGCAGTGAGTGAAAAAACACGCGAACAATTCCCCTCCTGTGGAGGAGTGCCTTGGAGAGGTGGGGTGGTTTCTTCAACGTAGGCAAAGGTGCTGAATTCGCTTCAGGGTGGAACCACCCCGTCAGGCTACGCCTGCCACCCCTCCAACGGAGGGGAACAGTGCGGAACGTTCAGCGGGGTCACTTTCCGCCCCCTGAGAGTTAAGTTTACTGATTCAACTCACCGGACAACTACCCTGACACAGGGGGGGCATGGCTGTGACCATGATCATGTCCAGAACCTGCCAAAACAGGTGCGCCAAAAAGCAAGGATGATAAGACAAGTGTTGTTGCTAAAGTTTTCATAATTTTCTCCAAATGTATCAGTTAATTGTGTCGTGTTTAGTAGGTGTGTGATCGTGTGAATTGTCATTATGTGAGTGTCCTTGATCGGAGCAGCCAGCCACCATAATGATAAAAACACCGAGTAATAATAATTTTATTGTTTGCATGTTAATGCCTCCTATTAATCAATGGTATCGTGAGTTGATGGGTTAAGAATTGGTGCAGATTTTGTTTTCCCAATGTCAGACTTTAAGTCCAAACGTTGATACTCGCCTGCTACATTTAGAATAATAACAATAGGAAAAGCATTATTGTTTTTCCAGTACCAGCCGTGTGTACCTTCAAATATTGTAGTTAAAGAACCGCTTGCACTGGATTGGGTATCTTTTTCAAATGTTTTAAAATAACCCGTTGTATCGCCTTTAGGCTCACCATGAAAGTCATAAAATAATTCTCCTTTATCCGTTTTCCATGTGTATTCAAGGGTCGCCCCTTTAGCCAGTTGTAATTTATATTCTTTTTCACCTCTGGCTGAAATATTGATAATTATCTTATCCTTCCAATCAGATTTTTGAACTTGCTGAAGGCTCACTTTTGTTTGCCCCACTGGCTCTGCATTCACTACAAACTCATCCGCATTGGCGGTATGCTCATAGCCGTGCATCTGCATAAGGAATAGATAGGCTCCTGCAAGAATTAAAAAGTAATTTGAAATTTTGCTAAAGGTGGGAAATGAGTGGCTTTTACGAAATGCAGCAATAAGCAACAACATAAGAGCCAGGGCAGAAATTTGACCGAGTTCAATCCCCACATTAAATGAAACAATATTCATTAATAGCTGATCTTCATTCAGTGGCAACTGCTGCAAGCGTGTCGATAGACCGAGACCATGTATCAAACCTAAGCTAAAAATCATTGCCAACATATTTGGCGCTTTGACATTTAGATATTTTTTAAATCCATCCAAATTGTGAAAAGCTATATAGCAAACGCTTAATGCAATGACCGCATCGATTAAAAAATAATTGATTTGAATCGCATTAAAAGTAGCATAGATAAGGGTGATACTGTGCCCAACGGTGAATGCTGTGATGTATTTAACAATATCCTTAAACTTGGTTAAGAAAAAGATAATGCCAAACACAAAGGCTAAATGGTCATAGCCAGATAGCATATGAGTCGCACCGATCCAAATGTAGCGTAGATTACCTCCCTCAATGATAATTTGTTTTTCGGCCTCAGACATGCCATGAGCAAAGGCCAAGCTTGCAAAAAGCGTTAGACAGACAGCCAACAGCCATCGTGATTGTTTTATAATGTGTAACATAAATACCTCGATAAATTTTTATTCAGGGCGAGATTACTCTCCCTAAAATAACTAGAATTTCTGAACCCTTAATACGACAGTTTTCAGATTATAGAAAAATAAAAATTCAGGAGGTTTTTGGTGGGGCGCGAGGATTGAGTGTGGAATAGCAACAATAGGCTAATGTAGCGCTTGTGATAACCAGTTTTTTGTTACTGATTTGTGCCGGTGATGATGATGGTGGGAGAGTTGTAACCGCTATAACATCAAAAGACGTTTTCTGCTTTTTATGCTTTTTTACAAGGTAATTTTGCTCAAACTCTATCGAGTTGACATGATTCGCTTGGTGAGAAACATCAGTATCCGCTAATAAGCTGTGCGCATGTGTTTTAGATTGATGTTCATGGTGTATGCCATCATGGCTATGATGTTCGACTAAATGAATATGAACACTTGTCCATTGCATTGTAAGAAACGCAATGGTGAGCAAAAATAATATTGCGTAATTTGGTAGGGGTTTATTCGGATTCATATTATTTCATTATAACAAATATCGCATCATACGGGGAGCCTTTTACACATAACGGTTCTGCGGATAACCGGCGCTCCGTTGAAAATTTATTTTCATAAGGTTCGTCCGGTTCAGGCGCTTGATGGACTGCGCGCAGCGACGGCCAGCAAGGGGATGGACATCCGCAGAACCGATGCAGTAGGCGCGAAGCGCCTGCTGCATCGCCCAATTATGCGCTTTTATTCACTGACTTTAAAAAATTCTCTGCTTTTCTAAACAGCTCTATAGTTTTACCTATATCTATTACTCCATCCTCTACTTCTCGATATTCACCATCAAAAACACAAACTGTCATATATTTACCACTTCCAAACCTACCTGGCTTGATTAAGTTAAAACCAGTATCTTTATTATTTCTTACTTTGTCATTAAGGATTTTGTGCCATTTTGATCTGAGGAGTCTTCGCTCGTTTTCATTTTTTACCCATATTTTGAAACAAAATTTATCTTGCTCAAGCTGGAGATATTGCTTACAGTTATCAGTACCCTGAAAATGCCACCAAAACCCAAGAAATCCTCCCGCAGGATTTGCTACATAGTCCCAATGCCCACTACCAAGCTGTTTTTGCAATTCAAGATAGAACCCTATCCAAGCGTACCGACCCCATTTAGATATTTCTTTGGATTTGTAACTTTCAACTTTATCAGAAATTGATTTAAGATGACTTCGGTAATCAACGAGTATTGCATTTACTCCATTATATGCGTTTAAGATTTTTAAAAAATCTTCCCTTAAATAAGGCTTATACCCATTTTCTTCAACACTTGAATAACTGGCTTGGTCTTCCGTTTTAAAATAAATTGGGATTATATTTTGCTCTTTAAAGTCTCTGTTTTTTACATCTTCAAGATAACGAGTCAGTTGATTTGAATGATGTTTTGTTCCCGTTTTATCTTCAATCAAAATAGGGTAGGTATTATTAATGATACATAGCACATCAATATTATTATCTTGTTTTCTAACTTCAACTTGCTCAATATTTGATGGAATACTTATCTTGTGTTTATCGAATAATGATTTAATGAGATTAATTGCACACTCATGTAAACCTTTGTCAGAACCTTTGAGTTCTGGTGATGCCCAAGATAATAGCCAGCAAATAAAAGCATCCTGAGAAAGCTCACTTGTTGCATATGAAAATAGGTTTGGCTGGTTCATTTTTTCCTTTATTACGCAGAACCGATGCAGTAGGCGCGGAGCGCCTGCTGCATCTCTGTAATAAACGGCCACTGGCCGTTTATTTAGTTAACACGGCCAATTCTTAAAGGCTGATCATAGCCTTATAATCAGCCACTTACACAACAAATAGAACGATATTGCCATAAAAAACACGGCATGAACAGGAGTTTACAGCTCGGTTATGCGTAGCGGTTACTGCATCTATAAAGAGTGAGAAAAAACCTTCTCTCCAGCCAGAAAAACCTGCTGAACTTCCGCTTGAAAACACCAACCGGCAAACGGGGTGTTTTTACCTTGGCTGAGTAACTGTTGCGGTTCCAGCTCCCAGTACGCATTGGGATCAAACAGACAGAGATCGGCGCTGTGTCCTGGGGTCAGGCTGCCCAGTGGCTGTTGAATCACCTTGGCGACGTTGTGCGTCACCAGCGCAACGGCCTGCGAGAGGGTGAGCACCTTTTCCTCCACCAGTTTCATCGTCAGGGGCAACAAAGTCTCTAGCCCAGAGATGCCCGCCTCGGTTTGTGGAAAGGGTTGCAGTTTGGCATCGGCTTCGTGAGGTTGATGGTCGCAGCAGATCAGGTCGATGGTGCCGTCTTGCACGCCTCGGCGCAGCGCCTCTTTGTCCCGCTGGCTGCGAAACGGGGGTTTAACATGGCACTGGCTGTTAAAACCGTCCAGATCCATCTCGGTAAAAAAGAGCTGATGAATCGCCACATCGGCGCTGATGGGCAAGCCTTGCTGTTTGGCGGCGGCGATCATCTCCACCGCTCGGCGTGAGGAGAGGTGGCTAAAGTGGCACCGTGCGCCGGTCTGCTCCACCAGCGCCAACAAACGCGCCAGCTCAACGGTCTCTGCTGCCACGGGGCTGGCATTGAGGCCCAAACGGGTGGCAACCGCACCTTCGTGAGCGCAGCTGCCTTGCGCCAACCACGGATCTTCCGCTTGCAGAATCAAGGTGATGTCAAAGGTGGTGGCGTACTGCATGGCGCGGCGCAGGATTTGAGTGTCTTTGATGGCACGACCGGCGTTGCTAAAGGCGATGCAACCCGCCGCTTGCAAGGTGGCCATTTCGCTCAAACAGTCGCTTTTTAGACCACGGGTTAATGCCCCAATGGGCAGAACACGGGCAAAGCCCGCATCTTCGGCGCGACGATGAATCAGCTCCACGGTGGCGGTTTCGTCGATCACGGGGTGGGTGTCGGGGGTGCAGCAGAGGCTGGTGATGCCCCCCGCAGCGGCGGCGCGGGTTTCGGATTTGATCGTGGCTTTGTACTCTTTTCCTGGTTCGTGTAGACGCGCACTGAGGGCAATCATCCCCGGCATCACGATTAATCCTTTGGCATTGATGATCTCATCAGCACTAAAACCATCGGGAGCCGTATCGCCAACGGCGCAAATCTTACCTGCGTGCAAATAGACATTGAGGATGGCATTTGTCTGATTGGCGGGGTCAATGACACGCCCTCCTTGAATCAAAATACGGCTCATGCGCTGGCTCCTGCGTTTCTCATCACCAGAGACATCACCGCCATGCGTACCGCGATGCCGTAGGTGACCTGCTGCAAAATGACCGATTGTGGCCCATCTTGCACCTGCGATTCAATCTCCACGCCGCGATTGCTCGGCCCTGGGTGCATGACGATGGCATCCGGTTTGGCCTGTTGCAAACGGGCTTGGGTCAAACCGTATTGTTGGTAAAATTCATCGCGGCTGGGCAGAAAGCCGCCTTTCATGCGCTCTCGTTGCAGACGCAACATAATCACCACATCCACATCGTGCAGGCCGTCGTCCATTTTATGGTAGACCTGCACCCCAAGGCTCTCGACGCTTTCGGGCAGCAGGGTACGCGGAGCGATCACCCGTACCTCGGCGGTGTTGAGCAAGTTGAGGGCGTGAATCAGTGAGCGTGCTACCCGCGAGTGCAAAATATCGCCAACGATGGCGACTTTGAGACGGGTGAAATCGCCTTTGCAACGGCGAATGGTAAACATGTCGAGCATTGCCTGCGTGGGGTGGGCGTGTTGGCCGTCGCCGCCGTTGATCACCGCAATGTGAGGCGCAACGTGGCTGGCGATAAAGTGCGCTGCACCCGAGTCGGCGTGACGAATGACAAACATATCACTCTGCATCGCCTCTAAATTGCGCAGGGTGTCGAGCAAAGTTTCGCCCTTGGTCGTGGCCGACGTGCTGATGTTCATGCTCAGTACGTCGGCGGAGAGCCGTTTGGCCGCCAGTTCAAAGGTCGTGCGGGTGCGGGTGCTGTTTTCAAAGAAGAGGTTGACCACGGTTTTGCCGCGCAGCAGCGGGACTTTTTTGCTGCTCTTTTCGTTAACGCCCATAAAGGATTCGGCGATGTCCAAAATCTCGGTGAGGTGGTCGGCCTTCAAACCATCAAAAGAGAGAAAATGACGCAGCTTTCCATTTTCATCCAATTGCACGTTGTTGGCGTTGGGGTGCAGAGAGGAGGGCGCTGGACGCAGTATTTTTAGGCTCATAACGGACTCGTTAGCGTTGGCGTTCTTGCAGGGTGAGGCCGAGGTCGTCGGCATTGAGTTTCACTTGTTGGCCTTCGCGCAGCGCCAAGCGGCTGCCGTAGACGTTGGCTCGGATCGGCAGCTCTTGGCCTTCACGTTCCACCAGCACCGCTAGAATCACCCGCGCAGGACGCCCGTAATCGAAGATCTCATTGAGGGCGGCGCGCACAGTGCGACCGCTGTAGAGCACGTCGTCCACCAAAATGACGGTTTTGTTTTCGATTTCAAAGGGCAGGTGAGAGGGTTTTACTTCTGGGTGCAGGCCGATGCGGCTGAAATCGTCTCGATAAAACGAAATGTCCAGAGTGCCGATGTCGTTGGGCAGTTTGAGCCGCTGTTGCAGCTCGGCGGCAACGCGCACCCCACCGCTGTGAATGCCGATCATGACGGTCTGTTGTGGGTCGCTCTGCTCCAGTTGACGCTGCAGGTAGGTGGTCATGTTGTCGAGCCACAGCTCGACTTGGGAGACGCTGATCATAAGGTTACTTGTCCGTCTAACCAGCGTTGCAAAATCACGCTGGCGGCTATTTTATCCACATCACCCTTTTGGCTTCTGCCACGGGTGCCGTTTTGTCGTCCGAGTTTGATCTGTTGTTGGGCTTCGCAGGAGCTGAGGCGTTCATCGGCCTCAAAAATGGGCAGTCGATAACGCCCTTCCAATTGGCGGGAAAATTTCCGTGCTGCTTTGCTCATCTCCTGCTCCTTGCCGTCCATCTGCAGCGGAATGCCCACCACCAGTGCATCGGGTTGCCACTCTTGGATCAGTTTAGAGATAGTGTCCCAATCCGGTTTGTGGTTGATGGCGTGAACGGTGGTGAGGGGGTTGCTGCTGTGGGTGATCTCTTGACCGACGGCGATGCCGATGCGTTGCCGCCCGTAATCAAAGGCCAGCAGAGTACGGGCGCTCATTTAGGCGCGGCCTGTTTGGCTGGAGATCAGGCTGAGATCAATGCCGATCAATTGGGCAGCGGCCTGTAGACGCTGTTCGGCGGGCGTATCGAACAGGATCTGGCTGGTGGCGGGGCAGCTGAGCCAGCTGTTTTGGCCGATCTCTGTTTCCAGCTGGCTACCACCCCAACCGGCGTAACCGAGTGCGGTGAGGGTTTTTTCAGGCCCCTTGCCTGCGGCAATGGCTTTGAGAATGTCCCGCGAGGTGGTAACGCAGATCTCATCTTGAATCTGAATACTGGCTCCCCAAGCGCCTGTAGGTTGATGCAGAACAAAACCGCGTTCCGACTCCACAGGGCCACCGTAATAGACGGCATGTTCGACCTCCACTTCCTTGGCTTGCTGGATCTGCATATGGGCAAACAGCTCTTGAATGTCAACATCAAGGGGCTGGTTGATGATCAGACCCATCGCGCCGTTTTTATTGTGCTCGCAGATGTAGGTCAGACTCTGTTGAAAACGGGGGTCTTGCATGTTGGGCATGGCGAGCAAAAAGTGGTGGGTTAGATTCATCAGTGTGTCTCCATCAGTGGCTGGTGAGGCGGTTGTTGCTGAGAAACTGCCAACTGCGGGTGATGTAGAGAATATCGACTTTCTTTTTTAGCTCGGTGGAGAAGTTGCCGTAGGGTGCGGCCAGTTCGACGATGCGAATGGCGGCTTGATCAAGCACGGTGTGACCTGAGGATTCAACCAAAATGGTTTTTTGCAAAGAGCCGTCGGTGTTGATCACAGCAGTTAAAATCAGGGTGCCGCTGAGTTGGCTGCGACGGGCTTGATCGGGGTAGTTGAGGTTGCCGATGCGCTCGATTTTTTTCACCCAGTTGTACATGTAAGTGGCCGAAGGCGTGCCTTGGGTGCTGGCATCAATGTAGTCGCGTCGTGGACGTTTGGCGTGCATCTGCATCTCTTTGTCGATTTCGGCAGTGAGACGGGCAATTTCTAAGCTGTGTTCGATCAGTTTGTTGCTGAGTTTGGGGATCGGTTTTTCTTGTGGCTGGCTCTGTTGCTGTTTTGGGCTGACTTTTTCTTCAGCGTGGCGCTGGGTCAGAACCGGTTGTTCATTTTTTGGGCTGATGTGCGGCGCACTGGCTTGCAAGCGCACCGCCGAGAGGCCGTCGGTTTGTGTTGGTTCGGGGGCGCTAAAAGGCGAAGTGGGACGCACCTTTTCCTTGCTGTCTCCGCCGCCCTGTTGACTGACTTGAGCCAAATAGTCTGCTTTATCCGGTGCGGTTTCGCTCTCGGTTTGCACCAAGATGACCTGCAGAGCATGAGGAATGTTGCTGCTGAAATCGAGGTGGGTAAAACCAACGCCGAGAATAATAATGCCGTGTATCACCGCTGCAATAAAGAGGGTAAAGGTAAGACGGTCATTGGCCCGAATGGGGTTGGGGGTGAGAGGTGCAGTTGGGCTGGTGCTCATGAGAGTGATATGGGTTTCGTCTTGAGTTGTTTTAAGGCGGCGTGGGCAATTGTACCGCTAACCAGACCAAAAACCAGCGCAGCGGTCATTAATATCGGCAGCAGATGAAACAGGCCGCTGTGTGGAATAAAAAGAAAATAGGCGGTGAAGAATTGTCCGAGCATGTGTGCCAGTGATGCCAGTAAGCTGAGTCCAAAGAGGCTTAAGGGCAGTTTTCGCGCCAAGGCCAGCACCAACAAGCTGCAACAAGCTCCACTTAAGCTGAGAAAAAAAGCCGGAGAGAGAAAAGTGCCTAACAATAGACTGCCTGCCAACACGCGCAACAGACTGACCCAGACCGCTGAAGCAAACCCAAAGTAATAAAGGGTAAAGAGGGTAACGATGTTGGCTAACCCCGGTTTTACCCCAGGTAATGGACTGGGCAGGGTGGCTTCAACCACATAAATGGTGATGGCCAGCGAGGTAAGCCAGACGATGCGCAGGTCGTGGCGGTCGGTTTTTAGGGTTTTATTGCTCATCAAAAATTGATCGAGTCAAAGCGGCTGTCGCCGCCCACCAGACTTAAGGTGACGCTGTTGGGTAGGCAGGCGATTACCTCGCCGCTGTGTTTGAGCCAACCGTAATGGATACAAACTTTGCTGCGACAAGGGGAGTCGATAAAACGGGCGAAACCGTCTTTGATCTCAATGGTGCTGATGCCGATTTTGCCGTTGATGTGCAGCAGTTGGCGATGTTGCAGGCTGGCGCTGCGTGGCTCTTCTTTTTGCACTTGAATGAGGGCGTGACTGGCGGGTTTTTGTCCACCCCACAACAGAGGGTAGAGACTCAAGACGGACAGGGTGGCGAGCACCACCACCACACGGTCTAATAGTGTCTCACCCCAAAACATCAGAGCGACTCAACCACGATCTTGTCTGGAGTTGGGCCTTCAAATTTGAGCCGTTTCTGCATCGCAGGGGTGATATGAACGGTGCCTTGTTTGTCGATGAGCATTACTTGATCCAGTTTCATGCTGCGGGCGATTTCCAGCCAGTGATCACCACCGGCAATGAACAGCGCGGTGGCAGCGGCATCGGCCAAAGCAGCGTTGTCGGTGATGACGGTGACCGATTGGCAGTTGTCGGCGGGTGTGCCGCTGCGGGGGTCGATGATGTGGTGATAGCGTTGACCTTGGTAATCAAAAAATCGTTCGTAATCGCCGGAGGTGAAGACGCTTTCGCCTTCATGCACGGAGAGGGAGGCGATGATGCCTTGTCGCCGAGGGGCGCGGATGCCGATGCGCCAAGGGCGACCTTCTGGGTGGCCGATGGCGCGCAGGTCGCCACCGGCATTGACGATGGCATTTTTGATCCCCAGATGTTTGAGAGTCTCGATGGCTTGATCGACGGCGTAACCTTTGGCGATGGCACCAAAATCAAAATGAACATTGGGATTGTTGCTGCTGATTTCCGTTGTCTTGAGGTGAATGTCACTCATGCGATTTTTATGCGCCAAGAGCGTTTGAATCGCTTTTTCTGCTGGCGGTGTGGTGGGCAGATCGTCGCTGTGAAAGCCCCACAGAGCGATTAATTCACCGATGGCGGGGTTAAATAAGCCCTGACTGCTGAGCGAAAGCTGCTGAGCTTGTTTGAACAGCGGTTGCATCTCTGTGGGCAGTTGAGCGGTTTTACCTGCGTGCAGTTGTTGGTTGATTTGCGTTAAGGGGCTGGGATCCCAAGCGTGCCAGCGGGTGTCGAGTTGCTCGAACAGCTGAGTTAATTTTTGGATGGCGAGGCGCTGTTTTTCCTCTTCAACTCCGTAAAGGCTGATGTCCACCAACGTGCCCATCGCCAAAAAACGTTCGTTGTGGATCTGGGGCTTTTTGTCACCACAGGCGCTGAGCAGAAGCAGCAGGGCAAGTAAGGAGAGTGTTCGTAACATTATGATTGTTCCGTTAATTGTGCGGCAATGCACTCCATTAAATCACCTGCAATGTCCAAGTTGCCTTCCCGATCCAGCTCGCGGATGCAGGTGGGGCTGGTAACGTTGATTTCGGTCAAATAGTCGCCGATTACATCGAGACCAACAAACAGTAGGCCTTTTTCGCGCAGCGTGGGTGCGACCTGTTCACAAATCCAGTGGTCCCGATCACTGAGCGGTACCGGTACACCGCGTCCTCCGGCTGCAATGTTGCCGCGCAGCTCGCCTTTGGCGGGGATGCGCGCCAGTGCTAAGGGAGCCGGTACACCATTGACCAGCAGGATGCGTTTGTCACCGGCACTGATTTCGGGAAGGAATTTTTGCGCCATGATCAGGCGCTGGTTTTTATGCGTGATGACTTCCAAAATGGTGCTGGTATTGGGGTCGTTGAGGCGCAATCGGAAAATGGATTCACCGCCCATGCCGTCGAGCGGTTTAACCACGATGTCTTGGTGTTGCTGTAAAAAAGCCAACAGGCGCGGCGCTTGGCTGCTGACCAAGGTGGGCGCGCAGCACTGCGGGAATTCGGAGGTGAAGAGTTTTTCATTCGCATCGCGCAGACTCGATGCTCGGTTGACCACCAAACAGCCCGCCGCTTCAGCGCGCTCCAGCAGGTAGGTGCTGTAGATGTAATCCATATTAAAGGGCGGATCTTTGCGCATTAAGATGGCATCAAGGTGATGCAGCGGTTGATCGCTTTTTTCACCCAGTTCAAACCACTTGTGCGCATCGTCTGCGACGCTGAGAGGGCGCATCGTTCCCCAAGCAATCTCCTGTTCTAAATAGAGATCATGCTGTTGCAGGTAGTGCAACGACCAACCGCGTTTTTGCGCCGCCAGCAGCATGGCCAAGCTGCTGTCTTTGTGCGGTTTGATCTGTTCGATGGGGTCCATGACGATGCCGAGTTTGAGTTTCATGACCTCTCCCTTAGCTTTGTGAGTTTTGGCTGTTGGCAATTTCACGCGCCGCAGCGAGCAGGGCGAGGCGAGCGATAACACCGTAGGCGTAAAACCGATTCGGTTCAGCGTCAGGTGCTTGGCTGGGGTCGGGGGTGGTGCAGGTGTCGGCAAAGGCGAGTGGTTCGAACGTCATCCCAGGAGCGTTGAGGTTTTCAGTGCGTTTGCGCTTGTTGTGTACTCGATAAAAGCCGCCGACGACAAAATGGTCGATCATGTAGACCACTGGCTCAGCCACCGCATCGTTGTTGCCCCAATATTCGTCGGTGTAAACGCCCTCTTGCAAAATCACTTGGGTGATCGCTTTGCCTTCTTTACTGGAGGACATGCGGTTGCGCTGTTTGCGATTCAGGCTGTGTACTTCGTCAATGTTTTTCACCGACATAATGCCCATGCCGTAGGTACCCGCATCGGCTTTGATGATGACGTAAGGTTCTTGATCAATTTGGTATTGGTCGTATTTTTTCTGGATGGCATTTAGCAGTTGTGCGACTTTTTTCACCAGACACTCTTCGCCTTCTCGTTTGAGAAAGTTGATCGCGCCGCAGTTATTGAACAGCGGGTTGATGAGCCACGGATCCAGTTCAACCAACTGGGCAAATTGCTCGGCCACTTGATGGTACTGGGCAAAGTGATCTGATTTGAGTCGATTAGACCAGCCCAGTTCGGTGGGCGGAAAAACCATCTGATTGAGGTTTTCCAGAATGTCGGGGCGGCCACCGGAGAGGTCGTTGTTGAGCAAAATAGCACAGGGCAGATAATCGCCGATCTGGAGCTGTCCGCCGTGGCGTTGAATCGGTTCCAGCAGCACATTTTTTCCTGAGGGTAATTCAAAGGTCTGTGCGGCTGTGATGTCGGGGTTGAGGCTGCCGATCTTAACCTCGTAACCGGCCAGCGTAATGGTTTCAGCTAAGACGGCTAAACTCTCCAGATAAAAGAGGTTGCGGGTGTGGTTTTCGGGAATGATCAACAGCTTAACGGCCTGAGGGCAGATGCGCTCCATCGCTGATTGCATGGCTTGAATGCAGAGGGGCATGAAGTTTGGGTTGAGGTTGTTAAAACCGGCAGGGAACAGGTTGGTATCCACGGGTGCCAGTTTGAATCCAGAATTGCGCAGATCAACAGAAGTGTAGAGCGGGGCGGGCGTCTGTAACCACTGCTGGCGAAACCACGCTTCGATTCGGCTTTGATGTTGCAGCAAATGGGATTCAATCTCTTGTAACGGCCCTTGATTGGCGGTGGTTAGGTGCGGTACGGCTGGGACTGACTCGGCGCTCATGGTGTTTCCAGTGTGAAAGGTAATGGCGTAGTTTACCCGATAGACAGGCTGTTTTGTGATGCGCTGATGCTCGGTTTTCAGATCGTGGTGTAACAATCGAAGTGACATATTGTTCGTCGTTGTTCAAAAGTGAGAGATTAGGGCTGTTGCTGGAGGACGAGTTGCGCTAAATTGTGGAACGGTAGGGAGTTTCTTCAAGTGATAGGGATCAGTGAGAGAGGTTGATGTGTCTACGAGAACAGAAACAGAGCGGACTAAAACGGTATTGGTGGTTGATGACAGCAACACCATTCGTCGCTCGGCTGAAAATTTATTGAAAAAAGAGGGGTTTGAGGTCGTGACCGCTGAAGACGGTTTTGAGGCGTTGTCTAAAATTATGGCGCACAAACCGGACATTGTGTTTATCGACATCATGATGCCAAGGCTGGATGGCTACCAGACCTGTGCTTTGATCAAACACAACAGCTTGTTTAAAAATACGCCAGTGATTATGTTGTCGAGCAAAGACAGCATTTTTGATCGTGCGCGTGGGCGCATGGTGGGTTCGGAACATTACGTTACCAAACCGTTTACCAAAGAAGATCTGCTGGGTGCGATCAAAACCTACGCTGTTTTGAGTTAAAAGATCAGTTTGTTTTGTTGGTTGCGAGCGTTGATGGGGTGCTTGTGTTGTATTTGGACTTAATGTTGATATTTGGAGTAAGACGATGCTCAATGTGTTGATTGTGGATGATTCTCCGACAGAGGTTCATTTCGTTCAGAGCATATTGGAGAAAAACGGGTTTAAAGTGAGTGTGGCCACGAACGGTGAAGATGGGGTGCAACAAGCAGGCTGTTTGCAGCCGGATTTGATTTTGATGGATGTGGTGATGCCGGGAATGAACGGTTTTCAGGCCACTCGGCAGCTGCACAACAATGAAGATACTTCTGCGATACCGGTGATTATGATTACCACCAAAGATCAACACACCGATAAGGTCTGGGGTTTGCGCCAAGGAGCGGTGGATTACATTGTAAAACCGATCAAAGAAGAAGATCTGTTGCGGCGCGTGAAAGCGAGCTTAAACAACTGATGATTGAGTTAAGTACCAGCTCACCGTTCAAAATTTTGCAAGAGTATGAACGCCGAATTTTGCAGCGTAATGTGGCGCTTCCCAGTCGGGAAGAGGTGCGAGATAAGTGGGCGGGCATTGCTTTTCATCTGGGTAAGCAGCGGTTTGTGGTTGCCATGAGTGAGATTGCTGAAATTTTAGAGCAGCCTTCTTATGCTCGGGTACCGCGCACCCAAAGTTGGTTTGTCGGCATTGCTAATATTCGTGGTGCTCTGTTGCCGATCAGTGATTTGAACGGTTTTTTTTATGGCACAAATTTAGTTAATCGAGCTTCGTCTCGGGTGTTAATGTTCAATAAAAAAAATCTGCGGGTCGGTGTAAAAGTGGAAAATGTTTTGGGTTTGAAACATTTTTATATGGAAGAGAAAATAAAAACACTGCCCCCTTTAGAGAAGTCTATTGCACCGTTTGTGCATTCGATGTTCAAACGTCTTGATGAAGAGTGGTTGGTGTTAAGTTTACGAGATTTGGTGGCCAGTGAGGCTTTTTTGCAGGTTACAAAACAGCAAGCCTCATAAGCTTTGCTGCCGGTTTGGGTCAGCAAGGGATTATAAAATGATGGAAAAGCATGTGGGTATTCGAGGAGAGAGAGGATGAAGGCGCGGGGATCAATTTCCGTACATAAGTTCAGCGCGGGTAAACCCAGTGTCTTGCTTGGCATCCTGTTGGTTGTTTTTATCACGGCCATGGCTGGGGCTTTCATCTATGGAGCGGTACACGGCCGCTATGATAATGAATATATGTCCATTGTGAGTGAGCAGCGGTTGTTATCGCAGCGTATCGTTGCCAATGCGGCTGAATCTGCGCGTGGCAGTCGGGCCGCCAGTACACGTCTACAGGCCTTTGAAGAGCGTTTTTTAGAGACTTTAGATCTGTTAAGAAATGGCAATCCAGCAACGGGTTTGCCTCCGATTCCTGCTGAATTACTGCCCCCGCTGGTGGCGGTTGAAAAAAGCTGGCAGGCGGGGCGGGTCAATATCGATACCATTCTTGGTGGACGTGATTCAATTATCAGTGTGAACCGTTTTGTTGATGGTCTGCATGATTTGACTCCTAAACTATCGGCCATATCTGAAGAGGTGGTGAATATTTTAGTATCGAAAAAGGCCAAACAAGATCTAATTTATTTGGCTACCCGCCAATTAATGCTGGTGCAACGGATTGAAAATAACCTCAATAACATTGTTGCTGGACAGAAGGATGTGGCGACGGCAGCTGATTTTTTTGGTCAAGATGTGGCACTGTTTGGGCAAGTATTGGAAGGCATGTTAAAAGGTTCCAAAAGCCTTAATATCAAAGTGGTTAAGAACTCGACGATTCGTAAAAAATTGACAGAGGTTGAAACGCTGTTTGCTGAAATTCATCAAAATATGGGCGGTATTTTAGAGCTGTCACCGTTGCTGTTTTCGGTTAATGAAGCGGCGGGAAAAGCGGAATATTTCAGTGCCGACCTGTTGGCTTCGACCACTCGTCTCGAACAGGGTTTTGTCCACTATTCACGTCGTTTGGATGTGCTTTTTTTCCAAGGTGTGGTGGCGGGTCTGTTGGCGGTCGCGACGTTGTTAGGTTTGGGTTATTTTCTGGTACGTGAAGCACGTCAACGTTTGGCAGAAACGACGGAACAGGGGCGGCGTAATCAACGCGCTATTTTGCGTCTGTTGGATGAACTGACTAATCTGGCCGAAGGCGATTTGACTACCCATGCGACGGTCACCGAAGACATTACCGGTGCCATTGCCGATTCGGTTAATTACGCCATTGATGCCCTGCGCAGTTTGGTGACCACCATTAATCAAACCGCCGGTGAAGTGGCTTCGGCGGCAGGCACCACGCAAGCGATTGCGATTGATCTAAAAGACGCCAGCGCTCATCAAGCCAGCGAAGTGGCCACCGCCAGTCACTCCATTGGTGAGATGGCGGCAGCAATGGATAAGGTCTCTAAAAACGCCCTCGGTTCTGCGCGGGTGGCGATGAGTTCGGTGGATATGGCTTCAAAAGGAGCCAGTACAGTGCGTTTGAGCATTGAGGGTATGGATACCATTCGTGAGCAGATTCAGGAAACCTCGAAACGGATTAAACGTTTGGGTGAAAGCTCGCAGGAGATTGGTGACATCACTGGTTTGATTACCGAGATTGCCGATCAAACCAATATTCTGGCTCTGAACGCAGCGATTCAAGCTTCGACAGCAGGTGAAGCGGGACGCGGTTTTGCGGTGGTGGCCGATGAAGTTCAGCGATTGGCGGAGCGTACCAGTGCAGCTTCTAAACAAGTTGAGGTATTGGTGCGTACCATTCAAGCGGACACCAGTGAAGCGGCCAGTTCGATGGAGCAGAGCACAGCCGGTGTGGTGAGAGGGGCCAATTTGGCTGAAAACGCTGGTGAGGCTCTGATTGCGATTGAATCTGGTTCCAAAAAATTGGCCAGCCTGATTCAAAATATATCCAAGGAGGCGAGTCAGCAGGCGCAGGCGGCGACCACGATCTCCAATACCGTGGATGTGATTCAAGACATTACTGCCCAGACCTCGGGCAGTATTAGCAAAACGGCCTCCTCGATTGGTGAGTTAACGCTGCTGGCGAACTCGTTACGGGAAAAGGTTAAGGGTTTTAAACTGCCCGAGATAGATCAGGCTGAAATGGATACGGTGATTTTGCGTAACAAAGACTTACTTGGTTAAATTAATGTAAATCCGCTTGGTGACTATAAAAGGCGACAGCTGAGCCATGAGACGACAATTTAAAGCTGAAATTTTAAGCTCAGCAAACAAAGTTATAGATATTTTAATTCCCCTTCTGGGGGGGGTTCAGAGTCGCTTGGAGCGTTACGCCGAGGGAGACTGTAGAGAATCGGGCTTGTTGGGCGATTGTTCTGCGACTTTACATCAGGTGACGCAGACGCTCTCTCTGATGGAAGTGTACGGCGCGGCTATTTTGGCCGAGGAGATGGAGTTCTTATTGCAGGATTTGTTGGCTACTGATGAGCCTCCCCGTGCGGAATCATTGGATGTTTTGATGAACGCCGCCTTGGCGCTGCCTGAGTATTTGGGGCGAGTGCAGTCTGGCAGTCCTGATGTGCCTTTGGTTCTATTGTCGGTTTTGAATGACCTCAGAGCCAGCCGCAATAAAAACTTGCTCTCTGAAAGTGTGCTTTATTTCCCCGACTTACTCTTGCCCAAAGCGGCTTTTGTACCGCTAAAAAATCCTAAAACGCCTTCTTTGCAATTAGCCGCGAAAAAATTACGCCCCCATTGTCAAAAGGGTTTGCTTGGCTGGCATAATTCCAGTGATTCTTTAAAAAGTTTGCGTTTAATTCAGTCGGTTTTAGAAAAACTGTATGCTTTCTCGCGTGGGGCTAGAACACGTCGTTTGTGGTTGATTTACAGCGCAGTCGTTGAGTCCTTGGCTGACGGTGGTTTGCAGGTCAGCGCGGCAATGAAGCAGCTGTTAGCGCAGTTGGATCGTCTGTTAATGGGGCTGATTCGAGTCGGTGATGCGGCTTTTGAACGTCAGGTGCCTCTGGGGGTGATGAAAAATCTGCTGTACGTTGTTTCTCGTTCCAGCTCCTCGGCAGTGAACGTTAAAAAGGTCAAACAGCTTTATCAGTTGGATGCCTTGTTGCCTTCGTTGCAAGAACTTGAGCATGCAAAACGAGCCTATGCCAATCCAACCAAAGATCTCCTGCAAGCGGTTAATCACGGCATCAAGGAAGACATTTCACGTATCAAAGATATTATTGAGATTTATGTTCACAGTGAAGAGCGTAATCTAGCCGACCTAGAGCCTTTGCAATCCATCTTGACTCGGATCAACGATACCCTTGGTATGCTTGGAATGGCAGCGCCGCGTGCTTTGTTAGAAGAGACAATGCCGCTGTTGACCCTGCTGCTGCAAGGTCAGGAAGAGGTGAGCGGGGATGATTTACTGGATTTAGCGGCGACCCTGCTGCAGGTAGAGATCAAATTGGATGACTATATCGTCTCTCTGGTTGAGTACGATGAAACCAGAGACGGTGTGTTGCGTCGTCTGCCCGCAAAAGAGCTGCCAGAAACGGAGTTTCGTCTGCTGTTAACGACGTTGATGCGTGAGATGCAGCGTGACGTTGATAAGATAAAAGAGTCCCTGTTGATCTATTTTAGCTCTCAAACGGTTTCGGCTGAGGGTTTGCAAGAGGTGCCACGATTGCTGACGCATCTTTCTGGCTGCGCTGATATTTTACCGTTGCCGCTTTTGTCACCGTTGTTGATTGATGTGCGTCGTTACATTCAAGAGGGCTTTTTAAGCGCAAACCTAAAACCGACCAACCAAGAACAGGATCTGTTGGCTGATGTGGTGGTGGGGATTGAGAATTATTTGGCCAGTATTGGTGAGTTTGCTCTGGATGTTCCCAAGCTGCTAGATCAGCCAAACCGTGCCATGGTGGTGCTGATAAAAACGCTGGCTGAGTTGCCCGAAGCAAACGATTCTCAGCCTAAAATAGCCAATAATGTCATTGAACTGCGCAGCGCAGAGAGTGAGTCTGTTGCCTTAAACGAAGAGCAAAGAACCGCTCTTTCCGTTGAGAACAGTGAGTCGTTGCCGAGTAAAGTGGTGCCTATCTCTGCCAATGTCTCTGCAATAACAGATCAACCTAAGATTGAGCCGCCTGTTGTTTCTGTTATGGAAGATGTTCCGATCACTAATAAAGCAGCCATCACGGTTGTGCAAGGATTGGAGGGAGAGCTGAAGCTGCAAGTGTTGGCAGACAGCGAGGTGGATGAAGAGATTCTGGAAATCTTCATAGAAGAGGCGCTGGAAGAGTTGGAGCGCGTTGGAGAGTATCTACCACAGTGGCGACATGACCCCAAAAATGAAGCGTTTTTAACCACCTTAAGACGCTCGTTTCATACTTTAAAAGGCAGTGGTCGTTTATTGGGGGCTGAGTTGATGGGCGAGTTTGCTTGGTCGATGGAGCGCTTGCTAAACCGTGTTTTGGAAGAGGATCTGCCTGCTTCTGAGCTGGCTTTCAACTTATTGGAAGAAGCTTTGGGGGTGTTGCCGCAGTTAATTGAACAGCTGCAGGGCAATACGGAGCCAGTGGAAAAAATTGCTCAGCTGATTGAGCGAACGCATCAAATAAAAGTCGGCGATGAGTTACTTGTTCCTGTGAAGAAAGTTGCTTCGCCTTTTGAGGTGTTGAATGAGGACACATCCGTAACGCAGTCGCTGCCGGAGCCTGTCTCTGAGTTAGAGCCAGAATTAGAGCAGAGTGCAATAACAGATGAGGCAGCAGAGGAGAAAAAGGACGCTCCATTAAAACCGCATCAAGAGCTTGAAACCAGCATGTTTAGCCCTGCTGATTTTGGGGCAATTGATCCTGATTTGTTGAGGATTTTTCGGGAAGAGTCACTTGTTCATCTGGATACTTTGCGCCATCTGTTGGATGAGGCGCAAGAGCAGGATGATCTGCTGCCCATGAGTCGGGAGCTGTTGCGTGCCTTGCACACCTTGCACGGCAGTGCTCAGACCGCTGAGGTGGAAGACATTGCGTTGTTGAGTGGTGTAATGGAGAACATTGTTCGCCGTAAGCAGGAGGCGGGCAAACTGCTCGAAGGTAACGATACCGCTCTGTTTCGTGAGTGTATGACCGCGATTCAGTTGGCAGTGAACTGTTTGGTTGGAGAAAAAACAGAGCCACCTTCACTGCGGAAGTTGATCGCCAGTTTAGCGATGTTATTGGAAAAGGTAGAGCTGGAAAACACGCAGGCCATCGTTATTGAAGACATGGATCTGTTGGATATCTTTATTGATGAAGCAGAAGAGTTGTTAAAAGCCTGCGATACCATTCTTGATAAATGGCGTTTAGAGCCTAATGAGCAACTGTTGGTGATGGATTTTCAGCGTCAGTTGCATACGTTAAAAGGGGGGGCTCGGATGGCGAGTTTTACCCCAATTGCGGATCTCAGCCATAATTTAGAATCGTTGATTTTTGTCATAGAGAATCGTGATAACCAGCCGACTGAATCTGATTTTGAGTTAATTCAGGCTTCGGTTGATGCATTGAATGTCATGTTGGAACAGGCGGTGGAGCGCAACCCTGTCAGTTGGGATGAAGATCTGCAACAAGCCCTGCGTAATGCTTTACAAGAACCAGAACTTGAGTCTGAGCCAGAACCTGAGCCAGAACCCGAGCCAGAACCCGAGCCAGAACCCGAGCCAGAACCCGAGCCAGAACCCGAGCCAGAACCCGAGCCAGAACCCGAGCCAGAACCCGAGCCAGAACCTGAGCCAGAACCTGAGCCAGAACCTGAGCCAGAACCCGAGCCAGAACCCGAGCCAGAACCCGAGCCAGAACCCGAGCCAGAACCCGAGGCAGAACTTGAGCCAGAGCCTGAACCCGAGTTTTTATTACCACTGGAACCGGTGTCTGAAACGACACAGGAACAGACTCGGGTGCGGGCTGACTTATTGGATAAATTGGTCAGTTCCGCCGGTGAGGTGAACATCCTTCATACTCGACTTGCCGAGCAAATTGGCGATTATCGTTTTAATTTGACCGAACTGGATCAGACCGTGACCCGTTTGAGCAGCCAGCTGCGCAATATGTCGGCCGAAACGGAAGCGCAAATTCTGTTTCGACACGAGCAGGATGATGATCCAACGTCGTTGACCTCTTCGCAATTGGAGTTTGATCCACTGGAGTTGGATCGTTATTCGGCTTTGCAACAGCTCTCTCGTTCGTTATTAGAAAGTGTCAATGATCTACGTAATATTAAAGACTTTTTAGAAGGTTTAACCCGTGAAAGTGAAGATCTGTTGCAGCAGCAGGCTCGGGTGGGGGCTGAACTGCAACAGGGTTTAATCCAGACCCGTATGACTCGTTTTGATGTTTTGGTGCAACGTTTTGCTCGTACCGTTCGTCAAACAGGCGGTGCTCTGCATAAAAAAGTCTCGTTTGTTATGGAAGGCGGTGAGATTGAAATTGAGCGCGGTGCCCATGAAAAAATGGTGGCTCCCCTTGAGCATATTTTACGCAACGCCGTTGCGCATGGCATTGAATCGTTAAATCAGCGTCGTCATTTGAATAAACCGGAAGCAGGTCAAGTTCAGATTATCTTAAAACGCGAAGGTAATGATGTTTTGATTGCGGTGCGTGATGATGGTGCAGGCATGGATCTGAGCCTAATTCGGAAAAAAGCGGAACAACAGGGTTTGATTGACCCTGATAAGCAGCTCAGTGACAGCGATTTGTTGCTACTGACCTTAAAAGACGGTTTGAGTACCGCATCGGCTGTGACCCAAATTGCTGGTCGAGGCATGGGTTTGAGTGTGGTCGAGAGCGAAGTTAAACAGATGGGGGGCAGTCTCAGCATCAAAAGTGAAAAGGGCGTTGGCACTGAGTTTTTGATTCGTCTGCCGCAGACTTTGGCTGTTGCTCACTCTTTGCTGGTCAAAGCTGCTGAAGAGATTTATGCCATTCCGGTAATGGCGATTGAGGGTGTGACCCAATTGCCCGTCGAACAGCTGGCGGGTTATTACCAAGATCGTTCCCTGCGTTATGAGTATTCAGGTGTTGAGTACGAAGTTCAGAGTTTGGCTTCCGTACTGGAGATTGGTGTACCAAACTTAGAGAGTGAGGAGGCCACCCAGCCGTTGATTATGTTGAAAGCAGGTCAGCGACGAGTGGCGATTCATGCCGATCTTTTGCTGGGGCGGCAAGATTTGGTGGTGAAACCCACCGGTCAGCAAGTGAACGCGGTACGCGGCATTGCCGGTGCTTCGATTCTTTCCAATGGCAATGTGGTTTTGGTGCTGGATCTAGGTGCGTTTATTCGCTCTGGAGGGGATTTTTCACAGGGAGCCAAGCAGCAATCACAACTACTCAGTGACGAGTTACGCAAACCTAAAATTTTGGTTGTAGATGACTCCATCACTATGCGAAGAGTGGCAACGAGAGCCTTGCAACGTCATAATTTAGAGGTTTTTACCGCAAAAGATGGCGTTGATGCCTTGGCGCATCTGGGTAACTCGATACCGGATCTGATGTTATTGGACATTGAAATGCCAAAAATGGACGGTTACGAAGTCGCTTCGTATATGCAGAAAAACGAACGGCTGAGTCGAGTGCCTATTATTATGATTACTTCGCGCACAGGTGAAAAACACCGAGAAAAAGCGGAAGCCTTGGGGGTAAAACACTATTTGGGTAAACCCTACCAAGAGAGTGATTTACTGGCTCGCATTCGGTTGGTGTTAAAAGAGGTCGGGCTGGATGAATACCTCCATGACTGATGCTGATGTATTGAAATGTTTGATGATGCCGCTGGAGAGTTTCAATCTTTTGTTGCCCAATGTGATGGTGGCTGAGGTGGTTCCCAGTCGTAAAGTAGAGCAGTTGAATTCTGCGCCCCATTGGTTGTTAGGTCAGTTTGAGTGGTGTGGTTTGGACATTCCGTTAATCTGTTTTGAGGAGTTGTGTGGTACTGGCAGTATGAAGGCAGGGCGTGGTCGCATTGTGGTGTTGTATGCTTTGAGCAGTCACTGCGTGTACGGCTATTACGGTCTGTATATGCGCGATATTCCGAAGTTTTTTAGTCTGCAGGAGTCGGACTTGGTGGCAATAGAGGTCAATGGCAATTGTCCTTATATTGCTAAAGAGGTGGAAGTGAATGCCAGTGTTATGCACATTCCGAATATTAGTGCATTAGAAAGCAGCCTGAACCGTTATAAAAGCAGTTTGAGCTGATTTATACGTCGCCCCAGTGAGCTTGCAGTACGGTCAGCGCCACTAACGCTGCGGTTTCTGTTCTGAGAATACGTGGTCCGATGCAAACCCCTTCAAAGTTGTGTTGTTGAGCCAACTGAATTTCTTCTTTTGATAACCCGCCTTCTGGGCCAATTAACAGCGTCTGTTCTGGGTGATGTTCGCGTTGAGAGAGCGTTTCACTGGCTTGTGGATCTAAGATTAGGTGTGGGTGTGTTGCTTCCGCTTGGCTTTGCTGTAACCACTGCTCAAGATTGAGGGTGGGTTTCAGTTCTGGCAGGCGGTTACGGCCACACTGCTCGCAGGCGCTGATGATCACCTCTTGCCAATGTTGTTGGCGTTTTTCCAGCCGACTGCCTTTGAGTTTCACCACGCTGCGTCGAGAGAAGAGCGGCTGAATGCTGCTGACCCCCAGTTCCACACTTTTTTGCAGGGTGTAATCCATGCGGTCGCCTTTTGAGATCACTTGAGCGAGGTGAATTTGCAACGGTGATTCGCAGCTGTGATCCTCAAAGTCGCTGGTTTCAACCGTGATCCTTTTGTCCAATTGCACAATATGGGCGCGGTATTGCCCACCTTGGCCATCGAATAAGATGATGTGATCGCCGATTTTGAGCCGCAACACAGAGGTGATATGGCGGCTGGCTTGTACTGAGAGCGACAGGTTCTGTTGTAGGCTCAGCGGTGTTGCTGTGTAAATTCGTGGTATGCGCATGAGGTTTCGCTGGCTGTGAAGGTTACGACAGTTGCAGTCGTTGCCAAATGGCAAGGCTGCTTTCGGCGCGGTTCATGGTGTAAAAATGCAGCCCGGGTGCGCCACCGTCGAGTAAGGTTTGCGCGAGTTTACTCACCACATCCAGCCCAAAATTGCGAATGGAGTCACTGTCGTCGCCGTAGGTTTGCAGTTGTTGGCTCATCCAGCGCGGGATTTCAGCGCCGCAGGCGGCGGAGAAACGCGCCAAACTGCTGTAGTTGGTGATCGGCATAATGCCGAGGCACAATGGGAACGTGTATACCTATTTTTTCACAGCGTTCGACAAAGTAAAAATAGGCGTCGGCGTTGTAAAAATATTGGGTGATGGCGCTGTTTGCTCCTGCGTCCACTTTACGTTTGAAGTTGAGCAAATCGCTTTCGCTGTTCAACGCTTGCGGGTGGGTTTCGGGGTAGGCGGCCACTTCGATAAAAAAATGATCGCCGGTTTCAGCACGGATAAACTCAACCAATTCATTTGCGTATTGCAAATCGCCATAACCGTGGGTGCCGGAAGGCAGATCACCGCGCAGCGCCACCAGATGGCGAATGCCGGCCTCTTGATAATGCTGCAAGGTCTCTAACAATTGGCTTTTATTCGCCCCAACACAGGAGATGTGCGGTGCGGCTTGCAGGCCATTTTGTTGAATTTCCAACACGGTTTCTAAGGTGCGGGCTTGGGTTGAACCCCCAGCGCCAAACGTGACGGAGTAGAAATTAGGCTTGAGGTTTTCCGCCAACGCCGCCCGTGCGCTGCGCAGGTTTTGCATGCCTTGTTCGGTTTTGGGGGGGAAAAATTCAACGCTGACGGTTTTGTTGTGTTGTTGTTTCTGCATGAGTTAGAACAGAGAGTCGTTGTCCGACCCTCAGCCTCAAATGTTTAGTAGCGGTAGTGCTCGGGTTTGTAAGGGCCATCTACCGAAACGTTGATGTAGTCGGCTTGGGCATCACTGAGGGTGGTCAGTTCGGCATCAATTTTGGACAGATGCAGACGAGCGACTTTTTCATCCAGATGTTTGGGCAGCACGTAAACTTTGTTTTCATACTTGCTGCCGTCGTCGTTCCATAATTCCATCTGTGCCAGCACTTGGTTGGTGAAGGAGTTGGACATGACAAAACTGGGGTGGCCGGTGGCGCAGCCCAAGTTCACCAAACGACCTTCGGCCAGTAAGATGATCCGCTTTCCGTCAGGGAAGATGATGTGATCCACTTGGGGTTTGATGTTTTCCCATTGGTACTGACGCAGGCTGGCGATGTTGATTTCGGAATCAAAATGGCCGATGTTGCAGACGATGGCTTGATCGCGCATCGCCGCCATGTGGTCATGGTCAATCACATTGACGTTGCCGGTGGTGGTGACGAAGATGTGGCCTTGGCTGGCCACCTCGTCCATTTTCACCACCCGATAGCCTTCCATTGCCGCTTGCAGCGCGCAGATGGGGTCAATCTCTGTCACCCAGACGGTGGCACCCAAACCGCGCAACGATTGCGCGCAGCCTTTGCCCACATCACCGTAACCCAATACTACGGCGGTTTTACCGGCGATCATCACATCGGTGGCGCGTTTGATGCCGTCCACCAGAGATTCACGGCAGCCGTAGAGGTTGTCAAATTTGGATTTGGTCACGGAATCGTTGACGTTGATGGCAGGGAACGGCAGGGTGCCTTCTTCTTCCATCTGGTAGAGACGATGCACGCCGGTGGTGGTCTCTTCCGTTACGCCTTGGATGTTCTGCTTGATGTTGGAGTAGAAGTTGGGCTGTTCGGTGAGCTTCTTTTTGATCGAGTTGAAGAGAGAAATTTCCTCTTCGTTGCTGGGGTTGTCCAGCAGGCTGAGGTCGCTTTCGGCGCGTGAACCCAGATCCACTAACACAGTGGCATCACCGCCGTCATCAAGGATCATATTGGGGGTACCACCGTCGTGCCACTCCATGATCCTGTGGGCGTAGTCCCAATATTCATCCAAGCTTTCGCCTTTGTAAGCAAACACCGGCAGACCTTGTTCGGCGATGGCGGCGGCGGCGTGATCTTGAGTTGAGAAGATGTTGCACGAGGCCCAACGCACTTCGGCACCGAGGGCAACCAAGGTTTCGATCAGCACAGCGGTCTGAATCGTCATGTGCAGGCTGCCCGCAATGCGCGCGCCTTTGAGGGGTTGGCTGTCGCGGTACTCGTCACGAATACTCACCAAACCGGGCATTTCTGTCTCTGCGATACGGATCTCTTTATGGCCCCACTCGGCCTGAGAGAGATCGGCAACGATGTAGTCTTTGCTCATCTGCATTCTCCAAATTGACCGAGCGCCGTTGATCGTAAGTCCTGCGTTGAGCCTGGCAGGATGATCCTGTCGCAGCGCTCCTCAACGAGGAGGGTAAATCCGATTAAGCCGACAATTGTAGAACAAAAAAAATCAAATTGCAGACTTTAGCTGCGCAGCAGACCGCGTAGCTCCTCTTTTTCGCTGGCGCTCAGGGGCTGCTGCTGTTGAGTAAGCTGTTGCAGACGCTCTTTTTCATAGTGTGTTTGCAGTTGTTGCAAAGCGTGTTGGAAGTAGAGCCGATTCAGTTCTTCGGTTTCGTTTTCCAGCTCTTCTGGGTCGCCCTCGCTGAAGGTGGCGGGCTGCCATTGGCAGAGGCGTACCAGATGGTGTTCGGCGGGTTGATCACGAAAGCGTTCCAGCAGGGCGGCGGTGTGAATATTGGGGCTTTGTTGAATGATGTTCAGCAGTTGTGCCAGCAGTTCAATGCCAGGAATATCTTGTTTGAGAAACGCGGCCTTGGGATCAATTTCATTAAACAGATCAGGCTGTTGCAGTAACAAGGCGATGACCGAACGAATCGGAGTCATGCTCAGGCTGTTTTCAGGTGTGCTGCGTTTTGTTACTGGGGCGGGTTCGTGTTCGGCGCTGTGACGCAGTTGTTGATTGACTTGCTTTTCGGTCAATTGAATCAGGTCTGAGAGGCGTTGCTTGAGCAGGGTTTTGTAGAAGCCTTCTTTCAAGTTGCCAATGTGTGGGGTGCAGAGTTCCGCCAGTTGGGCGCGTCCGGCGATGCTGGCGAGATCCACCTGCTGTTTTAGGCTGTTGATCAGGTAGTCGGCCAAGGGCGTGGCTTGGCTAAGTTGTGCTAAAAAGTCCTCTTGGCCAATTTTCTGCACCAGACTGTCGGGGTCTTCGCCGTCGGGCAGAAAGAGGAATTTGGCTTCACGGCCATCACTGAGATGAGGCAAGGTGTTTTCCAAGGCGCGCCATGCGGCTTGTTTACCGGCGCGGTCGCCGTCAAAGCAGAAGATGATTTCACTGCTGGCTTTGAACAGGCGCTGAATGTGGTCGCCGCTGGTGGCGGTGCCAAGGGTGGCGACGGCGTTGTGAATGCCCTGTTGTGCGAGCGCCACCACATCCATATAGCCTTCGACGACCAAAATATGGGGGAGCTGCTTTTCGCTTTTACGTGCGTGGTAGAGGGCGTAAAGTTCGCGACCTTTGTGAAACAGCGGCGTTTCGGGGCTGTTGAGGTATTTGGGTGTGCCGTCGTCGAGTACGCGGCCACCGAAGGCGATGACGCGGCCTCGATAGTCGTGAATCGGAAACATAATACGCGCTCGAAAACGGTCGTAGATGCGGCTTTCGTCGTTTTCAATCAACATGCCGCTTTTGAGCAGCTCACGCTGTTTTGTCTGACCCAGAAGTTGTTCCAGTGTGTGCCAGCCATCGGGAGCGTAGCCGAGCTGAAACTTGGCTGCGATCTGGCCACTGAGGCCACGCTGTTTGAGATAGTCGATGGCTTTGGGGGTCTGTTTTAGTTGCTGGCGATAGTAGTCGCTGCATTTTTCCAGCAGGGCATAGAGATCCGTTTCATCGAGTTTACGGGGCGAGTGTCCCTGCTCTCGCACCACCTCCATGTGGGCGTTTTGCGCCAGCAGTTCAATGGCTTCGACAAACTCAAGTTGTTCGTACTCCATTAAAAAGCTGATGGCAGAGCCGTGGGCACCGCAGCCAAAACAGTGATAAAACTGCTTGCTTGAGCTGACGCTGAAGGAGGGGGTTTTTTCGCCGTGAAACGGACAACAGGCTTTGTGGTTGCTACCGGCTTTTTTCAGTGGCAGGTAGCCGCTGATCAACTCGATAATGTCGGTACGACTGAGAAGTTGATCTATGAAGGTTTGGGGTATGCGACCGGATGACATGCGCTGATTTTATCAGGCTTGTCTGTAAAAAGGGGGGTTTAACGGTTGTTGATCATATTTTGAATGGCTTTGAGGCGGCGTATCCACGGGCGATTTTGTTGCAGTGAAACGGGTAGGTCGTTGATGGCGTGTTTGGCTGCGGTGAGGCTGGTGAAACTGCCGTAGGTGAGGGCGTACCAGGTTTTGCCTTTTTTTAGGCTGCGATAGTGTGCGGTTTGATTTTTGTTCAGATTCAGTTGTTGTACTTCATCTAAAAATGCAGCTTCATTTCGCATGGCCATAATCTGCAAGGTGTAGTGTTTCGGGTTTTGTTGCAGCAACCAAGATTCATTGTGCAGTTGCTCGGAGTGGTTCGTTAAGTTTTTTGATTCGATTTTGTTCTGAATGGCATCAGGAAGGGGGAGGGTGGAAGTTGTTTCTATAGGCGCGGCTTTTATGGGTGCTGTTTCTAGCGGAGATTTTTTTACGAGCGTTGATTTTAGTGGTGTGATGTCAACAGAAGTCATTTCCACCGGAAGGATTTCCACCGTCGCCACTTCCACTGGAATCACTTCCTTTGCAACGCTTTTCATTGGAACTGTTTTTATTGCAGTCTTGACTGGGGCTACTGCTAAGGCCAGTGAGTCTATAGGGGTTATTTTTTCAGCCGTTGTTGGCGCTGCTGTTACGGGTGCAGAGAGAGCACTAAAGAGTATCTTTTCTTCAGGGGAGGCAGCCGGTTCCAGATCGTTGGCAGGTGGAGGCTCTTCTGCTGTATTGAGCTGTGGTTTCTGCTTGAAAGCACTGTTGTGTTGAATTTCCGACCAGAGAGAGACTTTGGGTTCAAGCCAAGCGAAGGTCAAAGAGGCGATGATCAAGGTGATCGCGGGAACGGCAATAAAGGGATTGTGCAAACCCCAGCTTTTGACTCGCTCAAGGCTGGCTTTGGGGGTGTAGAGGTTATTCAGCTGCTCAGCGGTGAGTTCAAGAACTTTAAGTGGGTTGCCTTGCGACTGTTTGTGGATCGTTTGCAGTTGGGTTTCTGTCAACGGGAAATCTTCATTTTGATAACCGCTGCGCCGTAATCGATGTTGGATCAGATTTTTTTGTTGGTGTTTACTAAAGCTTTTAATCTGGCTGTTGTAGAGTCGTCCTTCGTCAATTTGCTGAGAATGAACCTGAGAAAGTAGGTTTTCAATGCTGATTTCAGCCAGCAGTAAAATCCGCAAGTAGCCGTTGCTGCGGCTGTTGAGCAGATCAATGTGTTGCAGCAGATTATTAAGCGTTGCGGTGCTCAATTTATGCGCATCATCTACTAATAGGATGGCGGAGATGGAGCGGCTTTCCAGATCTTTGATGTGTTGGCTGAGCTGTTTTATGCCTTGAGCACGCGAGGTGGGGGGGGCATCGGTAATACTGAGCAGCATACTGCGGATGATCTGATCCATATCCAGCTTTTTACTGCTGCGAACCAGAAAAACATGGTGGCGTTTTTTATCCAGCGCTAATAATCGCAGCGCGAGTGAGGATTTACCTCCACCTTCGGGAGCAATCTGAATCTGGAGAAACTCACTGTAGATCAGGTGCTGTAATAGAGCCTCAAATTGCAGATCCAGCGCGCTGTCGCGATAGAGTTCGACCGCGTGTTCAACGGTAGAAAAGGGCTGCTGTCGTAACCCCAATGCTGATAAGGTCAAGGGGTTTAACTGTGTTTTTATAACCGCTGGCAGGCTCATAAATTTATAATCAATTTTTTACGCGGGTGGCATTTGGCTTGGGTGTTATTCAGCAGGGTGTATGCCATCTGTTTAGTGGTAACTTTTCAGCAGCGTGTGCAGTGCGTCGTGGGAGTAGTCTTGGCTCACCACACTGTGGCCGAGGCTCTGCATTAGGATTAGGCTTAATGCCCCGTCTTTGACTTTTTTATCCACCTTCATTAGCTCTAAAAAGTGTTCACTGCTCATTTCGTTGGGGGGCAGCAGGGGCAGTTTGGCTGCGTGTAACAAAGTATGAATTCGGTTCTCATCTTGTTCTGTAAGCCCGTCAAGCTGTTTGGAAAAACGCGCCGCCATGCAGATGCCAGCAGAGACGGCTTCGCCGTGCAGCCAGTTGCCGTAACCGCTGTGGGTTTCGATGGCGTGGCCAAAGGTGTGGCCTAAATTGAGTAGGGCTCGTTGACCGCTTTCCCGTTCATCGGCAGAGACGATTTCGGCTTTGTCGAGACAGGAGCGTTCAATGGCGTAGGCCAGTGCTGCTGGCTCGCGTGCCAGCAGTGCTTGCATGTTGTTTTCCAACCAATGAAAAAAATTAAGGTCACGGATCAGTCCGTATTTGATTACCTCGCCCAGTCCGGCGCTCAGCTGGCGATCTTCTAAGGTATTGAGGGTGGCGGTATCGGCAATAACACATTTGGGCTGATAAAACGCCCCGATCATGTTTTTACCCAGCGGATGATTAACTCCGGTTTTGCCGCCCACGGAAGAGTCCACTTGTGCCAGCAGGGTGGTGGGGATCTGGATAAAAGGCACCCCGCGTTGATAGGTGGCGGCAGCAAAACCGGTCATGTCGCCTACCACACCGCCACCAAGGGCGATGAGGGTGGTGTTGCGATCAAAGTGGCCTTCTAACAAAGTGTCAAAAATGCGGTTCAACTGTTCGAGGGTTTTGTACTCCTCTCCATCGGGCAAAATGACTTCGGTGGTTTTGAGACCGTCCAATGCCGGTTTCAGCCGATGCAGATAGAGCGGTGCGACGGTGGTGTTGCTGACGATGACGGCGCTGTTGCCAACAATGTGCTGGCGCAGCAGCTCCGGTTGATCGAGCAGATCTTGGCCGATGTAGATGGGGTAGCTGCGTTCAGCGAGGTCAACGTTTAGGGTGATCATGGGCGATGGCGAATCTGTTTTGAGAATATTACGATTGTAAACGGAGTCCCCACCATTTTACAGCTGCTTGATGATCTGATTCAGTATTGAGCGGCTGTTACCTTGATCGGTGGAGATGGTGAGGTCGGCCAGCTCTTCGTAGAGAGGCGCGCGAATGGTCTGCAAGGTTTCGAGGGTTTTACGCGGGTCGTCTGTCTGCAACAACGGTCGTTTGTTGTCTCGTCCGGTACGTTCCAGCTGATGTTCGATGGAGACCGAAAGGTAAATGACCAACCCCCGCGAGCGTAAAACTTTACGATTGTTGGGTTTCAAAATTGCGCCACCGCCAGTGGCGAGTACGGTTTCAGAGTGTTGACTTAATTCATTGATTAAGTGTTGTTCGCGTTTTCTAAAGCCTTCTTCGCCTTCGAATTCAAAGATGGTGGCAATATCAACCCCTGCCCGAGTCTCCAGCTCTTTGTCGCTGTCGACAAATTGGTAGTTGAGTTTGCGCGCCAGTTGACGGCCAATGGTGGTTTTACCAGCCCCCATAGGGCCGATTAAAAAGAGACGATTGTAGGGTTTAATCATAGGAAAACTTAGTTTAACGATGTCTGATGTAAGTGGGTGTCAGTAGTTTAGGCCGACGCTGTTTTTGACAATTTTTGGAGTGACAAACACCAGCAGTTCGTTTTTCTGATCCTGAACTAGGGTTTTTTTGAACAGGCCGCCGATAAGAGGCAGTTCAGAGAAAAAGGGGATGCGGTTGACTTGATGAGTGTTGCTCTGTTCATAGATGCCGCCAAGTACGACGGTTTCACCGTTGTTGACCAAGACCTGTGTTTTCACTTCGCGGGTATCGATGCTGGGAACCCCTTCAAAAATTTCTCCAACGCTGTCTTTGTTAACTTGAAGATCCATAATCACATGGTCATCGGGGGTAATTTGTGGGGTTACTTTTAGGCTCAACACCGCTTTACGGAAGGTGATGGTCGCGGCCCCACTGGAGGAGGATTCCAGATAGGGGATTTCAACCCCTTGTTCAATCAACGCTTCTTTTTGGTTGGCAGTAATGACTCTCGGACTGGAGACGACTTCACCACGACCTTCGGCTTGCATGGCGGAGAGTTCCAGCTCCAGCAGAGTGCCAAAGGGAAGTTTGGCCAGCGCTAAGGCGATGGAGCCTGCTGCATTTGCCACAGGCAAATTGACATTAAAACGGTCTGGCGACGTGAGGGCTTCATTTTTAGAAAATTCGGTGACGGTATTTGAACTGGAGGTAATGAGAGTACCTCCAGTGGAACCGGTGCTGAACAGATCGTTTTGATGCACCCCAAAACGCACACCGAGTTCTTTACCAAAATCGTTGCTGGCGATGACAATGCGGGATTCGATCAAAACCTGTCGTACGGGAATGTCGAGCTTGACCACCAAACCACGAATTTCATTGAGTTTTTCTGCGGTGTCGTGTACCAACAAGGTGTTGGTGCGTGGATCGACGCTGACATTACCTCTGGTGGAGAGCAGGCTGCTCTCTTTGGATTTTAGCATTGCAGCGATTTCAGCCGCTTTGGCGTAGTTGATCTGGATAAATTCGGTTTTGAGTGGTGCGAGCTCTTCCACTTGTTGCAGGGCTTCCAGCTCTAATTTTTCTCGGGTAGCGATTTCTTCGTTGGGTGCAACCAATAAAACGTTGCCATTTTTACGCACACCCAATCCTTTGCTCTTGAGAATGATGTCTAGGGCTTGATCCCAAGGCACATTTTTCAGCCGCAAGGTTAGACGACCGGTTACGGTGTCGCTGACGACGATATTGAGCTCGGTGAAGTCGGCCAACAGTTGCAGTACGGCACGCACTTCGATGTCTTGGAAGTTGAGCGACAGACGTTTGCCGGTGTAACCAAATTTTTCTTTGTTCTTCTTTTCCAGCGCGCGTTTGCTAATGGGCCTCAGCTCGAGGGTAAATAGGTCATCGGATTGATAGGCAAGTTGTTCGTATTCTTGGTTGATGGGGCTGATAATAAGGCGGGCATTGTTGCCACGATTCATAACGTCAATGTGTTTAACAGGGGTGGCAAAATCCAGTACATTGAGGCGACGGACTAACTTCTGTGGTACACCGGTGCCGAGAAAGTCGATAACAATTCGGCCGTTCTCTTCGTTAACGTCCATTGGAATGCCTGCTTCGGATAATTTGATAATAATCCGCCCTTCGCCGTCAGCGCCGCGTCGAAAGTTGATATTGTGAATACTACGCAAGATGGCGGGTGGAGCCATGCTGGTGGGCGCTGTTTTATCTATTTGGCGACTGGTGGTGATGGTTTTGTTGTTGTTTTGGCGTTGGTTGGCACCGCGTGTGCCGGTATCTAAGGTTAAGTAGAGTGTGTTGCCATCAATGTGGGTTTTATAGGGTGTGAGTTTATTGAGGTTTATGACCACTCGGCTGCGGCCACTGGCTTCTACGGTATTGATGGAGCGTACAACACCAACGCCGATTGGGATAAGGCGTTTTTTCAGGCCGTTTTTTGTATCGGCCAGATCCAGAGTGATTCTGGCTGGATTATCGATGGTAAAACCTTGAGGAGTGGATGGAGGATGTGTCATCTGTAGGGCAATTTGCAGTCGATTGCCGGTTAAGGTGGAATAACTTATTTTTTGCAGAGTATTGCTACTGGCAGCATGAGTGCTGTTTATCGAGGTAAGAACCAGCAGTAGTGCGCTAAATAGGAATAAGATTGAGCCTAAAATGCGTTTTTGTCTGTTTGTTTTGTGGCTTGAAGTCCATGTTTCTATTGCTAGAGTGGGAGTCATACCGTTTCTCCGTTTTTTATTCATTGCCCATTACCAAGGCGGCATTACGTGAAACATAATTACCCAAACCGTCGTTGACGATCTCTTTTATGCTGATTTTTTGTTCACTCACGGAGATGATTTTACCGTCATTCTCACCGAGGTGGTTACCGGCCAAGACTTTGTGGATGGTGCCGTCAGGGGCTTGAATTAGCCCCCAGTTCGTTTGATTTTGTTCCAAAATACCAACCATTTTTAGGGTGTCTAAGGGGAACTGTTCCAGAGGCTCTTTGCGTCTTTGTGCATCCGGTGTAATGCCGTTGTCCACGGATTTTTTGCTTTGGCTCTGTTGCTGAGAGACAAAGGGGTCGCGTAGAACTTCAGCATGATAGGTGAAGCTTTGGTAGGGAACAAATTCGGGCAGGGGGTCAACAAAACTGCGCTGTCTTTTTTGGGTTTCGGCGACAAAGTTTTCCAGATCTGCGGTGCTGTCGATGCAGCCGGTAAGGATGAGTAGGCTTATCACTGTAATTAAGAGGCGAGAGATCATTTTTTACCCTCATCCAGATAACGGTAGGTCATCGCAGTCAATTCCATTTTTAATTTACCAGGGGCGGATTTGTCTGCGTTAGATATGGAGATATTATGGATAGTAATGATGCGAGGCAGTGATGCTAAGCCACTGATAAAACTACCAAATTGATGATAGCTTCCAATCACACTTAACTCAATGGGGTGTTGGGCGTAAAATTCTTTGTGCTGTTCGTTGCCTGGTTTGAAAAATCGAACTTCCAGACCGCTGGCGACGCTGGTTTGTGACAGATCAATTAATAGACTTTCAATGTCGGTGGTATCAGGCAGTTGACGCAACATGGCTCCGAAAGAGATTTTCATCTCATCCAGCTGAACTCTGTAAGCCTCTAAATTAGATGATTTATTATGAATGATACTGAATTTTGTTTTTAAACTTTTTTCCTGATCTTGCAGTATCTTTAACTGATCTATTTGAGGAATAATCAGTAACCAGATACCCAGTGCGATTACCCCAGCACAAAGAAAAACAATCACTGAAATCCGTGCTGCTGCTGGCGCACTGCCAATCTGTTTTAGGTCAGCCAGATCAAAATTATTGATGTCTTGTAGAATTTTTCCAATGTCCATGACTTATTGCACCTCCGTATTCATGCCGGGGGCAGACTGTTGTAGGTGCAGTTTAAAATAGCTGATGCGTTCGTTTTTATCCGCTTCAATTACCTCTAAGCGCGGTGCCGTCAGCCAGTCTGAAGCACTGAGATTGCGCATGTAAGCTGATACACGCGCATTGGACTCTGCTAGACCCTCTAGGGTGATGGTATTACCCTTCTGTTTTATGCTGCGCAGGTAGGAGCCATTGGGCAGAGTGTCGGAGAGTTCGTGAAACAGGTGCACCACTTGTGGGCGACGGATTTGCAGGCGTTGAATGATGTCCATGCGGGAGAGCAGTTTTTTCTTGGTGTTTTCCAGATTTTTGATCTCGTTGAGTTGCGAAAGCAGTTTTTGAGTTTCCAGCTCCAGATACTGGTTGCGGTTGTTTTGCTGTTGCAACATGCCGCTGATGTGGAATTGAGCGTACAGCACCAAGGCAAAACAGAATACGGCTGCCAACAGCGCGTGTAAGGTAAATTCTTTGCTTTGTTGTTTGCGCTGTTCTTCGCGCCACGGCAGAAGGTTGATCTGTGCCATCAGTCAAAGCCTCGCAGTGCTAGACCACAGGAGATGAGCAAGGACGGTGCATCGGCGTTAAGACGCTGTCGATGCACCTTTGGCGCAATGGGCATACCAGAAAAAGGATTGGCAATACTGGTCGGGGTTCCGATTTGGGCTTCGATGAATTCGTCAATGCCTGGAATGGAGGAACAGCCGCCCGCCAGCATCAGTTGGTCAATGCCGTTGTGATCTCCGGCGGAAAAATAGAACTGAATAAAACGGTTGACCTGTTGCGCCAGCGTGGTTTTGAACGGCTCTAAAATTTCTGGTTCGTAGTTGTCAGGCAAACCGCCTATTTTTTTGACCCGTCCGGCATCTTCATAAGAGAGTCCGTAGCGACGCATAATTTGTTCAGTGAGTAATTTACCGCCAAAAGGCTGTTCACGGGTGTAGATGAGCTGGTTGCCAGAGATAACATTGAGGCTGCTCATGGTGGCGCCAATATCAATAATGGCGATGGACTTGTCTTTGACTTCGGCGGGCAGTTGATCTTTTAACAGTCGGTAACTGTGTTCAATGGTGTAGGGCTCGACGTCGATTACTTTGGTGGTGAGCCCACCAATATTGACGGCTGCGGAGCGCATTTCGACGTTTTCGCTCTTGGAGGCAGCGAGTAAAACATCGACGGTTTCAGGGTTGTTTTCTGTTGGACCGATGATCTCAAAATCGAGGTTGATCTCATCCAGTGGATAGGGAATGTATTGATCGGCTTCCAATTGGATTTGGGTTTCCATCTCTTTGTCGCTTAGAGCGATGGGCATGGTGATGACTTTGGTGATCACCGCAGAGCCGGAAACAGCGACAGCGGCGATCTTGGCGCGGGTGCCCGATTTTTTCACTGTGCGTTTGATGCATTCGCCCACGGCTTCCACGTCTTGGATGGTTTTTTCGGTGACCGCATTCAGTGGCAGCGGTTCGACTGCATGACTTTCGATCCGAAATGAGTTACCAGAACGGCTCAGTTCAATCAGCTTTACGGAGGTGGAGCTGATGTCTAAACCGACCATCGGAGGCGTTTTTTGCCTGAATAGGAACACAGATTTTTCCCTACGTGCTCGAACAATTAGTGCTATTGAAAGTTAAGAATATGGTTTAAATAATAGCCGCAAGTTTCTAAGAATACTAGCCTAGTGGCTGCTTCGATGAAATAAAAGTAACTGTTTTCAACAAAACCATTTTTCACTCTTAAAAACGACGAAACATGAACATACAGGATATTGTTTGCTTAGGGAAATTACTGGATGGCGTTTTGAGAGGTTGGTTGGTCTTTATATTCTTTGTTGTGCGGCTGCCTTGTTTCTGGGCTGGAGATTGTTGAACTGTGCGAACCGAGAACCGGTTCGCGGACAGTGACCGAGTTAGAATTCGCCGGTGCTGGCAGAGCTCATGATTTCGAGAATGGCACCATTGACGCTGGTGGCGATGCGACGCAGATCATCGGGCAGTGCGACTTTGTTGATCAAGATGTCCAGATTGAGGGTCAACAACCAAAATTGGTTGTTTTCATCTTCAACCAGCGCGATGCGACAGGGCATGTAGGCGGCGTAGATGGGGTTGAAGGCGACCATTTTGGCGGCATCTTCGGGGTTACAGAATTGGAAGATTTCTAAATGTCTGCTTTCGACACCGCGTGATTTCAGCTCTTTTGATACTTGAAGGCGACCCACTTGACGCATATTAACTTCGGCAGCACGGGAGAGCATCGCTTCAACGGCATCTTCAGGGCTTACGCCTTCTTGCAAGGAGAGTTTGACCACCGTTTGACCAATATCGTAGATCTCAATAATGGGCGGTTTGGGTTCGGCTGCAGCAACAAGGCTGGTGACCAACAACAGGCCAGTAGCGAGTAGAGCGGTTATTGTTTTCATTTTAGGATCCTCGGTTTAGTCGTCCAGTGTTGAGATAAAAGCCAACATGTCTTGGAATTGAGTGGGGCTGAAGTCATCAAAGGTTTCATCGTCTTCATCGTTGTCGTGATGACGAACTTTATTTCTGAAATCGGTGATCTGTTTGGCTAAATAACCGCTGTATTGACCTGCCAGTGAAGGTGAATCTTTTTTCGGTTTGCCTTCGCCTTTCTTGCCATGACAGGTTTTGCAATCGCTGCGATAGAGTTTTTTACCCTTGTTGACGTTGCCCGCGAGTGTGGGGATTTGCAAGGGTGCCTTTTCGCTGAGATCAATACCGGAGAGGTATTGAGAAATTTTTTCGATGTCCTGATCACCCATGCTCAAGATGCCACCGATGATGTTCATCGAGTTATCTTGACGAACGCCGGTCTTGTAGTCTGTGATCGCTTTAACCAGATATTCTTTATTCAAACCGGCCAGACGGGGGTAGAGTCCACCGATAATGCCTTGTGACCAAACGCCGTGGCAGAGGGCGCATTTTTTATTGATCTCTTCGCCGGTTTGTGACCAAGCGTTGGTGCTGCTTATGCTCAATAACAGCAGGGCAAAGGTGGTAAAAAGGTGTTTCATTGGGTTATTTCCTCCAAAGTGGGTGGCTTTTATCTGTTTTTCCTTACTGAAAACGACATAGGCTATCCTAGCCAAACGGAAGAAGGATACTCTTATTGGGTTAATCTGCCATTGCGAAATATCAATCGGTATTCTCGCATAAAAGGCATACAATGGCCGACTTTAAGTCGAATTTGGCTCTCCATGGAGAGGTGCGAACTATACAGGGTGTTGTTTGAATGGGTACGTTTTTCGCTGTTGTTGCAAAGGGTTTGTTGGGTGCGCTGTTTGCTGGTCTGACCGCCTCTTTGATTGGTCTGGTGGGGCTTTATGTTTATCTTTCTCCCAGTTTACCCTCGGTGGATCGCTTGCGAGAGGTGCAGTTGCAAGAACCGCTGCGGGTTTACAGCAAAGAAGGCGTTTTGATTGCCGAATACGGCAATAAACGCCGTATTCCTTTGAAGATTGAAACAACCCCACAACGGCTGATTGATGCCTTTTTGGCCTCCGAAGACGACCGGTTTTATGAGCACCCTGGGGTGGATTATCAAGGCATCTTACGGGCGGTGGCACACCTGATAAAAACCGGTAAAAAAGGTCAAGGGGGCAGCACCATCACCATGCAGGTAGCGCGTAATTTTTTCCTCTCCAGCGAAAAAACCTATCTGCGTAAAATTAATGAAATCTTCTTGTCGTTCAAAATCGAGCAAGAACTGGAAAAAAACGAAATTCTTGAACTCTATTTCAATAAAATTTTCCTAGGTCATCGCTCTTATGGCGTGGCAGCGGCGGCTCAAGTTTATTATGGTAAAACGCTCTCTGATTTGAGCTTGGCGGAGATGGCAATGATTGCCGGTCTGCCTAAGGCACCCTCCCGTTATAATCCGATTACCAATCCTAAACGTGCTGTGGTTCGGCGTAATTACGTCTTGGGGCGTATGTTGACTCTGGAGAAGATCAGTCAAACCGATTTTGATGAGGCCAAAGCACGACCGGTAACGGCTCAACGTCATCAAGCCCCCAGTGATCTGGAGGCGGGTTATGTGGGTGAAATGGTGCGCAACTGGGTCAGCAAAAATTACGGTAAAAAAGAGGTCTATTCACAAGGTTTTCGGGTTTACACCACCATCAATGCGGAGCAGCAGCGGGTGGCTACTTGGGCGTTGCGTAAAAACTTGTTGGCTTACGAAGAGCGGCACGGCTACATCGGTGCCGTTACTCAGCTGAGCGCAGAGCAGTTACAGGAGCCGAACGGCATAGAATTGGCCTTGGCGGCACGCCCTCATTTTGAAAAGATTCTACCGGTGGTGGTGACGGCTGTTGAAAAAGAGGCGGTGAGCATTCAATTTCAAACGGGTCATTCAGCTGAATTGAAGATGAAAGGCATGAAATGGGCGCGTAAACGTCTGCGCAGAGGGCGCGGGCCGAGTCCGAAAAAACCTGCGGATGTGGTGGCGGTGGGTGATTTGATTTACGTCTACGCCAATCAAGAGGGGGAGTATCGTTTGGCGCAATTACCCAAGGTGGAAGGGGCGATGGTGGCATTGAATCCGAAAAATGGCGCGATTCAGATTTTGCTTGGTGGCTTTGAGTTTCAACGCAGTAAATTTAACCGCGTTATGCAAGCTTGGCGACAGCCTGGTTCCAATTTTAAACCTTTTATCTATTCGTCGGCCTTGGAGAAGGGCTACACCGCTGCGACTCTGATTAACGATGCGCCAGTGGTGGTCAATGATTCTGCTCTGGAAGGGGCGTGGCGACCAGAAAACTACAGTGGCAAATTTTTTGGCCCGACGAGGCTGCGTTGGGCGTTGGCCAAATCGCGGAATTTGGTCTCGATTCGTATTTTGCGTGCCATCGGAGTCGATTACGCACTGAACTATGTGGAGCGATTTGGTTTTGAGCGTAAGGATCTGCCACGCAACCTCTCCTTGGCCTTGGGAAGCGCCTCGGTAACACCGATTCAGCTGGCGACCGCCTATGCGACCTTTGCCAATGGGGGGTTTAAGGTGGAACCGTATTTCATTGAGCGCATTGAAGATGCGCACGGTGAGGTCATTTACCGTGCTGATCCGGCGGTGGTCTGTCTGCCGTGTGAGAAAGAGGCGGCAAAACGCGCATCGGCTCAGGCCGCAGGTGAGTCGATTGAGGCGGCGGTGTTGGATGAAATTGAATCGAATGAGTCAGAGCCGAAACCTAATTACGCACCACGGGTGATCGAAGCGCGTAATGCCTTTATTATGCGGACGATTTTGCAGGATGTGGTGCGTTACGGTACGGCAGTCAGAGCAAAAGTACTGAATCGACGTGATTTGGGTGGCAAAACCGGCACCACCAACGATCAACATGACGCTTGGTTTTCCGGTTTTAACAGTCACTTGGTCGTGACCGCTTGGGTGGGCTTTGATAAACACATTCCCTTGGGAGCCAAAGAGACCGGTGGCCGAGCGGCTCTGCCGATGTGGATTGAGTACATGCGTTTTGCCCTTAAAGGGGTGAAAGAGGATCGTTTGCTGGAGCCAGATGGTATGGTGACAATGTTGATTGATGCTGAAACGGGAGGTTTAGCGGGAGCCAGTGCGCGCAAAACCTTGTTTGAACATTTTCGTTCAGAGTATGCGCCACACGCTCAAGCGGAGAACGACGAGGTGTCTGTTCCCATGGGTGCTGCACGTTTAGACGAGAGTCAAGAGCTGCAAGAAGAAGAGCTTTTTTAGATCATCACCAGCTGAATGGGAAAAAGCGGGTTTTACGGTATCTTTTTATGATGAACCACAAAGGGTTTTATTAGCTGAGCTGGTTTGCTCCATTTTTTTTGCTTATTTGTTGTGGCTGCCATGTGGGGGTTTTTAGCAGTGGTTTTCTCTTGAAGCTGATTTGGGCGCACTTTTTTCATAAAAAATAGAGGCGGGATTGAGCTACCAAAGATTGCAAATCCTGCCAGTGACAATAGATCAATTAAGATTGAGATAAAACCAAATACCGTCCAGTGAAGATGATCCACACTCCAGCCGAGTGCGGTTGAGATGCTGTTCCAGAAGGTCACCGTACTGGATTCTCCAGGCAAGGTTTTGAGTTTGATCAGCAGGCTGTTTTTATTCGTTTCCAGAGCGGCTATGTCACGTTGCAGTGGGTTAATGCAATTTGATTTCCAGCCTGATGGACAGGCTGCCAGCTGTTGAGTGATGGCGGCTTGTTGCCTTTTTAAGACGCTGATGGACTCTTGTATCTCTTGGTATTGGTAGGATTTTCGTACTGTTTCTGATGATTCTCCATCAAGAAGGCTCTTAAAAAAGAAGGTGCCTGTAGCACCCGAAAGCCCGATCAACACCGCCAGCAGTCCGAGCAGTGCGAGTCTTCTTCGTCCATGGGTGTGGATTAAAAAAGCCGCACCCAATATCTTTACCATGGTGAGTGAAGCTACAATGGCAGCGCCCAAAATCATGAAACCAACGCTGGGATTAATGGAATAGTAGGTGTACCAGTCGGCGGTGGCGGATACGGAGGCCAGTAAAAGCCCAATGGCCAGTCCCATCCATTGTTCGATGCTGACATTAATGCGTGATGGTTTCATGGTTCTGTTCCTAAGCAGTTGTTTTATGTATTGGATGGGAGGGGGCTGTTATCAAGAATTTTTTTCTTAGCCCTATTTCCCCTACATACCTCAACGGCTTGTTTTGCCTAACCTGAAATTCTGTTTTTATTCTAAGCAGATAAAAAAGAATTAAAGGATTTGCTGGAGGAGTTGAGTCGATGGAGCGGAAGGAAAGATGTTGTGTTTTGGTAGGATAAGCGGAGTCATGCCATCAGATGAAAGTTGATGGCAGAAAATTAATCTGTTTGCATTATTTGGCGTGGTAGGGCTGGCTCAATTCGTGAACGGCTTCAACAAAGGTGGACACTTTATCGGGGTCGATGTGCTGGTGAATGCCGTGACCCAGATTAAAGATGTGGCCTTCACCGCTGCCGTAACTGGCGAGCACTCGCGCCACTTCGTCTCGAATGGTTTGATGCGAAGCGTAGAGCACATTAGGATCCATATTGCCTTGCAGGGCAACACGATCACCGATGCGCGCCCGCGCTTGAGACAGATCCGTTGTCCAATCAACTCCGATGCCATCACAACCGCTGTCAGCAATGCTTTCCAGCCATTGGCCGCCGTTTTTGGTGAAAAGAATGATGGGGATCTTTTCGCCTTCGTGCTCACGTTTGATGTTGTCAACGATCTGTTTCATGTAGTTGAGCGAAAACTCTTGATAACAGCGCGGTGAAAGTACCCCGCCCCACGTATCAAAGATCATAATTGCTTGCGCGCCCGCCTCGATTTGAGCATTGACGTACTGAGTCACAGAATCGGCGATTTCGTTGAGCAAGCGGTGCATCAGTGCTGGTTCGTCGTACATCATGGTTTTGACGTGGGAAAATTCTTTGCTGCTGCTGCCTTCCACCATGTAGGTGGCCAGTGTCCACGGGCTGCCGGTGAACCCGATCAAAGGCACTCGTCCATCCAGCTCACGGCGAATGGTGCGTACTGCATCCATGACGTAACGCAGCTCATTTTCAGGATCGGGTTTTTTCAGTTTGTCCAGATCGCGAGCGCTGCGAATCGGGCGTTTGAACTTGGGGCCTTCACCTTCGACAAAATAGAGCCCCAATCCCATGGCGTCGGGCACAGTGAGAATGTCGGAGAAGAGAATGGCTGCGTCGAGGTCATAGCGTTCTAGGGGTTGCAAAGTGACTTCACAGGCCAGCTCAGGATTGGTGCAAAGATCCATAAAACTGCCTGCTTTGGCGCGTGTGGCGCGGTATTCGGGCAGGTAACGACCGGCTTGACGCATAATCCAGAGGGGAGTGCGGTCAACGGGTTGGCGCAAAAGGGCTCTTAAGAAACGATCATTTTTTAAACGTGTCATGGAATTGGGGCCGATTGGTAAGGTGGGTTTTGCACCTGATCTGTTGTAGGCGCGCGTAACAAAGCCAAGTTAGAGTAATGCAGGCACGGCGCTAACTTGGCTTGAGGTAAAACAAAAATCGATCAGCTGTTGAGCAACGCTCGAATACGACCGCTGACTTTTTTCATGTCAGCGCGTCCTTGCAGTTTGGGTTTGAGTGCGGCCATCAGTTTGCCCATCTCTTTCATGGAGCTGGCACCGATGCTCTTGATCTCTGCTTGGATTAACTGCTCGATCTCAGTTTCACTCAAGGCACTGGGAAGATAGGTTTGAATGATCTCCAGTTCAGCGATCTCTTTGTCTGCAAGGTCGTTACGTTGAGCAGCCTGAAACTGAGTGATGGATTCGCGGCGTTGTTTGGCCATTTTATCCAGCACTTCGAGTACCTGTTGGTTGCTCAACTCAATGCGTTCGTCTACTTCACGTTGTTTGATGGCGGCGCTGATGAGACGTAGGGTGTCTCGGCGGAACTTTTCGCCCGCTTTCATCGCCACCTTGATGGCGCTGACGATCTTTTCTCTCAATAAGGGTTCGCTCATTATAACAGTGGCCTAAGCGACTAGTAGAGGCGGACGTGACGTGAGTTTTCTTTGAAGATTTTTTTCTGATGGCGCTTAACGGCAGCGGCTGCTTTGCGTTTGCGTTCAGTGGTGGGTTTTTCGTAGTATTCGCGACGACGGGTTTCGGTTAAAACACCTGCTTTTTCACAGGAGCGTTTAAAACGACGCAGAGCGGCTTCAAAGGGTTCGTTTTCTCTAACTCGTACAGCTGGCATGTTTTCTCACCGTAAATTTGTTGACGTGTAAAAATGCCTCACCTTGGAGACATCTCGAAAAAGGTTACCTCTGTGGACAGCGCGGTTGCGGCTTGTATCCAGCAAGATGCTGTCGCACAATCGGTCAATTATAGCCATATGGCCTAGGATTGCAAAAGATATGACCGCTTTTGCACGATTTTCAAACAGACGGTGGGGTTTTAAGGTGAAACAATGCGGGTTTTAGGAATTGAAAGCTCTTGTGATGAGACTGGGGTGGCGGTTTACGATGCGGAGCAGGGATTGATCGGTGAGGCACTTTACAGCCAAGTGGCGCTGCACGCCGAGTACGGCGGGGTGGTGCCGGAGCTGGCATCACGGGATCATGTGCGTAAATTGTTGCCTCTGCTGGATGAGGCCTTGGCCGATGCTGAGTGTGAACTGGAAAGTATTGATGCCATCGCCTACACCGCCGGCCCTGGTTTGATGGGTGCGTTGCTGGTGGGGGCTTCGGTGGCGCGCAGTTTGGCTTGGAGCCGAGGTCTGCCCTCGCTGGGCGTGCATCATCTGGAGGGGCATCTGTTGGCATCGATGCTGGATGATAATCCGCCTGAATTTCCTTTTGTCTGTTTGCTGGTCTCGGGAGGCCACACGCAGTTGTTTGAGGTCAACGGTGTGGGTCAGTATCATTTGCTGGGTCAAAGTTTGGATGATGCAGCCGGTGAGGCGTTCGATAAAACCGCTAAAATGCTGGGTCTCTCTTATCCAGGTGGGCCGTTGTTGGCTAAGTTGGCGGAGCAGGGTGATTCTGAGGTGTACCGTTTTTCGCGGCCAATGACCAACCGCCCTGGGTTGGATTTCAGTTTTAGTGGCCTGAAAACGCAAGCCATCACCACCTGGAAAAAAAGTCCACAGAGCGCGCAGTGTGCGGCTAATGTGGCGCGTGCGTTTGAAGAGGCGGTGGTGGATACCTTATTGATTAAGTGTCGCCGTGCCCTACAACAGACGGGGAATCAGCGATTGGTGATCGCCGGAGGGGTTGGTGCAAATCGAAATTTGCGTCAACGATTGCGAGCCGTGTTGGGCAAAGATCAGGTGGAGGTATTTTATCCACGCATTGAATTTTGTACCGATAACGGGGCGATGATCGCGTACGCCGGTTGTTTGCGTCTGCAAGCGGGGCAATGTGATGAGCTGAAAATCAACGCTAAACCCCGTTGGGATATGCAGAGTCTGCCTGCGCTTACTTAGACTCTTTATTCTCTAAGCGATCCCCATCGCCATTGAGCAGCTTGCGGATGTTGCTGCGATGTCGCCAGAACAACAGGCTGGAGATGATTAGGCTGATGATGAGAAAAGCGGCGTTGTCGCTGCTTATGGCCATGTACACCGGCGCTAAGGCAAAGGCGGTTAGAGCTGAGAGGGAAGAGGTGCGAAACAGAAAGGTCATGCTCAACCAAGTGATGATGGTGAGCAGGCCACAGAGCCAAGAGAGACCGAGAAAAACGCCCAAGGCGGTGGCCACTCCTTTGCCGCCTTTGAAACCGAAGAAGATCGGGTAGAGGTGGCCTAAAAAGGCCGCCAGTGCGGTGAGGGCTAAAACAGTCTCATCAGTGGTTAACAGGCGGGCGATCAGGACGGCCAAAAGCCCCTTGAGCATGTCACCAAAGAGGGTTAAAGCGGCGGCTTTTTTATTACCGGTGCGCAGCACATTGGTGGCACCGGGATTATTGGAGCCGATGGTACGTGGGTCGGGCAGGCCCAGTAAGCGGCAGGTGATAATGGCTGCCGAGAGCGAGCCGAGCAGGTAGCCGCCAACGGGCAGCAGCAGAAGCCAAAAGGTGTTGTTGTCCATAGAACTGTTGTACCGTCGAGCAAATTGGGGCGCTATTCTAGCCTATTTACCGCTTGAATGAAGTCTGTTCAGATGACTAATTTTAGATTTGGAGGCAGCGTTTATGTCGATTACGGTTAAATTTTTTGCCAGTTTGAGTGAAACAATCGGTCTCTCTGAGCGAACTTTGGCGCATCACGCAGAGATGACGGTCAAAGACGTTTGGCAGCAGGTGACGGATCGGCCTTTGGCAAACAACATCCTGACGGCGTTAAATATGGAGTACGTCGATTTTGACCAAATTGTGAACGACGGTGATGAGGTGGCTTTTTTCCCACCGGTGACGGGAGGTTGATGTGTCAATTATTTTACACCAAGGTGCTTTTGATCCGTGGTTGAATTTGCAACAGCATCAAAAAGAACACCTTAAAACGGGGGCTTATGGAGCAACGGCTTCGTTTGTGGGAACCATGCGTGATTTTAATCAAGGCGATGTCGTCAATAGTATGACGCTTGAGCATTACCCTGGCATGACGGAGCGTGAACTAGCCAAGATATTGACGGAATCGATGGAAAAATGGACGTTGCTGGATGGCGTGATTGAACATCGAGTCGGAGAGATCCAAGTGGGAGAGCCGATTGTATTGGTTTGTGTCTGGTCGAGTCATCGTAAAGAGGCCTTTGAAGCCTGTCGGTTTTTGATGGAGGAGCTGAAAACCCGTGCGCCCTTTTGGAAAAAGGAGGTTTTGCTGTCGGAGAATGAACGCTGGATCGATAAAAACAGCGACGGGTATTGAGTAAAAGGGGTTGGGCAAAAAAAGAGCCCGTCAAAGGGGGTTCGACGGGCTTGCTTTAACAGCAAAGTGGAGAGTATGAAATCTGTCTACGTTATTGAATAAGCAAAAAGAGTGCCTGCTTTCTCCACGATGGGTGTGTTAGTGCAGAATGGGTGGAGGCTCAGATTCGGTTTCGATGATGTCATCATCGTCTAGATCCGGTTCAGGTGAGGCGTGGTGCAGTACCATTTTCCAACTGCCGTTGATGCGTTGATAGATGTTGGTGGAAAGCATTACGCCGGTGAAGTTGCCGTCCACTTCAATGTGTTCGCGTACTTGATGAATGGAGAGAAGCGAGTCTTGGGTGTAATGAATCTCTTCGAGGCTAAAGCGCAGTCCGACTTCTGATTCGAACAATTGTCGCCAGCTTTCACTCACCTCTTCTCTACCCACCATGCGTGGAATGCCAGGATGGATGCAGACAATGCTCTTTTCATCTGACCAGACTTCCATCATGGCATCCAAATCAGCATCTTCAATCGCTTGGTAAAAGGCCAGTTCAGCCTCTTGTGGGGTCACGAAAACCGTTGCAGCCATGAAACGTTCACATCCTTAACAACTGTAAATGGACGACCATAATACCTCATGAGTTACCTTTTAGGCATGGGAATTTAAGAGTGTTTTTTTTTTTGCTGCTCTATGGATCACCATTTTAATAAGTATGGTTTTGGAGTAGCGAAAGAGGTGGCCTGTTGGGATTTGATGTGGTAGAAACGTCGCTTTTCAAATTATGCGTGAAAAATCATTAGATTTTCTGAGGGGATGGGTGTGGATACAAAAACGAACGAACAGGTGAGCGAGAGCAGTACGGGAGGGGGATCGCGTAAGCAATGGATTGCGGGTGCTCTCTTTTTGATCGTGGGGCTTTATTTATCAACGCTGGTGCCCACCATTGAAGTTGCTTGGGTGACGGGGTTTTTGTTGCTGACTATTTTCCTCTTTGCTTTTGAGGTGGTCGGGGTTGATGTGGCGGCCATAACGGTAATGGTACTGTTGGGTTTAACCTCGCTGTTGGCCCCAGCAATGGGGTTGCAGCAGGGCTTGGTGGACAGCAGCCATCTGTTTGATGGTTTTAGCTCCAATGCGGTGATTTCGATTATTGCAGTGATGATCATCGGTGCCGGTCTGGATAAAACAGGCATGATGAGCAAGGTGGCGACGTTTATCTTGAAGGTGGGCGGTACTACGGAAAGCCGGATCATTCCTATTATCTCCAGTACCGTGGGGGTGATCTCTTCCTTTATGCAGAACGTCGGTGCGGCGGCGCTGTTTTTGCCGGTGGTATCGCGTATTTCAGCGCGTTCAGGTCTGCCCATGTCACGTCTGTTAATGCCGATGGGGTTTTGTGCCATTTTGGGCGGTACCGTGACAATGGTGGGTTCCAGCCCATTGATTCTATTGAATGATCTGATTTTAACTTCGAATACCGCGTTGCCAGAAACCCAGCAGATGGAGACCTGGTCACTGTTTTCCGTTACGCCGATTGGCATCGCGCTGTTGGCCACGGGTATTCTCTATTTTGTCATTGCCGGTCGTTTTGTTTTGCCCAGCAGTAAAAGCAAGCCAGAGGGCGCTGTGGGTTCTGATGCAATGGGTTATTTCCATGATCTTTATGATGTGGACTTCAAGCTGTTTGAGTTGGTAGTACCGAAAGAGAGCTCTTTGATCGGCAAGCAGTTGGATGATGTGGAGAGCGATTATCGAGTTCGCATTATCGGCAGTAAATATCTGGGTGAAGAGAGTCACGTTGGACCTGGCAGCATTGCTCGCGACACGGCCATTATAGAAGGCATGGTTTTGGGGGTGATTGCCGCACCGAAAGACCTGAATAATTTTGTTGCTGAACATCAACTCAAGCAGCGTGATGAGCTGCGTACCTTTTCTGAGTCGTTGTCCTCCAGTAAAGCGGGTATTGCCGAAGTCTTGATTCGCCCGGGTTCCAACCTGATTGGCAAAAGTGCGCGTGACGTTTGGATGCGTAAAGTCTACGGTTTGGCCATGATTGCTTTGCATCGTAACGGTGAAACCAAACGAGAGGGTGATCATATTCGTGACATGCCTTTTCAAGCTGGAGATACCTTGATTTGCCACACTACGTGGGATGCGTTGATGCGTCTGGAGAGCGATCGCAATTTTGTGGTGGTGACCACCGAATATCCGCGTGAAGAGATGCGACCTAACAAAGTCGGTTGGGCGAGCCTTTTCTTTGGTATTGCACTCTTTATGGTGCTGTTCACCGACATTCGTCTCTCGGTTGCTTTGTTGACTGGCGCGGTGGGTATGATTCTCTCCAAAGTATTGACCATTGAAGAGGCGTACGAGGCGGTGAGTTGGAAGACGGTCTTTTTGTTGGCATCACTGATTCCACTCGGTTTGGCGGTGGAAAGCACCGGTACAGCTAAGTGGATTGCCGAGCAGACCTTATTGGTGGTGGGTGATATGCCCATTTGGGTCATTCAGGCAGCGGTGGCTGTACTGGCGACGTTCTTTACTTTGGTGATGTCCAACGTGGGTGCGACCGTGCTGCTGGTGCCCTTGGCGGTTAATATCGCCATTGGTGCGGGTGCTGATCCGGCGGTGTTTGCCTTGACGGTGGCGATTGCGACTTCTAACTCGTTTTTGATTCCAACTCACCAAGTGAATGCGTTGATTATGGGGCCAGGTGGTTATCGTGTGCCTGATTTTATTCGTGCTGGTGGAATTATGACCATTCTCTTCTTGGTGGTCTCCTTGACGATGTTGAACTTGATCTTCTAAGTTCATTGTTTCAAGTAGGTTAAAAAGGCTTCACCGGTTTTACCGGTGGGGCCTTTTTTTTGCCTGAATGGTCAGAACTGCCATAGAGTTGCTTAAATAGTGTCCATTTTTTATGTTATAGTTTGGCTCGTTGTTCTGTATTGAAATTGGGGATAATGGCTTAAGTGTCGCTAATGTGCGGCTATTTTCAGAGAAAATTGGCCATTTGCTTTGTATGATTGGGTGCTCTGATAGGGAAAGGGCAGTTTATGGATTTGTTAGTAGAAAATGTAAACAGAGAAGATAGAACGATAAGTTTTGGTTTTCTGTTATGCAAAAATGCTGCAAATAGGTAGCCGAAGTTTATGGAAAAACGGGGGTTCATGGTGGTAAATATGAGATATTTTTTAGTTGTGGTGCTGCTGCTCTGCTCGTCTTTGGCAGCAGCGGAGATCTATCCGCCTTTGCGTGAATCTCACGATCCTGAATTGCAGGCGCAGTTGGAAAAAACCATTGCCAAGTTGGGAATGCGTTCGGCGATTAAGAAAAAAACCTTGGCGGTGGCGTTGGTTGATGTTACGGATCCCAGTGATCCTCACATGGCTTCGGTGAATGGTAATGCCATGTTGTATGCCGCCAGTTTGCCCAAAATTGCGATTTTATTAGGTGTTTGCCAGCGCGCAGCGGACGGTGAGATTAAGCTGGATAAAAAAACCCTTAACCAACTAAACAGGATGATTCGTAACTCCTCCAACTCGTCGGCTACGGCGATGTTGAACAAAGCAGGCAAACGTTATCTGGCCAAATTGCTGCAATCGCCTCGTTATCGGCTTTATGACCGTAAATACAATGGCGGTTTGTGGGTCGGTAAAGAGTACAGCAAACGGGGCTCATGGCGGCGAGATCCGTTGCACAACCTCTCTCACGGTGCGACAGCAATTCAGGTGGCGCGTTACCTCTATTTGATGGAAACGGGGCGTTTGGTTTCACCCAGTTACAGCCATTTGATGAAAGGCATTATGGGTAATCCAGCCATTAATCATAAGTTTGTCAAAGGCTTGAGGGCGCGCCCTGGTTCTAAGATTTTCCGCAAATCCGGTTCATGGCGTAAGTGGCATGCAGACAGTGCCATTGTCGAACGCGATGGCCGTACTTACATTGCGGTGGCGTTGGCGGCAGACAGTCGTGGTGGTCGTTGGTTGACTAAGTTGATTGTCGGTCTGGATGATATTATCTTTGCTCGTAAGGTTGTACCCGCAATGGCGGCGTTGGAAAAGTAGAACACTTAATAGCTGATGTTACGCACGGAACAAGAACGGTAGGGGCGAAAAATTTTCCGCCCTTGCTCTGGTACCTACAGTCTTCCGTGGAAATCCATACCGCAGGTTATTCTCACCATTGTATGAGTTCCCACGCAGGAGCATGGGAACTAAGACTAGGTAGGTAGACATGAAAAAAGCCTCATTGATTGAGGCTTTTTTTGGCTTACGGTTTGAGGGGAAGGTGAGTTGAGCTACTCACTCTGTTTAAATTCTGCCAGTTTGTCCTGATGGTAGCTTTCAATCAGACGATGAATTCTCATCGCCAAGGTTTGGTGCGCCACCGCTGAGTTTTTGCGTTTCACATTGGACATCACGGTGACCATGTAGTGAGTCGGAGGGCGTTTTTTCTTGGCGTTGCCGGGAGATTCAACCGTAATCACAGAGTTCATCCAGTTGAGTTTGTTGCCCATGTATTTGCCGCACTTAAAACCTTCTTCAGGGATGCATTTGTAATACGAACCGGATTTGAAATAGACCGCAGATTTTTTCAGGGCTGGGTGAGAGGCGTAACGGATGCGCTTACGGGTAATGTAGAGCAGGCGTTTGATCTCTTGGCTGGAGAAAGCATCGACGATTTTTCCTTGCTCTAGAAACAGCAGAAATTTAACCATCTCTCGTGGGCTGGCTTGGCTTGATGTGCCTGGCACACGGGCTTTGCCGTGACGGGTAAAGAAGCCACCCTGTCGAAAGGCTTTTAATTTTAAACCACTGCGGCTAATGGATTCATGCAGTACCGTCTCCAGCAGTGCCATGCGCTCTTTCACTGGTGTTTCTTTGAAAAAACGTTTCTCTTCAGCAACAGAGACAGGGTATTGAGTGCCGTAGTGTTTGATCAACATCGCCTGCTTGAGCACCATGCTGGCCGCCGCATTGGAGCTGGCAGAGAGCATCCAATCCAGATATCCCCACAAATTGGTGGTGTCGCCAATTTTGAGGGCGCGCCAGCGGCGTTTTTGGCTTTCACTGTTCCAGATGGGGACTTTGTGGTGATCGTGGATAATAAAGCGATCGGCGATGATTTGTGTATCGCGTAAGATTTTCTCGCGTGCTTTTACGTCATCTGGGTAGGTGTCTTTTAGTGCCTGAAAGAGGGCAATGGCAACGGACAACTTACCCACACTACCTGGGTTAAACAGTTTGCTGGCTTGATGTTCAGCGTAGAGTGGGTTGTCAATGTCGCTCAGATCCAGTACCGCAACGCCGTAGTCTTCGGCTTCTTTGCCGAGAAATTTTTCAATCGCTTTGCTGAACGCTTTATCCGCAGATGGGATCTGTAACTCTTGTTTTTCCAGCAGGCGGCTTTTTATCTCCTCAAGACCAAGAAAAGCGCCACTGGGCAAGATGCCAGCTGGGATCTTCTTCTCTTGACCTAAACGTGAGGCTTCCAGCCGTTGAATCTGGCTGTAGTCGGATGCGGCTTGATCAAAGGGGTAGCTCCAACTGGTTTGTGACAGTGCCAGCAGGGGCAGTGCGTAACTTAAACGTTTCAATGTGTTCATTGAGCGTTCCTTGGAATTTCGTTGAGATTGACGGTAATGGAGGATAGATCGGCCAAGGATTTATCCAGCTCGTTGAGGTACTTGCTGAACTTGGCTTTTTTGCTCTGTACAAAAGGACGGATTTGGAACAGTACCAATTTACCATCCAAAAAGCCAAATTCGATGTCCGCTGCGGTGGGGTTGCCATCGGCATCTCGGATTTTGGTGAAGCGTTTTTCAACGTCTTTGGATAAGGCGATTAACTGTTCTACTTCGAGCTCTTTCAATACTTCAGAGGTGCCGCTGGCAGGAACCTTAATGACGCCGCCAGTAGCCGATATTTTACGCCGCATGGGTTCACTGGCTTGAGCGATGAGGGTCACATCGGCTGTTTTGGTATTGATACGCAGCTGTTCAGAGCCTTGGCCATCCACAGCGCCACCCACGCCTTCGTTGATGGAGACTGAGAGGGTGTTGCGATCACCGGTGTCCAAGTCCTGCGTGACCATGACGCCAGATTTGTCTGCATCCACGCTGCGCAGCAGCAAAATGGAGGGATAAACGTGTTCTGGTTCCGTCATGTACGCCTGCCGCCAAGAGTAGGCGCGTTCGGTGAATGGGGATGCCCAGACCCGTAAAATGGCATCGTAGATGTTGTCAAAACCGACCACGTTGGGCACGGTTAAGTTAAGACCGGCACCGGTAAAACCAGGTAGATCTTCCACATTGGTATCACTGCGGACAAAAACACCGTAGCTGCCCTCTTTGCCAAAGGCCTGTTCCATTCCTATTTTGAGTTTGTCGCGGAACTGCTGGCCTGGATCGGAAGTTTTGATCCAGTTGCGCAACCACGTAAGCAGGTCTCGGCTCTGTGTTAGGCGTACATCCACATCGTTGCTGGTGGCGTTGATGAGGTTGTATTGGAACTGCAACGTCTGGAAGACCGTGTTACCACCCTCTCGAGTGGGTTGATCTAATAGATCTCGGAAAATACCAAAAGGAATCACCAGACCTTCGGTGACGGTTTCGGGGAAGAAGTGTTTCAGTTCGCCTAAGTTAGCGGCTTTGGGGCCGACGGTGCGACCGGCATCGGTGGCGCGCAATTCACTGAGCAGAATCAGCTCTTTTTTCTCCAGATCCAATTTTTCCAGATCAGGGCGAATGACCACATCTTCGGTAACGTCTTCGCCGCCAAAGATTTTGTCCCATTCTGGACCATCTTCGACCAAGTTGACCACGCCACCGGCGCTGGCAGCTAAGACCACTTTTTTGCCGTCTTCTTTCTCCAGTTCACGGATTAGATAGTCATCGACAACGATATTAGGGATGCCTAAATTACGCGCCAGCAACTGAACATGAGACAGAGAGTTGCCCGCGCCTTGGGTCAGTACGCCCGCTACCGGAGGCAGATCTGGCGTGGTGACGGGCAGAAGGTAGATGCTGTCCCGTTGGAATTTACTCATATTCTCATGGGCTTTGATGCGCAAGGTGCCACGAGCCAGACCCGGATTGAGGCGTTGCAAACCAACACCTAAAGTTTTACCGAAGAAGGTGTGTTTTAGACCGGCCAGTTGATTGAGGTCTTTGACCAAAGTATCGAGTACTTCTGCGAAAAACAGCAGGGGACTGCCGCGCATCCGATCTTGGGTGTAGTGGTAGGCCAGAGGTTCGATGTCGGCGAGGTGTGAAACGACGTCGTTAAAGTGAAAACCAAGCCCTTGAGCAACCCAAGCAGGCACATTTTGTAAGTAATCCAGCTCTTTTTTGTAAACATCAAGCGGCAGGTTTTTCTTTTGTAAGCGTGACAAGCTGGCGCGTGCGGCTGCCCACTGCCGCTTAGAGAGCATACCTGAACCGTAGAGTGCGGCCAGTGAATGATCCATCCATTTGAGACGTTGGCTGCGGTTGCTTTTGGATAAATTCTCCAACAGTACGTTACCTGCGACATAGACTTTTTGCTCCAGCACACGGCTGGTTTGCAAGGAGTTGTACATCGCCTTGGTGCTGCCCATCAAATCCATGGTTTCGCGGATCATGAGCATTAGCCAGCCACCCAGTTTAAGCTGTTCAATGGGGTCATTCACCCCTTCCAGTTGTTTGGCTGAGGCTTTCAGAGCAGCCTTTACTGCACTGTCTTTGACCATTTTGGCCAAATTGTCCAGCTGGGTGGTAAAACCGCCCGGTTGATAGAGTTCGTCCAGTACCGCAACCAGATCGTTGTAATCTTCATGCAGGTCTTTTGGGGCTTTTTGTTGTTGGTAGTTGCGCACTCGAGTGGCGTCGCCACTGTCGGGTTTAGCATGAATTTTATTTCTTAATAGGGTGAAACCCCGATCTTCGGCGGCCAAATTGGAGGACATTTGACGAACCTGAGTGATCAGAGGGGATTGCCCCATGTAAGGCAGCAGACGTACCGCTTCGCGCAACAGGATAAAACGTTCGTGGCGCCAGATGGGGATGCCTAATAATGTATTCAGCAGCTCAAGACTGCGTCCTGATTCATCTTCGGCTTGCAGAGCGCCACGGTAGAAACGCGCACGACGGAAGATCCAGCCGTCATCGGCTTCACGCAGAAACTGTTCGACCAAAATGGACTTGAGCAGCGGTAAGGCATCTTTGCGCTCAGGAAATTTTTCCACATCCAGATCGGCTAAGACGTTGGCAATGTAATAACCTTCGCCCCGCAAGGCGAGGGTGCGTTTGTTCCATTCTCCGTGTTGAACTCCGCCACCGTGTTTGCGACAAGCAAAGGGTTTGGGGGGCAGAATGGTGCCGTCGTTGCAGTACCAGCGGATGCGACGAAAGGGCCCTTTGCGGGCTTTTTTCATCTCTTGAATCCAACTGCGAGCGACGTGTCTGGCGTCGATTTCCGAGTTGCTGGGTGCCGCAGTAGCCAAAGGGGCGTAGCTTGCGCAGAGGGCAATGCCAAAGAGCAGTAGGCGTTGACGTATCATTGAGACTCCATCATTTCATATGTGTAGGGTTTGAGCCGTTGTCGGCTAAAAAAATATTATAATTCAGACGCTGCTCGCCAGCGATAGCCGATGTGCAGCAGTGCGGCTCCCACCAGCCAAGCAAGGCAGATGCTGAGGGTTAACCAGCTTAACTCGGGCACGGAGAGGCTTAAAAAGCCCCAATCGGTCAGCGCTAAAATCAGCACTGACCCCAAAACTTTAAATACTCGATACCCCAGCATGTCGATCCAGGCCTTGGCCTGATAGATCAAGACGGGGCTGAGAGGCACATAAAGCAGCTCTTTCGAGGTGCGCGAGATGGAGTAGGCCAGAGCGCGATCACTGAGTTTCATCGCCGCACCGAACATCAAGCCACCGTTGGACATAAACAGTGCCGAGGTGGTGAACAGCATCAGTGGTTGGGCAAGCAGGCCCGCTACGACCCCCAGGTAGTGATAAATCAGTGGGCTGATAACCAAATTGATCAGCAGTGAAATGGCGCTGAGAATAAAGAAGAAGTTGGCTATGAAGACGGTGCGTGGATCTCGTTCCTGGAAGGCATCTTGCACGCTGTTCATAAACTGGTAATCGACGATGGTGGCAGCCAGTTGCCCCAACAGCGCGACGATGGCAATCAAGGTGAGGTAGCGGCTGTTGGTCAAGACGCGCCAGCTGCCTTGCGGCTTCTGTTTGTCGTGAGAGCTGTCTTGTTCACCGTAGAGGCCTAAACGACGCATGGCGATGGTGAGCAACACCAGCAGCGAGATGATGCCCGCAGCGACCAGTAATAGGTCTGGGGTTTCCAGTGGTGTGTGGCTGATGGTGAGACTGGCGATGCCGCTGCCGACCATGCCCCCTGCAACGCCTCCTGCCCCTACGATGCCATACCAGCGTTTGCCCTCTTTGCTGGTGTAGAGGCTGTTGGCCAAACTCCAAAATTGTTCGACTAAAACGACGCTGAAAATATCGGCAAAGATGTGCAGGCTGGCAGCCAAAATGGCATCGGGTTCCGACATCATGATACGGAACAGCAGCAAAATGACGATAAACAGAGTGCAGGAGCCGATTACGATGTGAAAACGACTGTAGTTTTTAACCACCAAGTGATAGACGCTGAGTATCAGAGTGAGAATCACCGCCGTAGCGATCCAGACGTAGGGTAGTTTTTCTGCGCCCAAGTATTCGATGAACAGCGAGCGACTGGCTGGCTTGAGTTGGTAATAGGCGGTGATGATTAAAAAGAAGTTAATCGAGAGAAAAACAGCGCGTATGAATAGGTTGTTGGCCCATTGCCGAGAACCGTGTTTACTTGCACTCTCTGAAGATGTTGCTGTCATAGTTCCGCATTCCATTTTTATAGTCGTCTACTGTCTTAAGAACGGTGTTGACTGAGCTGCTCTGATCGCTCTTCCGTGAAGCGCTTAATGCCAATAACCGTAATATCTGTCTATTCAGGTGGGAGAATAGCGCTTTAAGTATCACAATTTTCTGACAGTATAGAGCAATTTTAGCCACTTTATTCCCTCTAACTTTACCTTATATACGCTCAAAAACAGGGGTGATGTTGCTCAATAGCAGCCGCGATTAGATTGATTGGCTCAGTGTATGTTCCTTTGGAATGCTTTGCTTTAGGGAATCATGCCAGTGGTGTCTGTTTGTTGGCCATTCGTCAGTTGGGATGGATTTAGGCCGAGGTAGAGATAATAATTTTTTCTGCCCGTTGATAAAAAAATAGGTGGTTAAAGTGTATGTTTGAGCTATGTTCAACGGCTGTGAGGCCGTCTTTTTTAGCTCTAATATGAAAGGCGGACAGGCTATTAGAAATTTTTGGCGGGTTTATCAATCCGTATTGTCTGCTAAAGGAAAGCAAGGAATGGAGCATCAGGAGGCTGCTATGTGTGGTGTGATTGGCAAAGGAGTGGTGTTGGTAGTGGGCTTACTGATGTTGCCTGCCTGTGGTAATAAGGATGATGCAGGTAAGGATCTGGATCAGAATCAGAATAAGACGGTCTTGATTGATTCAGAGGGTCTGGCGGGCAGCCGCTATTATCGTAAGTTGGATCCGCAAGGTGACATCTTGCCGGTAGAGTCTGCGTCTTGGAGCTGTGTCTTGGATCAGCGCAGTGGTTTGATTTGGGAAACCAAGAGTACCGAGGTGGGTTTGCAGCACAAAGACAACACCTACAGTTGGTTTGATCCTGACGTGGCGGGTAAAGAACGTGAGCAAGGACGTAAAAATGGCGGTGAGTGCAGTCAGAGCGAGTGCGACACTTTGGCGTATCAAAACAGTTTGAATGGCTCCAAAATCTGCGGGCGAGTTAATTGGCGTGTGCCAAGCCGAGCGGAATTAAAGTCGCTGGTTGAAAAAGACAAGGCTCAGTCTAAGCCGATGGTGAACGGGTTCTTTTTTGTCAATACGCTGCCCGAAGGGTACTGGAGCAAAAACAGTTATCAGGATTATAAGGTTTATGCTTGGGGGGTTCTGTTCAGTAACGGTCGTGAGGGTTACGGTTACAAGTCCAGTTCTCTGCATCTGCGTCTGGTCAGTGATTCTGATGATATTTTGGCGCAAAAGCCCAGTGAAACCCCGTGAGCCTATTGTGGTTTTTTTTGCTCCGCTTGGTAACAGTAATAAATGCTAACCATATCCAGCAGCTTTTTAGCGCTGACCGGTTTGCTGATGTAACCGTCCATGCCCGCTGCTAAGCAGCGTTCTTCATCGCCCTGCATGGCGTTGGCGGTCATGGCTAAAATGGGGATGTGCTGATCATGTTCCGCTGCTCGAATGCTTTGGGTGGCTTCCAGACCATCGATAATCGGCATCTGCATGTCCATTAAGATCAGATCAAAGTCGCCCTTTTTCCAAAGTTGAATGGCCTGTTGGCCATTTTCGGCTATGGTGACTTTATGCCCCTGTTTGCACAGGATACGAGTGGCTACTTTTTGATTAATGTCCGTATCTTCAGCCAATAAAATATTTAATTTAAGGTCGTTAGGTACTTGAATTTCTTGAGTGTTGTACTCTTTGATTGGCAGTTGATCGACGGTTTCAAAGTTCAGTTCGAAGTGGAACTCTGAACCTTGTCCCAATTGGCTCTTTAGCCAAATTTTACCCTGCATCAACTTGAGTAATTTACGACAGATGCTCAGACCGAGACCGGTGCCGCCATAACGTCGAGTGGTGGAGCCATCGGCTTGTGAAAAAGAGCCGAAGATAAGGTGTTGTTGTGCTGCGCTAATGCCGATGCCACTGTCGTGGATGCAAAAATGCAGGCGCACGGTTGTGTTGTTTGAGTGCTGATCATCTGTTGTTGAGGCTAATTCGATACTGAGATGAACTTCACCTTGGGCGGTAAATTTTAGCGCGTTGTTGATTAAGTTAATGATGATTTGCCGTAAACGAGTGGGGTCACCACGCAGAGTGTCGGGTACCTGCTCGCCAATGTGCATTGTGAGCTGTAACGTTTTCTTTTGGCTGAGAGGGATAAACGGTTTTAGGGTCTCTGTCATGCTGTATCGCAGGGCAAAAACACTGTGATCCAGTTTCATTTTACCGGCTTCAATTTTGGACAGATCCAGAATGTTGTTTAACAGTGAGAGCAGCGATTGAGCCGATGATTTGACGGTGTCGAGATACTCTTTTTGTTGATTGTTGAGCGGGGTGTCGAGTGCCAAATCGGTCATACCTAAGATGCCGTTCATAGGGGTGCGGATTTCATGGCTCATATTAGCGAGAAACTCGCTTTTTAAACGGTTGGCTTTTTCAGCTCCCTCTTTGGCCTGTTGTAATTCTTGTTGAGTGCGTTGAGCCTGTTGATAGAGCAGTGTCAGTTTGTGGGTCTGTTGATTGACTTGTTGTTTGATCTCTTGATTGCGCCGCTTTAATTCGAGATGATTTTTTAAGCTGAAAGCAACCAAAGTGTGTAGCAGTAGGCAGCCGAGTAGACCACTGATAAGAGCGATCCAGAAGGGCCAACTGTTAATGTCGCGCCAGATAAGCCGTTTGTTCAACAGCAGAGTGATGTTGTATTGAGAGCTGGGCAGATGGGTTCTAAGAGCGAGAGTGGTCTGGATAAAATGAGTGTTGCGTGGGATGGAAAAGGGGATGGAGAGCAGGCGTATTTCATCGCTACTGCTGCTGTTATTGTGAATGGAAAGTTGTAAGGCGATGTTTTTTGCTAATGAGTGACTGAATAGATGTTGCGGATCAAAGCTGGCTGCGATCAGACCATTGATGCGTGTTTGACGGCTGCTCTGATCTGGCGGAGTATCACGTCCCCGATAAATGGCTTTTAAAACCAGAGGGTAGTGTTTGCCATCCAACTGTTTTATCGCGGGGGTAAATACGGTTTGATTGCTTTTTATTGCGTTGTCAATGCTGTTGTTTAAGTTGATTAGGCTGAGCAGATCTTTACCCAATAGACGTGAGTTTCTGACCGTATAAGGTTCAATGTACAGCAGGGGAAAATAGTGTGAAGGTGAGGTGTTTATGGGCGTTGAGGTGAGATAATTTTTAATCATAAAATCAAAGTAGCCAAAATCGTGTTGTTGTTTGGATTCGAAGGCGTATTTTTCACTTTGAATGACTTTAGGTAAATAACTAAAGGTGCGAATGAATTTTTTCTGGGTAATATTTTTAACAAACAGACGAAAGTCATCGGCGTAGACATAATCGGTGGTATTGAACAGGGTGACGGTGTTGGCAACGGCGTTGCTGAGCGTATCGAGGCTGGCGGCAATTTCATTGGCAATCAGTTGTGATTGACGTTGCAGCTGTAGGGTTTCTTGTTGTTTGATGTAGTGCCATGCTTGGTTCATTAAGATGGCCGTAATGAGGGTGCCGAGTAACCAGGCAATTTGAAGCGGCAGTGGAAATTTTTCTGAGAGTCTCATCAGTGAGTTACTTTAATCGCCTTATGCAAGGTCTCTTGGCGTAGATTGATTTTGGCCTTTTTAAGTAAGACTGGATTAAGGTAAATATTCCATTTTCGATTCGGGGATATGGGGATTTCACTGGGTTTGATGCCGCTGATGATCTCCAAAGCCACGGTGGCTGCCCATTCGCCTTGTTCTTGGGGGATTTTTACAAAGGCCAGCATACTGTAAGGCGACATCCAGAGGTTGTTGGTGATGCTGAGTTTTGTGCTTTGTTGTTGGGCAAATTCCATTGCCTGTTTTTTGTCCCAATCATTGATGCCACCGTTATTACCGATAAAAACAAAATCATACTGCTGTGCGTTTAAAAAGCCCTTTTTCCAACTGCTTAGAGTTTGGGAAAAATGGCCATCCAGTTGAATTTTTTTGGCCGCAAAAAATGTCTTGTAGTGTTGATACTCTTTGCGTTCTGTTTTTACATCGGAGCTGAGATAAAGCGCTTTTTTTGGTCGGCCTAAAATGTAATTCACCTCTTTGAGTAGAGGTGCTATAGGAGAAAACTCCACCATGCCGGTGGCGTTTTTATAGGGGTAGCCGTACTCCTTCACGCTCCAATTGAGGCCACAAAACACCACCGGTGTTTTGACATTGCGGTAGTAAGGGCGAATCAAATAACGTGAGGCGTTATCATCGGAGGCAATAATGACGTCTGGTTTGTAAGCACGAATTTGCGCGTGCGCTTTGCGGGCTTGTTGGCGACCAAACTCTGCTGAGGGGTGGCGTTTGGTGTCCATGTAAAATATTTTCAGCTCACATTTTCCTGCTAAGGTGTCACGAATGCCCATTTCAATGCCGTCGTTCCACTCATAACCGGGCGCGTAAGAAGAGACCCAAAAACAGCGGGCGGCTTGGCTGCTGTTACTCCAGGCGCTGAGGCCGAGCAGTAAAATGATTAAAAGACGCTGTGAAGGTTTAGTCGGCATGGGTTTCCGGTGTAATGTTGATGGCGTTGCGCTGGGTGCGCGGACTGAGTTGGTAATCATTTTTCGCCAACAGTTGTGGGTTGGCGTAAATTTTCCAGCGTCGATTGGGAGAGATGGGGATCTGCTGTGGATCAGCCCCGTTTAAAATTTCAATGGCCACTGTGGCAGCCCATTCCCCCTGTTCTTCGGCAATTTTATTGAAGGTTACCATCGCAAAGGGTGCCATCCAGTTGTGGAAGGCCAGACTGAATTTTGTGCTCTGCTGTTGCACGAAGCTGAGCACGCTGTCTCGCTGCCAGTCGTTAATGCCACCGTTGCTGCCGATAATAATAAAATCGTAATTCTGGGCGTCTTTAAAGCCTCTTTTCCACTCTTGCATCGTTTCAGCAAAGCGGCCCTTTAATTGGATGCCAGCGAGAGAAAACAGACGGGCAAACTGCTTGAAATCTTTGCGAGAGGATTTGACATCTGAGGTTAGATAGAGCGCTTTTTTCGGGTTTTGTAACACCTTTTTGGCTTCGTTGATCAGCGGCTGTACCGGTGCCACTTCGATCATGCCGGTGGCGTTTTTATAAGGGTAGCCATACTCCTTAACACTCCAGTTAATGCCACAAAAAACCACCGGAATGGAGCCGTCTTTGAGATAGGGTTTGACCAAGTATTTGGAGGCGTTGTCGTCAGAGGCGATGATCAGATCGGGTTTTGTTTGTTGGATGTAGGCCAGTGCTTTTTTTGCTTGGGCTTGAGCAAATTCGCTGGAGCGATTGCGTTTGGTGTCCAGATGAAACTCCAGCAGGTCGCATTGACCCGCTAGGCCGCTGTGGAGAGCACGCCCGATGCCGTCATTCCACTCGTAATTTGGTGCGTAGGATGAAACCCACAAACAGGTGGCGGCTTGACCGCTTGCGGGTATGAGCAGAGCGAAGAACAGGCTGATCAAACGGGATTTTTTCATATAAGTTGCTCTTAACGTTGGGGTATCCGTTCTTTATTCGGCATGGGGAAAGGAAACGCTTGTAACGGTGCTTGGCTGAATGGGTTGGTGATTTTTAAGTTTGGCATTGGGCTGTGTAAGGGCAGAGTGATTTTTTGGCTAAAGGGGCGGCGGCGGCACATGTCGCGGCGCAGTCTCAGTATCGTTAGGCTGTTGTTGCTGGAGTCGATCAGCAGCTCGAAATCTTTGCTTTGGGTGCAACCGTTGCTGCTGACGGTAAAGCTGATGTTGTTTGTATTGTGTTGTACATTGTGCAAAGTGGCTATTTTTACTTCAGCCTGAGCGTTGTTTTGCAGCAGGACAAGGCAGGCGGCTGTGCTGAGAAGAGCATGAGGCTTGTTCATTTTATGTTCCGTAACAGAGGAGTAGTATGGCTTACTTTAGAGTGGATGAGTGCTTTTTTGCAAGCATAAAAAAGGGCAGGATAAACCTGCCCTTAATATACTGACTGTTTTCACAGCAGCTTGGATCTTAACGCTGACTCATTTAAGAGCCTTTGGTGAACTCAGGATAGGCTTCTAGGCCACACTCAGAGAGATCAACACCGTTGTGTTCTTCTTCTTCGCTGACCCGAATACCCATCACCATTTTGAGCAGCATCCAGACGATGAAGCTGGCGATAAAGACCCACGCGAAGATGGCACCAATGCCCAGCAGTTGGGCACTGAGGTTGGCATCGCTGTTGGTCATAGGCACTGCTAGCAAGCCCCAAATACCGACTACGCCATGCACCGAGATGGCACCGACAGGATCGTCCAGCTTGAGTTTGTCCAAGCTGATAATGGAGAAGACTACGATAATGCCACCCACCGCACCGATCAGGGTGGCGGTCAGCGGAGCAGGGGTTAGAGGTTCAGCGGTGATCGCCACCAGACCGGCCAGAGCGCCGTTGAGTGCCATGGTCAGATCTGCTTTGCCAAACAGCAGTTGCGCGGTCAGCAGAGCGGCAACCACACCACCGGCAGCGGCCATATTGGTGTTGACGAAAATCAGCGCCACGGCGTTGGCGTTGTCAACGGTAGAGAGTTGCAGTTGAGAACCGCCATTGAAACCGAACCAGCCCAACCAAAGGATAAAGGTGCCTAAGGTGGCCATAGGTAAGTTGGCACCAGGAATGGCGTTGATGGAACCGTCTTTGCCGTATTTGCCTTTACGCGCACCAAGCAAGATAACGCCTGCCAGAGCAGCGGCGGCACCGGCCATGTGAACCACACCAGAACCGGCAAAATCTTGGAAGCCCGCTTCTTGCAAGAAACCACCGCCCCATTTCCAGTAGCCTTCAACAGGATAAATAAAGCCGGTGAAAACCACGGCGAACAGCAGGAAGGCCCACAGTTTCATCCGCTCAGCAACGGCACCGGAGACAATCGACATGGCGGTGGCGACAAACACCACTTGGAAGAAGAAATCGGACATTTTGGAATAATAAGGGGCATCATCGCCACCGGCAGTAACCTGAGCAGCGGTGTTTTCTGCGCCGATCAGAGAGCCGAAGCTGGGGAAAATGCCGCCTTCGGTGCCGCCGCCGTACATGATTTGGTAACCGACCAGCAGGTACATGATGCACGAAATGGCAAACAGAGAGATGTTTTTGGTCAAAATTTCAGCGGTATTTTTGGAACGAACCAGACCCGCTTCCAGCATAGCAAAACCCGCCGCCATCCACATCACGAGAGCGCCGGACATTAAAAAATAGAATGTATCTAGGGCGTAACTTAACTCTTTAACAGCTTCCACAATCGCTCTCCTATAGGGCTTCAGGACCTGATTCACCGGTACGAATGCGCACAACCCGTTCAAGGGGTTGGACGAAGATTTTGCCATCACCGATTTTGCCGGAGTTGGCCGCAGCACGGATGGCTTCGATCACTTGATCCACTTGAGATGCTTCTACGGCAGCTTCAATGCGGACTTTGGGTAAAAAATCCACCACGTATTCAGCGCCACGGTAGAGTTCGGTGTGGCCTTTTTGACGACCAAACCCTTTGACTTCCGTAACGGTTACGCCTTTCACACCAATCTCTGAGAGTGCTTCACGCACATCATCGAGTTTGAAAGGCTTGATAATCGCAGTAACTAATTTCATCAGTGTGTATCCTCTTCGGTGCTAAAAAAAGAGGGAGTATACTCTCCCTCTTATCCATTATTTCACTTCAAAGTCGATGCCGTAGCTGACATACAGACGTGGGTTTTCGCCGTCCATATCGTTTTTGCTCAGACCTAAGGTCAGGCTGTCGGCAGGGCTGTAGCTCAGATCAAAGTGAGTGTAATCACCTGTTCCTCCATCAAAAGCCGCGCTGCCAAAGGTGGCGCTGATACCGGCAAATTCACCGCTGAGGGTAAAATAAGTGGTTTTGTTTTCAGAGTCGTTGGCCACAGAGGCAGAGACGGGGCCAAAACCGACACTGGCATACAGTTCATTAAAGTTGGCCGCATCATTTTGTGGGTAAGCATAGGCAATAGCACCTACGTCGATACTAACGCCACTAAACTCAGTACTGTAACCGGCATAGAGGTCGGTTTCAGCACTGCCAGTGCCGCCTTCGCTGGATTGCCATAAACCGGCGTAGATACCGCTGTCATGGCTGAAATCAAGACCACCGTAAATGGCGGGGCCTTCGTTACTGAGGCTGACACCGCGCCAAATGTAGTTGGAGGTGGCACCAAAGTTGGCGCTCACTTCAGCGGCAGCGGGGGTGGCGATGGCGGACAAAACCAAGGCAGAAAGGATCAGGGGGTGTGTAACAGTTTCATACGTACTCTCACTATTTTTGTAGGGGTTAAAAGACAGCGCGAGTATATAAGCATTTATTGTGCCTATGTTTATTATTCAATATAAACAATGGCTTAACTGTGTTTTTTTTAGGTGAGTCGGTTGTTACGCACTGTGTTGACTCGATTTATTGCTCTTTTGCACCGTTGCAACGCACTGTTTTGGCGCAAAACAGATCAGAGGAATTAAGAGGATTGGGGTAAACTTCCCGTCATTGATTAAAGAGGAGATAAATTGTGATTGACCCACGTATTTTGGACCAGCTTGGCTCAAAACTGAGTGATCTGCTGCCCAGCGGAGCCGGTGTTTTAAAAGAAGATGTGGAGCGAAATATGCGCGCCAATGTGCAGGCGGTGTTTGCGCGCATGGATTTGGTCAGCGGTGAGGAGTTTGCAGTGCAAAGTGCCTTGCTTGAGCGCACCCGCTTGAAACTGGATAATTTGGAGCAGCGCGTTACAGAACTGGAGCAGGCGTTGTTGCAGCAAAACAAAGCGTAGGTTTGGCACAGCCTCATTGAACGGAAAGCCTCCCGAAGGTTGGGAGGCTGTTTTATGTCTGTCCCTACAAGGGAGATTTTTAAAAGAATGGAACACGAATGACAGAAAAACCCTTGATTCAGGTGCGGGATCTGAGTCGTTATTACCACGGTTTATGTGCGGTGGATCAGATCAGTTTTGAGCTGTATCGCGGTGAAGTGTTGGGGTTTTTAGGCCCTAATGGCGCGGGAAAATCCACCGTGATGCGCATGTTGTGTGGCAACTTAGCGCCTTCGGCTGGTTCGATTCAGATTCATGACCTTGATTTGTTGGCTGAGCCAAAACAGGCCAAACGGCATCTGGGCTTTTTGCCGCAAACGCCGCCCCTTTATTTGGATATGAGCGTGGATGAATTTTTGCGCTTTTGTGCCAAATTGCATGGTGTCTCTGCCGCGCGTCTAGAGGATGCGCTCTATGAGGTCAAACAGCGCTGTGGTCTGGCTGAGGTGAGTCGGCGTTTGATTGGCCAGCTTTCCAAAGGCTATCAACAGCGGGTGGGCATTGCTCAGGCGGTGATTCACAAACCGGCGGTGATTGTTTTGGATGAGCCGACGGTGGGGCTTGATCCGATTCAAATTCGGGACATTCGCCAATTGATTAAGGAGTTGGGGCGTGAGCATGGGGTTATTCTTTCCACTCATATTTTGCCCGAGGTGCAGGCCACCTGTAGCCGTGTGCAGATCATTCATCGCGGCCAGTTGGTCTTTAACGAACAAATGCAGCGTTTGACCGATGATTTTCCCACCACCCATTTAAATGTGCGTTTGGGGGCAATGGCGGATCTGGAGCTGATTTATTCAATGGAAGGGGTTGAAGGGGTGCAGCCGCAGCCGGACGGTGGGCTGATCATTGAGATTGATCCCGACCACAACCCTGCCAGTCGTTTGGCCAGTTTGGCGGTGCAGAAGGGTTGGGGGTTGTTTGAACTCTCCCCACAACGGCAATCTTTGGAGCAGGTGTTTGTGGCCTTGACCTGTCAGGAGCAGAGCGCATGATCTTTACCGTGGCGCAGCGTGAGTTAAAAGCGTTGTTTCTTTCGCCGTTGGCGTGGGTGGTATTGGCGCTGGTGCAGTTTATTGTTGCCTATCTTTTTTTGATTCATCTGGATCAATATCTGCTCATTCAGCCGCAATTGGCCACGTTGGATAATCCGCCTGGGGTGAGTGAATATCTGATTGCCCGTCTGTTTTTGCCTGCGTCGAGTATCTATTTGATGGTGATGCCGCTGTTGACCATGCGCCTGATCTCCGAGGAGTTACAGAGTGGCAGTTTTGCTCTGTTGCTGAGCGCGCCGATTTCCATGACAGAGATCGTTTTGGGCAAATACGTGGCCTTGATGTCTCTGTTGAGTTTGATGCTGTTGTTGACGGCGTTGATGCCGTTGTCGTTGTTAATGGCGGTGCCCGTGGATCTGGCTGCTTTGGCGCTGGCGGTGTTGGGGTGTTGGTTGCTGTTGGCGGCCTTTGCGGCCATCGGTCTCTATTTCTCCAGCTTAACCGCACAGCCGTTGTTGGCCGCAGTGGGTGCCTTTGCGTTGCTGTTGTTTCTCTGGTTGATTAACGCCACGGGTCAGAGTGAGGGGGCGGAGCTGTTGGATTATTTGGCGCTGTCGGCGCATTTGAGGGGCTTTTTGAGCGGCGTGTTGCAGAGTGTGGATCTGATCTATTACCTGTTGCTGGTGGTGGCCTTTCTTGGCTTGGCCATTCGTCGTCTGGATAATATGAGGTTGAACGATTAAATGAAAGCCGTTCTGAAGCCGCGCTCTCGACGTTGGCAAAATGTTATTTTTTATCTGTTGTTTGCCCTTTTGTTGGGGGTGTTGGCGTGGTTGAGTACCGTGTACTCGTGGCAGTGGGATCTGAGCCGGGATGGCCGCAACAGTTTGAGTCAGACCAGTGTGGAGCTGTTGCAGACCTTGAGTGAACCGGTGCAGGTGACGGTCTATCTTGGCCCCGATGAGGTGACGCGCAAAGCGATTCAAGATCTGATCAGCCGTTATCAGCGTTTGAAAGCGGACATCAGTTTGACCTTTATCAATCCTGAAACCTCACCGGCGTTGGCGCGAGAGTTGGGTATCGCGCAGGGTGGTGAGCTGTTTATTGATTATCAGCAGCGTCAACAGCGTTTGCAGCGTCTGGATGAGCGCAGCTTTAGCAATGCGCTGTTGCGTTTGGCTCAGCCAGAGCAGAGTTGGCTGGTGTTTATTGAGGGGCATGGTGAGCGTGACCCACTGGGCAAAGCCAATTTTGATTATTTTGAGTTGGGTCGGCGGCTGCAAGCGCGGGGGTTTCAGCTGCAACGTCTTAATTTGATCACTCAGCCACAGATTCCCGATAACACAAATCTGCTGGTGTTGGCTTCGCCGCAGAGCGCCTATCTGCCTGGTGAGGTGGCGCTGTTGCAGAGCTATTTGCAACGGGGCGGCAATCTGCTTTGGTTGAGTGAACCCAACAGTGACGACGGTTTGCAGCGATTGGCCACGGAGCTGGATCTTGAACGTCTGCCGGGGGGTGATTGTGGATGCCAGTGGCTCGCTGTTTGGCATTGATTCACCGGATTTTGCTTTGGTGAGTGAGTACGGTGATCATGCCATCACCGCCCCTTTACAGACGGTGTCTCTGTTCCCGCAGGCGCAGGCGTTGCAGGCCAAGCAGCCGAGTGGCTGGCAAGTACAGACGCTGTTGCAGACCTTGCCCCGCAGTTGGACGGAGTTAAGCCCCATTGAGGGTGAGATCGGTTTTGATGAGGGCAGCGATGAACGTGCGGGGCCGCTCAGTTTGGGTTTGGTTTTGCAGCGCCCTTTGCCCAATCAGCGCGAGCAGCAGCGAGTGGTGGTGATCGGTGATGGTGATTTTCTCGCCAATCAATATCTGGGCAACGGTGGCAACTTGGAGCTGGGGTCGCGCCTCTTCAGTTGGTTGACGGAGAAGGATAATCTGTTGCAGATCTCCATGCCGAAAGCGGCAGACAGCCAGTTGCAGTTGAGTTCGTGGCAGATTGCTCTGATCGGCTTTGGTTTTTTTCTGCTGTTGCCAGCGGGGTTGTTGTTGACCGGGTTTATGATTGTCTGGCGACGACGGCGTGTTGTGAGTGAGGTCGCGGGTGATTAGGCGATGAAGATGGACAAACGCAGTTGGCTTAATCTGCTTATTTTTGTGGTGTTGTTGCAGTTGGGGGTGTTGATCTATCTGAGTCAGGTGATGGAGCAGCGGCCTGAGCCGCCTCTGATTGGGTTAGATCTTGAGCTTGAGTCGTTGGTGTTTCAACCGCTGGCTGGAGAGCGCATGGTTGTGCAACGCCAAGCGGGGCGCTGGTGGTTGCAAGAGCCGTTTCACGCACCTGCTGATCCGTTGCGGATTGAGGCGGCGTTGGCCATCAGGCAGGCAGAGGTGCGCTCGCAGTACCCCATCGAGGGCTTAAATTTAGTTGAATTTGGCTTGCAGCCGCCTCGGGCGGTGTTGCAGTTGGGTGAGGTGTCATTGGCTTTTGGCGATAAAAGCCCCAGTGGAAAACGTTATGTGAGGCTCGATCAGACGTTGTTTCTGTTGGATGATGTTTATTTGCCGTTGTGGGCAGGCGGTGGGCGAGAGTTGGTGCAGCGTCGTCCCTTTGAACCGATGGCGAGCTTGATCTCCATTGAAACCCCGTACATTCAGATCGAAAAAAAGGCGGGCTTGTGGTCTTTGAGCAGCACACAAGAGCCTGCTTTGGCGGCGGAGCAGTTGGCGGAGTCGTGGCGTTTTGCGCTGGCGGAGGCGGTGTTGCCTTTTAGCGCTGAGGTGACGGGGGCGCGGCTTATTTTACGCAGTGAAACTCAAAGTTGGCGTTATCGGGTGGTGAACGAAGAACCGTTGACGCTGGTGCCAGAGGGGGCGAATTATCAGCTGCGTTTCAGTGCGGCCTTGAGTGAGGAGTTGTTGTTTTTACCTCAGCGGGCTGAGGCTTTTTTGGATCAGTGAGGTGAGCCACGTTTTTTGTTTAAAACCGCTAAGCCTTGTTAGAGACGATTGCTGAGTAAACGCTATGAGCAACGACTTCAGCGAGTGACACAGGGACGGCATTGCCTATTTGCCGCATGCATTCACTCCAAACGCCTGAAATATGATAGTCGTCAGGAAAGGTTTGAATTCTTGCCGCTTCCCTTACGGTGAAATATCGAATTGAATCATCGTTAAATCGAATCATGTTTTCCCCTCCAGGAACGCCATGATCTCCAGCCTTAAGGGTCTTGGATGGCTCGTCTATGGGGCTGCCTGTATGCCCAGGATAAGATTTTGCCCCCTCTCTGAATTGATGGTTGTTGTAGCTGTTTTCTTTTTTTGGACAAGGTAAATCGTTGATAGCATCACGGACAGTAACCCACGGTTTTTCTGTTGGTTTAAATAAACCGTATTTTTTTTGTAACTTAGAAGATAGCTTCTCAATTGATGAGTTTTGTTTTGGTCGGTCATATTTTGAAACCTTTAAACGCTCCCAATAATCCCCAGTGACCCATTGTTGCCACAATAATGAATCCCGCGAATGGGTTGCTTTTGGAAAGCTCCACTTAATATTTAAGTCATTGCGAAAACCAACTATAAAGACACGCTCTCGTTTTTGAGGTACGCCATAGTCAGCGGCATTGAGCAATCGAAATAGAACAGTGTATTTTAGGCCTCGATAGTTTCCTTTTGTATGCGTTTCCTCAAGGTGGCATAAATGATCTTGCCAATCTTCATTATCACACTTGGTTATATTTGGGTAAGTCAGTTGCAGGATGATGTATTCAAAATAGGCACTAAATTTTTTTCTTAGCAGCCCCTTAACATTTTCAAAGATAAAAGAATCTGGCTGGGATTCCCTGACAGCCCGAACGGATTGTGGAAACATATCACGCGCATCATTGAATGCTTTATGCTTTCCGCCGAGGGAAAAGGGTTGGCAGGGAGGGCCGCCTGCAACAACTGATATTTTATTTTTGAATTTTTTAAACGATACGTTGTTCACGTCATCATGCTTTATGTTCCAATTTTTTATCTGGGCTTGACCTGAATCATGATTTTTAATTAAGGTTTCAACTGCATTTTTATCAAGCTCTACAAGCAGTTCATGATGAAAGCCACTTTTTGACATGCCAAGTGCTAAGCCACCCGCCCCTGAGAAAAGCTCTACTGAATTAAGTTGATTTGTTGACATGATATGCGCCTATTTTTACTTCTATTTCATTGCTGTCTGGAGGTGTCCCTTTTAAACGCTCAGCCCAAGCACGACCGGGGTGCAATGCATCCCATTCTGATTTTGCTTGTTCATAACGGCCTTTGCCGGGATCATGATTGCCGAAACCGTCAATATGTGAATTCCATAATGGGTTATGTCGTCTTGTCATCGCAGCCTCTACTGTACCAATCAAATCAGCTTCTTGAGATTTGAGTACAACGAATTTGCAGGCAAAATGAGCCAGCTCAAGATTATGTGCGGAATTTATGCTTCTTGAATGCTCGCGCAGTCGTCTAAACAGGGCAGGGGTCTGTTCTTTATCTGTATTTCGCCCTTGTCTCCATCCTGGTAAAACGGCTTTACCAACGTATATTGGGAGGTCTTTATTTTGGCTATAAATTTTCTGATATAAAGGGCAATCACCGTTGTAATAGAGTGCATACACGCCACCACCAGAAAATGTATCATCTGGAGGTAGTGATTCCATTGGTGTGTTGAGCATAAAAGCGACAGCGTCATCAATAAATTTAATGAAAGATTTAGAGTGAAAAATATGTTCTTCTAATTTCAATTCAGATCCTCAGTACAAATTTTGTTTCGTTCGCTTTACTATTTTCAATAGCGTGTAATAACTTAACTGGCGGGCTTGTTTAACACGCGGTTTAGATTGTGGATTTATGTTGCGTGTGAATCACGATCTAATTTTATTCGTTAGCTGGATGAGCAAGAATCAAGAGTAATAGAAAAACAAGCCCCATACAAGCCAAAATCCCAGCACCAACGGTCATGCCTGCTTCTGTTTAACAAAATAATTCACCCCCTCAAGTCCCTCAAAATCACGATCTTGTGTCCAGATCAGAGCATCACATTTTTTTGCGGTTGCGTAGATGATGCTGTCCGCCAAGGGGAGTTTGTATTCGAGACCGTAGTGCGCTGCATTGATGGCCAATGAGCCATTCAGTGGCACCACGCTTCCTTACTCCATGTGAGCGACACATTCCAAAGCCAAATCTTCCCCGCGCTGTCGAAAAACACACTTAAACACTTCGGTAATCGTTATGCTCGGCACAATCAAGGTGTCGATATTTTCTATTGGCTGCGAGAACACCTCCGCGTTGGCATCACCGGAAAAATACGACAACCAAGCTGAAGAATCGACGACATTCACAGGCCGTCAGCCTCTCTGCCAACCTCGGTATCAATCCCCTTGAGAAACCCTTTCAGTTGTTTCATTGGCCTGATCGGAATCAGCTCAATGCGATTCCGATAGGTCAACATTTGGATCTTTTGCCCAGAGACAATGCCCATTGACTCCCTGACCTCTTTTGGAATAACCACTTGATACTTCGGAGAAACGGTGACAGATAACATGAGTAGACCCCATCGATTGTGATTTGGTATTACACTGGACTTATCGATAAACAGTGTCAAACAGAATCGCTGCCACTCACCAAAACGCACCGCCCTTCGGTTGCTGCGCCTTACTTGTTACACTGCCGTCCACCTTTTTTTGATGACCCCATCGAGTCTGTTATGCCGGAACTGCCTGAAGTAGAAACCACCTGTCGAGGCATTCGCCCTCATTTGCTGGGTAAAAAAATCAAATCTGTGCAGGTGTTTCAGCCCCAGTTGCGTTGGCTGGTGCCGCCAGAGTTGCAGCAGATTGAGGGGCAGTTTGTCCGCTCTGTGGAGCGACGGGGTAAATACATTTTGATCCAGAGCAAAACAGGCTGTGCCATTGTGCATCTGGGCATGTCGGGCAGTTTACGGCTGGTAAAACAGAGTTTGCCACTGGAAAAGCACGATCATGTGCAGTTCTCCTTGGCTAACGGTCAGGCGTTGCGGCTGCGTGATCCGCGCCGCTTTGGTTCGGTGCTTTGGAGCAGTGAACCCCTTGAGCAGCACTGGCTGTTGCAAAAGCTGGGGCCGGAACCCTTGAGTGATGAATTTAATCTGGATTACCTGCTGCAACGAGCCAAAGGGCGGCGGGTGGCGGTGAAAAATTTTATTATGAACTCGCAGGTGGTGGTGGGGGTGGGAAACATCTACGCCAGCGAGGCACTGTTTCTCAGCGGTATTTTACCCACCACGGCAGCGGGCAAAATCTCCAAAGCCCGTTTCGAGCGGCTGCTGCGGGTGATTAAAGCGGTGTTGGCGGCGGCCATTGAACAGGGCGGCACGACGCTGAAAGATTTTGTTCAAGCCGATGGCAAGCCCGGCTATTTTCAGCAAAAGTTGCACGTTTATGGGCGCAAAAATGAAGCCTGTCTGGTTTGTGAAAAGCCGATTGAACAGGTTGTTTTGGGTCAGCGTTCGACCTTTTTTTGTTCCACCTGTCAGCGGTAATTCTCCATGTTGAATGATATGAAAATAAGTTTGGTTGCACTGCTGCTGTTATTGCTGGGCTGTCAGGCGCAAAACATAGAGGATTACGCCCTGCAAAGACCGCTGTTTGATCCACAGGCCTTTTACAGTGGTCACTTGAGCGGTTGGGGCATTTACACCGACCGCAGCGGTGTGGTGCGCCAACGCTTTCGCATTGAGATGGAAGCCGCGTGGCAACAGGATCTGGGTAAACTTCAACAGACGTGGCGTTACAGCACGGGCAAGGTGGCGCAGCGTATTGTGACCTTGAAGAAATTGGATGAACACCGTTATCGCATTGCGGCCTCTGATGCACAGAGTCAAGGCGAGGGGCGGGTAGCGGGCAACAGCGCCTATTGGAATTACCGCTTCTCTTTTGATGATGGCAGTGAGGTAGCGGTACGTCAGGTGGAGCAGTGGAGTTACGCCATTGATGCCAACAGCGTAATGCAGAAAATCAGCCTGAAAAAGTACGGCTTGCCGATGGGGGAGCTGACGATCTTTGTGCAGCGCACCCTCACTTTAGATGATGCGGTGGAGCAGGTGCGCGACACGGTGGAGCAGATGCGGAATTATTTGTTTGGTCAGCCTTAAGGCTGTTTATTATCCGCGTGATTTTTTTCTAGCAACCAGCGGACGGATAAAATAACAATCAGGGCGGCGGCTAAAAACGCCAGCCGGTAGAGGTCGCTGTTGTCGGCCTCAGGGTCACTGAGCTGCTGTTTGTTGCTAAAAAAGAGCAGATAAAGCCCGAACAGGCTGGCGGACATGGCCACCAGTGGCCACTGATCACGGCAGAAGATAAAGGTGCTCATAATGCCGATCAGACTGGAGAGGACAAACACAATCGTGGCGGGGATGCCGACAATCATAACAATGGTTTGCAACAGGGGGCTGGGTGCTGCGAGCAACTGCAACAGGGCAATGGCGATAAAATAGAGGGAAATATAACTAAAACAGAGGTGGGCGCGCTGCTGAGGTTGCATGGATGAGCTCCGTTATAAGGGACTGAACACGGAAGTGTAAGCTGTTTTGCTTACGACTGGATTAGAGCGTGATGGGTTGTAATTGTGTTTTATCGCCTTGAAAGTCATTCCAGAGCTGCTGGTAGGTTTGCCTTAGATGAGGGTGTTTTTGATCGGGAATGCAGTCGGATAGTGGTTTAAGTACAAAGGCGTACTGCTCTATTTCTGCGCTGGGGAGCTGTAATTTTTCTGTTTCGAGGTGCAGCTCACCGTAGAGCAGGATGTCCAGATCTAAGGGACGTGAGGAAAATTTAATCCCGTTGCGTTGCCGTCCGTGATCGGTTTCGATTTGGCGCAACTGATCGTAGAGATCCCATAATGGCAGCGCGCTGCTAAAACCAACGACCAAGTTATAAAAGGGCGCGCCTTCAAAACCGACCGCAGGGCTTTGGTACGTTTGTGATTGGATGAGGCTGCCAAACTGCTGTTTTAGAGTCTGTAGCGAGGAGCGGATGTTTTGGGCAGCTTGAATGTTGCTGCCGATACTGACAAAAACCTGAGGCATTGGCGCGTCTAAAAAGGCGATTAAACCTTGTTGCCTCGTTCGATGATGATGCCCACGTCTTTGGCACCGCGCAGCGCACCGGGTTTGTGCAGGGTTAATTTGACCCAAGGCACTTGAAACTCGTTACGAATGATTTCGGTCAGGCGCTCGGCGAGGGTCTCTACCAGTTGAAAGCTGCTCGGTTCGACAAAGGCAATCAGCCGTTTGGCAACGGCTTTGTAGTTGAGGGTATCTTCAATGGCATCGCTGTTGGCGGCAGCGCGGATGTCGCTGGCCATTTCCAGATCAATGCTGACGGTCTGCTTGGTTTCGCGCTCCCAATCATAGATGCCGATAATGGTCTCTATTTGCAGATCATTGATAAAGATAATGTCCATGTCTGTGCTCAGTGGTGAATGGCGAGCCACTATAGCCAGTTTGTCGCTGTTTTTCCAGATGGGGATTGTAGGGTTATTGATATTGGGTAAAATTGTACTTGTCATATTCGTGCTCTTTTGGTATTGTGCGCGGCTTTGCTGCAACACGATATTTTTGGAGAGCCAACATGGCCAAAGTATGTCAGGTGACCGGCAAGCGGCTCATGAGCGGAAACAATGTTTCTCACGCTCATAACAAAACCAGACGTCGCTTCTTGCCCAATTTACAGTCCCATCGTTTTTGGGTTGAAAGTGAGAACCGTTGGGTGCGTTTGCGCTTGACTACCAAAGGGATGCGCATCATCGACAAGAAAGGTATTGATACCGTACTTGCCGAAATGCGTGGCCGTGGCGAGAAGGTTTAGGAGATAAGTTATGCGTGATAAAATTCGTTTGATTTCCAGCGCGGGTACCGGTCACTTCTACACCACGACCAAAAACAAGCGCACCATGACCAGCAAGTTCGAAATCAAAAAATTCGATCCTGTTGTGCGTAAACACGTTATGTACAAAGAAGGCAAAATTAAGTAACTTTTAATTTTGTTTGTTTGTCTGATGTGTAAAAAAAACCCAGCTAGGCTGGGTTTTTTTGTGGCTGTGATAAAAGCTGATTCGGTCTTTTTTTGTGCAGCCATAAAAAAGGCGCTCTAAAGAGCACCTTTAATAACGAGATTGAAAAACCGATGTTTATTTCAGTTTTTCAATGCCCATCATTTTCAAGATGTATTTTTCATACAGCGGCTCTGAGGTGCCTTTTTTCATCTTACGGATGAAGTACTTTTCAAAGGCCACTTTGGCCATGTGTACCCATTTGCCTTTTTTGAACCACGCCACGTTGCGTGGTGGAATTTGTGGCAGAGCAACAAAAGCGGCACCGGTGTCTCCCATGTCGGCCAAACAGATGGCGTTCCAGGTTGCGCTGGCAGTAGGTTCTTTGCCTTCCAGCTCAGCACCGATGTTCTGCGCCGTCGCGGTGACCATAGACTCGATCATGTAGCCGGTTTTGGGTGCGCCAGTGGGGACGGGGGTCGGCTCAATGGGTGGAATGGCGATGCAGACGCCAGCAGAGTAGATGTTTTTGTATTTAGGGTTGCGTTGATGTTCGTCAATAAAGACAAAACCACGCGGGTTGCACAAACCTTCAACACTGGAAAGCACGTCAACGCCTTTAAACGCAGGCAGCATCATCGACTGTTTGAACTCCAGCTCATGCTGCTTGAACAGTTCACCTTTGCTGTCCATTTCGTCAATGAACATTTTACCCGCTTCCACTTTGGTGGTTTTGGCATTGGTGATCCATTTGATGCTGCGGGTGCGCAGTTCGCTTTCCAGCATACTTTTGGAATCACCGACACCGCCCAAACCTAAGTGGCCAATGTAGGGTTCAGAGGTGACAAAGGTCATGGGGAATTTGTCACGAATTTTGCGTTTGCGCAGGTCGGCATCGACAATAAAGGCAAATTCATACGCAGGACCAAAACAACTGGCAAAAGGCATGGCTCCAACAACCATGTGGCCTGGTGCTTCAAGTAATTTTTTATAGTCTTCGTAGAACCCTTCGGCGTGGTCAACGGTGCAGACGGACTGGGTGTGACCTTGAGGGCCGGAGCCTTCCACTTCTTCAAAGGCCAAGCGTGGGCCGGTGGTGATGACCAAGTAGTCGTACTCAACCACTTCACCGTTGTTCAGTTCAAGTGTGTTGTTTTCAGCGTCAATTTTGTCCGCGCGCTGATTGATGAAGTTGATTTTTTTGCGTTCTAAATAAGGGCGCAGAGGAAAAGTGATGGAATCACGGTCACGCCAGCCAACCGCAACCCAAGGGTTGGAGGGGGTGAATTGGAAATAGTCGTTTTCACTGATAACAGTGACGTCGTGTTTTTTACCAACGATTGCTTTCATTTCGTAGGCCATGGGCATGCCACCGGTGCCCGCACCCAGTATTACTATATGTGCCATTTTCTTTCCTCATGCTCCCAGATAGGCGATGTACGAGTATGCATCGCCATATTAAGCAGTGTTTGCAGTTAACACACACTGCACAAAAATCTGAGATAGTGTAGCAGAAGATATTCATTCAGGGAGGAGAGGGGGCAATAAAAAACCCCTGTATTGCTAAGGCAAAGACAGGGGTTTGAGTATGGTGCCCAGAGACAGAATCGAACTGCCGACACGAGGATTTTCAATCCTCTGCTCTACCGACTGAGCTATCTGGGCGGGGTTAAATAATCGAGTAGATCATTTAGGGGGCGTATTAAATCGATATCGCCGCCCAGAGTCAAGTCTTATTTTTTGGCTTGGAACTCAACGGGCAGTTCAGAGCCGCCAGTGAAGAAAAATTTCTCCATCTCTTCCTCTAAATATTTGCGGGCTTTGGGGTCAACCACAGAGAGGCGGTATTCATTGATGAGGATGGTTTGCTGTTTCACCCACTGCTGCCACGCTTCTTTGCTGATGTTATCGAATATTCTTTTGCCCAGATCACCCGGGTAAGTGAGGCGTTCCAGCCCTTCGGCTTCTTTATCTAATTTTACACAGTGCACCATGCGTGTCATGACTCATCCTCTTGTGTTGTTAGTTCAAAAACGTCTGCTAACAGACGTGAGATGGGGGCTGCCAGCCCGCCGAGTTGTTGGCCGTTGTTATACCAGACTCGATTGTCGGCATCCATCACAACATTGTTGGGGCTATTCAGAACAACGTGTAGAGGCGTAATGTGCAGATGAAAGTGGCTGAAGGTGTGCCGAAAGCTGGGCCACTGTTGAGGCTGTTGGACAAACAGGCCAAATTGGCTCTGTAGCCAGCTTTGGTGCTCCAGCAGGGTGTCAAACTGGGGCAGGCTCCAAAGCCCTCCCCAGAGGCCTGTGGAGGCTCTTTTCTCCAGTAAAATATCGCCCTGTTGGTTTTGCAATAACAGCATGTAGGTTGTGCGTTCAGGTTTGATTTTTTTTGGCTTGGGGCTGGGGTAGTCCTGTGGGTTGTCTTGTTGATGTGCCAGACAGCCTTTTTGTACTGGACAACGTGGGCATTCCGGTTGACGACGGGTGCAGAGCGTTGCCCCCAGATCCATCATGGCTTGATTGTAGTTCGCCACGCGTTTTTTAGGGGTTAACTCTTCGGCTTTTTGCCAGAGCTGATCTAAGACGGCTTTTTTTCCAGCCCAGCCAGAAATGGCAAAATAACGCGCTAAGACCCGTTTGACATTGCCGTCTAAAATGGCGTGATGCTGATGACAAGCAAGGCTGAGAATGGCTCCGGCGGTGGAGCGACCGATGCCCGGTAGAGCCATCACGTCATCCAATTGCTGTGGAAATGTAGCGTCGAACTCCTGCATCACCATGATGGCCGCTTTGCGCAAGTTACGCCCACGAGCGTAATAACCTAAACCCGACCAATAACTCAACACCTCATCTTCGCTGGCGCTGGCCAAGCTTTCTATGTTGGGGAAGCGCTGCATAAAACGTGTGTAATACGCGAGTACGGTTTTTACTTGGGTCTGTTGCAGCATGATCTCTGAAACCCAGACCTGATACGGGTTTGGCGTTTGCTGCCAAGGCAGGTGTTTCCGCCCATGTTGGTCGAACCAGCTTAGCAGTGGTTGAGAAAAGGCGGTTTTTTTCATTGATAAACGCCGTTATTGCGTCTCTATGGGGACTTGTTGGATGGCTTTTTTGATCGCACGTAGGGAGCGTAACCAAGGTTTGTTTTGACGGATGTGTTTGGGCAGTTTTTTAAGGGCGTGTTGTGCCTCTGCTCGGTTGTCAAACAGACCGTAGAGCAGTGCGTACCAAACGTGACCGTTGCGAATGATGGGGTAGTAAGAGAGGGTTTTGAGTTCCAAGTTGCTTTCTTTGATCTCTTGTAGCAGTTCTTGTTTGCTGCGTACCGCCAAAATTTGCATGCTGTAGCGGCTGTCTTTTTGGGACAACAGCCAAGCTTTGTCGTGCAGAAGGTGATTTTGTTGTTGCGTTGAGGTTTTATTGTGCTTCGCTGATTGTATCGGCCGTGCTGGTTTTGCTATCAGAGCGGGTTTAACGGTCTTTTTTGCTGAAGGTGTTGATTGCGCTGGTGTGGATACACTGGCTTTCTGTTCGGTTTGTGGTGTTATTTTTTTCATTGCAGGGATGGAGGGGGCATCTGTTTGAGATTGACGCTCACACTCTCTGTCGGGTGTTTCTTGAGCTGCGGCAGGTTCAATTTGTTGCAGTTGCAGAGTCAGTTGTGCCACTTGAACTTGTAAGTCGAGGATGTGTTGTTGGGGTGTTTGTTTATCTGTGGATGTCAATGTTGGCATTGTCCGTGGGATGACGATCAGTTTTTCCGATGTGCTGAGCGGTTCTTCAATGCCGGGGTCGTCTTGGGTGTCGTTTTGTTCGGTCAGAGACACCTCATCTAAAAATGAACGAATGTCATTGTTACTGAAGGATATGGAGTCAACACCGGCGTAAAAGAGAAACGCTATTAATGCTGAAAACAGGGAGAGGAGAATCAGGTCAAATTTAATAAAACCGTGTTCTGTCATTGTCAGCGTCCCTGTCTTTTTGGTTGATGTTGGGTAAAACAAAAGTGTACCGTGGTTTTAGAATTTCAGCAGGTTTTTCAGTTTCTGTTCGGCTTCTTGTTGCAGTTGTTGCTGTTTTTCTTTTAGGGCGCGTTGAGCTTCTGCGCGGGCTTTTTCTTCTGCTGCTTGTTTTTTCTGTTGCAGGGCTTGTTGCTGTTTTTTCACAGCTTGTTTCTGTTCGGCTACGGCGTCGTTCAATTTGTTTTTGGCCGCATCCAATTTTTTTCCCGCTAGAGCTTGAGTGAGCAAAAACTCGATACCAACATCATCAAAAGGACCGGATGCCCGAATTGGAATATTAAGCCCCGCTAAATCGTTGGCGGATTTACCTCCTTGGCCGCTGGTGCTGTTGGTGATTTTGATTTCTGCGGTGTAGTCGAGTTGATTGCTCACCAAGTTGGCGTTGCCTTTACCACTGACGCGCAGCAACGGTGAGCGCAGATCAAGATCATTGCTGCTGACTACGCCGTTTTTGATCGTGGCGCTGACGGTTAGGGCGGTAAAGTCAGTTTTGGAAAACTCTGTTTCGGTGAAGGATTTGCCACTCAATTTGGCTTTGGCTTTGCGCAGGCTTTGGGCGAGGTTAAAGCCGTTGATTGCGCCGTTTTTAAAGGCCAGAGCGGTGTCGCCATTGAGGGCTTTTTTCAGTGCATTGACGCTGTTGCCGCTGGTTTTTACCGTCAGGATTACGTCGCCGTGACCGAGGAGAAAATCGTTGTCGAGAAAGTCTTTCAACAACGGGCCGGAAGAGAGGTTTGTCAGTTGGCTCTGCAGGTGATAACGCGGCGTGTTTTGACGCGCGTCCAGTTTGGCGCTGGCCTTGAGGTTGCCTTCATAGAGATCCAAATTAAGCGGTTGTAGAGCGATCTGGCCTTTTTTGGCTTTGATGCCAAGTTGCAGATGGGCCAACTTTAGGTTGCTGATGATGAGCTGTTCCAGTTCAAAACTGCCGTCGATATTGAGCTGACGCAGCAATTCCAGTGGCAATTCGATGGGTGCATCGCCATCGGCTGCTTGTTCCATTTCTGGCTCTTTGGTCTCGCTGGGCGGTGGCAGATAACGGTCGGCGTTGAGGGCGCTCATGTTCAGTTGGAACTGTACTTCAGGCAGGGCGGCATCCAGTTGGCCGAGGGTGAGATTGCCACTCAATTGGCTTTGATCCAGTTGCAGTTTCAGTTGGGACAGGTGCAGCTTTTTGCCGTCAAATTGAAAGGGAATTTGAGCAGAAATGGCGCTGAGGGTGCTGTTGTCAGCCATCTCTGGCAGGGGTAGTTTGAGGTCGGTTAGTACTTGGCGCAGATCGGTGTTGTGCAGGGTAAAGAGGCCTTTGATTTGCGGGTTTTGTAACCGTTTTTCGATCTCAACGCTGAGGCTGGTGTTTACCCCAGCGAGCTGTAATTCGGCCACCTTGAGTTTGAGGCTCTCGGTGTGTAGGTTGGCCAACAGGTCGGCGTTCATGTGTAGGCTTACAGCCCCATTGGGCAGCTCGGCTCCTTGTGCGTTGATGTTCAGCTGCAGAGCGGAGAGTCGGTATTGCTGTTGGTTTAGGTCAAGGTTGACTTGGCTGTTGAGGTGCAGCGCGACGGTCATGGCCGGTTGTTGATTGGCCAGCTTGAAGCTCAATTCGAGGGGGAAGTCCTCTCCCAGTTGCAGCCGTCCCAGCTTGAGGCTGAGGTCGTTGATGCGCAGGTCGCTCTGGGTGGTGGCGTCGCTCCAGTGCAGTTTGGCGTTTTCAATCAACACTGCTTGAATGTCAATGCCGAGGGATTCCAGCGAGAGGGGCTCGCTGTTCTCTTCGACGGGTTTTTCGTTGGTGTTACTGAGGTCGTCCCAGTTGTTTACCCCTGCGGCATTGCGCGCCAGTTCCAGCTCAAAACCGATCAACTCAATGCGATCGATTTTGATCTGCTGTTTCAGCAGCGGCAACAGGGCCAATTTTAGCTGTGCGCCACGGAGCTTCACAAACGGGGCGTCGCCAAACCCAGCGGCGTTGCTGAGGCTGATTTCACCCAATTCAAAACCGAGCCACGGGAAAAGTGAAAGTTGGATGTCGCCTTTAATATTGAGGTCGCGCCCCGTTGCTGTTTTGACCTGTTCGGAGATCATGGTTTTGTGTTCATTGGGGTCAAGGGTATAGAGCATGATGCCCGCAACAATAAAGACCAATAACAACAAAGAGAGCAGTGAGAGCAGAACCCATTTAAGGCTTTTCATACGATTTTCCGTGTAACTAGAGGGTGATCAGGGTGGTTCGTTGGCAGAAGTGTAATACTGTTGGCGCGTGCTTGCACCCACCTCTGTCTCTGTTACAGCGGTGGGTGTGTAATTGACTAGCGGCTGGTTGGGTAGGGGGCGTGGCCATATTGGTGACGGTATGGGTTTGTGGGCGGAGGCAGTTGGTAGACCGGCATTGGAAAAGGCATATTGTAGTAGCGGCGGTAGCTGGCGGGATGAGGTTGTGCTGCCCTGTGTTTTACTCTATTAACGGGTGCCAGAGCCACTTCTTGCGGGGTTGCTGCCCCTGTTTTTTCTGGGCTGGTTGGCACAGCGGTGGGCTTTGTTTCGGTTGTTGTGCTGTCTGCATTGGCCACTGCGGAGGTTAAGGCGTTGTCGATGCTGTTGTCGGTTTCAGGCTCAATGTGTGTTTGTTTGCTGCTGGTGGTATTAATGGCGTTTAAACTGGCTAGTTGTTGCAAAACAGCTGAGGCGTCGGCTGGATTGTGGGTTACCACCAGTTTGCCAACGGGGCTGATGTCGGCATTCTCAGTAATGCGGTTTCGTTCGTTTGTCGCAATTGGATTTGAATTATCATTGCTACTGAAATAAACGAATGCCGTTAGGCTGATGGCCAAAGCCAGTAAAATCAGTGTGTCCGTTCGGATAAAAGCAGGTGCTTTGATCATAGGGTTCTCCATAGTAATAAAAGGCTTGATAACTGCCCTAAATGTGCCTTAGCGTATTCTAAGGCTTTTACCTTCAAGGTGGCAGCTAGGCTCCTGTGGGGTCTGACTCTGGCTTGCTGAAATATCAGAAATATTTTTGCATAGACTCTGAATGACTCGGGCAGTATCATAGCCCGCTTCCAGCGCCCGTAGCTCAGCTGGATAGAGTATCGGCCTCCGAAGCCGAGGGTCACAGGTTCGAATCCTGTCGGGCGCGCCATTTTTTCTTGTCTTTATTCCATGTTGTTCCTTGTCGCAACATAAGGGCGTTATCGCCTGACATTTTTCCCATAATCCCCCTCATCCATTTTTAGCCTCTTATTGCAGAGCGCCTTTTGTGTGATCTTTGGCATGGTTTGGGATTCTAAAAACAGTAACCTTGTTTGGGTGGAGTGCTTTAAACGCGCTTACTCTGTCTTGGCACGCCATTTATATTGAGCTGTGCTACAAGATAAAGGTGGTAGTTGCGCCATGGGCGCTGTTGTTAAGGTGAATTATGGAATAAGCAGGCAGCAGAGAGGGCTAAATATGAAGCGTCATCTTGAAATTAGGGACGGTTATGGTCAGGAACTTGGCGATTCAACGTCCAAAAAAAGTCCTTTGTCGAGGGCTAAAATACCCCCAGCTCTGACCGCAGAGCAGTTACAACAGGCATTGAGCAGCAGTGGTCATGTGCGTTTGAGTGCCAAACCGGCGTTACGGCAGCGGCAACGCACGGTGTTTCTTGATCTGCGCAAAATACGTTTGCCGGTAGCCGGTGTGATGTCGATTGCACATCGAATTACCGGTGTGGCGATGGTGCTGTTGTTGCCGGTCTTTTTCTATTTGTTGGATCTCTCTTTAGCTGATGAAGCCGGTTTTTTAGTGGTTAAGGCGCTGTTTGTTAGCGATGTTGGTCGGTTTGTGCTCTTTTTTGCTTTGTGGGGATTGATGCATCATCTGTTGGCGGGGGTGCGTTATCTGTTGATTGATCTGGAGGTGGGGGTGGATAAACCCCGTTATCGACAGAGTGCTTGGCTGGTGCTATTTTTGGCTCCAACAGTGGCGCTGTTGCTGTTGGGGGGGCTGTTGTGAGCCGTTACCGAGGGGGGCTGAGGGGGTGGGTTTGGCAGCGTTTCAGCGCGGTTTATTTGGCGTTGTTTGTTTGCTCCCTGTTGGCTCTGTTTCTGTTTGCACCGCCAGAAAATCATCACGCTTGGCAAGATTTGTTGAAGCAACCGTGGTTGAGTGTGGCTTTTTTGCTGTTTGTCGTGGCACTTTTAGTTCATGCTTGGATCGGGTTTCGTGACGTGCTGATGGATTATGTTCACCATGATTCGCTGCGTTTGCTGTTCTCTGTGTTATTGCTTTCTTTGTTGATTTCATCTGGCGGTTGGGCATTGATGTTATTGATCTGAGTCGTTGGCCTAATTAAAAAAAGAAGAGGTGGCTGAAATTGAAAACGCTGCGGTTTGATGCTTTGATAATCGGTGCGGGTGGGGCGGGCATGAACGCCGCGTTGCAGTTGGCTGATGCAAATTTGCAGGTGGCGGTGGTCTCAAAAGTTTTTCCCACTCGCTCCCATACAGTGGCGGCTCAAGGCGGGGTGAACGCCGCTTTGGGCAATGTGATGGCAGACAAATGGCATTGGCATATGTTTGATACGGTCAAAGGCTCCGATTATCTGGGGGATCAAGACGCCATTGAGTTTATGTGTCGGGAGGCGATTCCGACGGTGTACGAGCTGGAACACAACGGCGTGCCTTTTTCACGGCTGGATAACGGCACGATCTATCAACGTCCCTTTGGTGGTCAGAGCCAAGAGTTTGGCGGTAAACAGGCGGCGCGCACCTGTGCAGCGGCGGATCGCACAGGCCACGCTATTTTGCACAGCCTCTATCAGCAGAACCTACGTGCTAAAACTCACTTTTTTGATGAATATTTTGCCATTGACCTGATTCGTGACGAGGAGGGTTTTATTCTCGGTGTTCTGGCATTGGAAATTGCCACGGGTGAGCCGATTTTGATTGAAGCCAAGGCGACTCTGATCGCCACGGGAGGCGGTGGGCAGGTGTATCGTACCACCAGCAACGCTCATATTAATACCGGCGACGGTATGGCGATGGCGCTGCGGGCGGGGATTCCATTGCAAGATATGGAGTTTTTTCAGTTTCACCCCACGGGTATTGCGGGCAAAGGCATGTTGATCACCGAAGGGGTGCGCGGTGAGGGCGGATACTTGATCAACAGCGAGGGCGAGCGTTTTATGGAGCGTTACGCTTCGATGGCCAAGGATCTGGCCAGCCGCGATGTGGTTTCCCGTGCCATCGTCACTGAGGTCAACGAAGGCCGGGGCTGCGGGCCGGATAAAGACCATGTGTTGCTAAAAGTGGATCACCTCGGTGAAGAAGTGGTGGCCAAACGATTGCCAAGCATTCGAGAGAGCAGCCGCATTTTTGCTGGTATTGATCCCGTTGAAGAGCCGATTCCTGTTTTTCCTACCGCTCACTACATGATGGGAGGCATTCCCACCGACCGCTTTGCTCGCGTGGTGATGCCATTGGGTGAGCAGGAGCAAGATGAGAAGAACGCGGTGATTCCTGGTTTGTATGCCGCTGGGGAATGCGCGTGTGCTTCGGTACACGGCGCGAATCGTTTGGGTGGTAATTCACTGCTGGATATTTTGGTCTTTGGGCGTTTGGCAGGCAAAGACATTATTGAGTATGTGAAAAACAACCCTGAACATCGTCCATTGAATCAGGCCAGTGTGGATCGTGCGCTCTATCGCCTCAATCGCTGGGAGCTTCCCGCTGAGGGTAAGGTGTTGAGTGTGAATGAGTTGCGCTGCGAGCTGCAAAAGTTGATGGAAGATCATGCGGGGGTGTTTCGTACAGAAGAGGTTATGCAGCAGGGGGTGTTGAAGCTGCAAGCTTTGCGTAAAAAATTGTCTCAGGTGCGCTTGCAGCATCGCGGCAAGGTTTTTAACACGGCGCGCATCGAGGCCTTGGAGTTGGAAAACCTGTTTGATATTGGTATGGCCATCGCGGTTTCAGCGGCCAACCGTAAAGAGAGCCGTGGCGCTCATTCGCGCCCCGATTACCCCAAACGTGACGACCAGAATTGGATGAAACACAGCCTCTATTTTCAGCAGGGTGATCGTTTGAATTACAAAGCGGTGCGTTCCACGCCCTTGAGTGTGGAGAGCTTCCCCCCCAAAGAGCGTATCTATTAGAAGGGGTTTTTGATGTTATTTCGTATTTATCGTTTTGATCCTGAAACAGAACAAGCGCCCTCGATGCAAGAGTTTGAGCTGCCAGTGCAACGGGGCATGATGCTGCGTGATGCTCTGTTGTTGATCCAAGAGCAGGATGAGTCGTTGGCTTTTCGTCACTCCTGTGGGGAGGGGGTTTGCGGTTCTGACGGGGTTAATGTCAACGGCAGCAATACGTTGGCTTGCATTACCCGAGTGGCGGATTTAAAGGAGCCTATAGAGGTGCGTCCGTTGCCTGGGCGACCGGTGATTCGGGATTTGGTGGTGGATATGAGCCAGTTTTATCGTCAATACGAACGAGTCGATCCGTGGTTAAAACCATCTGAGCCGTTGCCTGAAAAGGAAATTTTACAAAGCCCAGCAGAAAATGAAAAATTAGAGGGGCTGTATGAGTGCATTATGTGCGGTTGCTGTTCTACGGCCTGCCCCTCTTTTTGGTGGAATCCAGATAAATTTCTCGGTCCGCAGGCGCTGTTAACCGCCTGTCGTTTTCTGGCTGACAGCCGTGACGGCGCTAAACAAGCTCGGCTGGAATACTTGGACGATGCTTATAAGCTGTTTCGTTGCCATACGATTATGAATTGTGTGGAAGCCTGCCCGAAAAACCTTAACCCCACCAAAGCCATCGGCCAGATTAAATCCTTGATGCTTAAGGATCAGAGTTAGTTGTCTCGTTTACGTCCTGCTGAAGAGAAAGCCCGTTTGCGCTGGCAGTGTCGGCGGGGTTTGTTGGAGTTGGATTTTATTTTGGGTGAATTTTTAGAGCAGCACTACGATGATTTGAGCGACACTCTGCAACAGCAATTTGTCTGCCTATTAGAACAGTCTGATCCCGATCTGCAACGCTGGTTAATGTCGGTTGAGCTGACTGATGTGCTGGAATTAAGAGAAGTGATTGGTTTGATTCGGAGGCTGTAGTAGGCTACGAATTTGACTGTTTTGGGTATGGAGCGGAGTATGTTGAGAATGATTGAGTTGTTGTTATTGGGTCTGTTGTTGAGCTCGTGGGTGTCGGCGGCGGAGGTTGTGCCGCCGATTGTGGTCACCGTGGATGGTGCGAGTGAGCAGTCGGATATTGATAAAAAAATTGCTCAAGCCTTGCAGAAACAAGCGGATCTTAGACGTGAGCAGAACCGTTCTCCCTTTGCCGATAAAACCTATGGCATCGAATTTAATGTTGCGCGTTTTTTGGTTGCCGAACCGGGCTCGGTTGTTTTGAGTGGGGGCTTTTCACTTTTCCAGCCAGCAGACAAGGTGGAATTAGCCTTTCCGATTTTTCTCTCTTCGAATGAAGGCTCGAACAGCGATTTGTTTAATTTAGCAACAGTAGATCTGCATTATCGTCGTTTTTTAGGTGACAGCATGAAGGGCTTTTATCTGAGCGGCTTTACTCGTTTGGCCTATTTGGATGGCATTCGCAGTGATAACATTGATTATGCTGCCCTTGGGCCGAATCAATTGCCGCCTGAATTTATCAGAGAGCGGGGGTCTGAGGTGAAGCTGGGAGTTGGGGTGGGAATTGGTTATCGCATTTTTTCCAGCAGCAATTATTATTGGGGTGCCAGTTTGAGCATGGGGCGTTATCTAGTGGGAAAAAATGATCAGTTTGCGTCGGTTCTTGATCCATTTGATGACGACGGGCAGGTTATTATTGATGCAGAGATTTTGAAGTTTGGGTATGCCTTTTAAAAAAACAGCACCTCCACAAAAGTAGCGGGAGGTGGCTGGCCTTGCTTGTCTATTTTAGTGGTGCATCGAAATAGAGCTCAACAAATTCATTACGATAGCCTTTGGCGTCGCTGACTTCACTGATTCTCAGACCTTGGCCACACTGCTGTGCGCCTTTGCCGGGCGTGGCTTTATTGAGTTTTGTTACATTCCAGACGTGTGGCTGTCCGTTTGTACTGCACGCACCACTGGAGACCGATAACCCTTCCTTGACCACCGTAGACGCTGCCAGTAACTCACCTTTGAGATTAACCAAAGTGTAACGGCGTGGGCTTTTGTTGATCACCAAGGTGTTTTTGCTGTTGAGGTAGTTGGCCTTGCTGGGCAGTTTCCCCCAGACTTTTTCAAACTCTGCTTGGCTGTTGTTGCGCCCAATGACCAGGTATTCACCGGCTTTCAGTGTTGTGTTGGCGGGAAAGGTGAGCTGGGTGCGTGATTTATTGTTGATCAAACGCCAGCCGGAGATGTTGATCATCTGATCCTGTGTCGCAGGTTTGTTTGGTTTAGGGGCAATGGGGGGAGGGGTAATGGCTGCGGTGGTGAAGTTGAGCTGTTTACTCAGCAGGGTTTCACCGCAGGCGTTGGCCAGTTTGAGCACCAGTTGATACGGTGTGGCAGGCGTGAGATTGGCCAGTTCGATGCTCTGTTTTTGCTGTTGTGAACCAAGCGCAAGGTGGTGTTCGTCGGTACTTTTTTGGCCGTAATCGAGGCTCACTAAGGCCGATTGGTTGGCTTGCCATTGGATCTGCACGCCGTGGCTGCGAGTGACGCTGACGCTGGGCTCTTTTTGGAAGGCGAGGGCTTGGCTGGCGACGGTCTTAAAATGACCTTCTACGCTGCGTTTGTCTGTCAGTTCAAGACGGTAGCTGTATTTCTGTTCGGGGCTGAGGCCACCCAGTGTGATGAGGTGATTGCTGCGCAGACCCGGTACCGTTGTGTTGCGATCCAGATTATTCTCTTCTCCCCAGCTCATATTGGATGCGCTTTTATGCGCTGTTTGCCAATTGATGGTGGCGACACAGGCACTCATGCTGACCGCAGGACCGGCACTCAGAGGGTGGGGTGGGGTGATGTTATTGCGGCGTGCCAGCCAGTCGGTGGCGTTTAAAATCAGGGTGTGATTGGCGGCGCTGGGGATTTGATCCCAACCCGGATAGAGGCGGCCTTGGCCGGTGCTGTCGTCACTGGGTGAGGAGTCGCCCAACGCAATCACGCGCCCTTGACCGTATTGGCTGCTGGCCAGAGTGACGCGCTGTGAAACACCGATAAGGTTGGGTTGTTGATTTTGGCCGTTGCGCCAAATATGCCCTTGCGCTTTGCTGTTGCCTTGCTGTTTATCGGTTGAGAGGCCGATCTGGGTGGAGCCAAACAGACCGAGACCTTTGCTGCCATCACCAAAGGGGCCATGAATCAGCGGGTCTTTGGGGTCTTGATTGATGTTGTTGTTACTGACTTCGTCAAACCAGTCAAAATCGCGGTTGGCGCGGTCTTTGGAGTCGTCATTGCCATTTTCGTAGAACCAAATTCCAAAGGGACCGTAATCGTTGTTTTTGTCATTGGCGTTGTAATAGGGCGGACGGGGCTGGGTGTTGATCGTGTTGCCCAGAAGGGCGTTGAGAATGGCGGGGCTGTCTTGTTTGGCGTTTTTCCCGCCGGAGCAGTTGCGATCCGAGGTTTCGTGATCGGCAATCAGAAACAGGCCGCCGCCTTCAAAGACAAATTGGCGAATGGCGCTGATTTCGTCGCTGCTGTAGGCCACATTGGGTTCATCCAAAACCAAAACGTCGTAGTGCATCAGGTCTTGTGGGTTGTTGGCGTTGTTGTAACTGAAAGGCTGAGCGTTCCACGGGTACTGTTCGATCTGCCAGTTGCGCTGCCGTTTGGGGTTCAGGTTGTCTTTGGCCAGTGCCATGCCCCAAGCGGAGATGCCGCCGCTCCAGAAGGTTTCGGGGGTGTCGGCTTTGATCTGACTTTGCGGCGGTGTGGGGTAACGCTGCGCTGAGTGGTGCAGACCGCCTTGTTTACAGCGAAAATTTTTCCAACTCTGCATCGAGCCGTCGGCATCAATGATCCAGTCGGCATTGCCTGCAGTCTGGCCGTGGCTGGCATCAAACAGGATGCGTTGGGCGTAAACTGGAGAAATGGAAAAAGAGAGTGTGATAAGGGCTGTGGCAAAAGCAAAGGTGCGCATGGTTACTCCATGTAGGTGCGTTGAGATCTGAATTTAATGTATCTCAGATCATAGTCTAAAAAGTGGCCTTAGAAGGTGATCGGGTTAAAAAAATAGGCTTTTATTTTTTAGTCAAGGGTGGCCATAATAAGGTTCAAATTTGATCGTCAACAGAGACTGACACAGGAGGTGAGATGTTTAAAACGTATCGCAAATTTTTGGGGCTACTGCCCTTAAGTCTGATGGTGTTGGGTTGTGCGCAGATGCCATTGGCCGATTCACCACAGCAGGAAAAATCCGTGGCTAAGACCAGCATCCTCACTGAAGATCATGATGTGAATCAGCCTTTTATGTCGGTGCAACTGCTGGGCAGCGTGGCTTTGTTGGAGTCAGAAGGTCTGGTGGGGTTATCGGATCTGGCTTGGGATGAGGATGAGCAGCTGCTCTATGCCATTTCGGATTTTGGCAAGCTGTTTCATCTGCGACCGGTTTTCAAACAAGGACGTTTGAGTGACGTGATGCTGGTGGCTAAATACGCGCTGCTGGGTGTCAAAGGACGCTCTTTGAGTGGCAAGTCTAAGGATGCGGAAGGTCTGACCTTACTGAATGCCGATAACGGTCGCAAGGGCGATACGGAATTACTGGTCTCGTTTGAAGGTTATCCGCGCATTTATCAGTACGATACCGAGGGTGTTTTGGAAGGTGATCGAGAGCTGCCCGATGTTTTGGCGGGGGCGGAAAATTACAAAACCAGTAACGATGCTTTGGAGGCGTTGACGGTTCATCCTCAATGGGGCGTGCTGACCTCTCCGGAACGGGCGATGAAATTTTCCAATAATAAGGCTCAGGTGACGTGGTTTAATTTGCAAGATCAGCGTTGGCTTTATCCGATGGCCAAGGAAGCGGGTAATGCGGTGGTGGCTATGGAGGCTCTGCCTAGCGGTGAGGTGTTGGTGCTGGAACGGGCCTATGTGAACCCTTTGGTGCCGTTTATTATCAATTTGCGTTGGGTCGATACATTAGCTGAGCCGGATACAATGCAGCCACTGAAGGTAAAAACCGTGGCGCGTTTTAATGGCGGTGACGGTTGGTATATGGATAATTTTGAAGGGTTGACTCGGCATAAAGAAAAGCGGTTCTTTATGGTCAGTGATGACAATAATCACCCGTTCTTACAGAGCTTGCTGGTCTATTTTGAGGTGTTGCAATGAAAAAATTAAAACATGAAGCTGAATTGCTAAAAGAGGCTCTGAAACAAGGCATGGAATACGCTGAAACACGGGGTGTGGCTGAGTTTGAAGCGACGGATTCGGCGGCGTTAAAAATTGAATATGTGTATCGCTTGCTGGTACACGATAAATTGATTCAGCCTTTGGCCAAAGGCCAAGAAAATCAACCGAAGATGAAACACAAGCTGGCCAGTTGGATGGCGAAAAAATTGCCGAAAGGTGATCCTTTATTGTAAAGGCGTTTGTGTCTTTGTTTGGTTAATCCAAGCTGGAGGTGACGCGCTCCAGCTCTTCAATACTGGTTAAACCTCGCAATACTTTTTTTAAACCATCGTACCGTATCGGCTGATAATTGTTTTGCATCGCGGCTTGATAAATGGTTTCGATGGATTCATTGCGGGTGACTAAATCACGAATCTCTTTGGTAACCAGCAACATCTCATGCAGGGCGATGCGGCCTTTGTAGCCGGTTTGATTGCAGCTGTTGCAACCGCTGCCTTGATAAAAAATGATTGGTTTGTTGTCTGGAATAAAGTATTTACTGACCTCATTTATGGTTGGATTGTAGGTTGTTTTGCACTGTTTGCACAGTCGGCGCACTTGACGTTGGGCGATGACGATATTGACCGATGAGCTGACCATAAAAGGTTCAACCCCCATTTCTATCAAGTGTTTGAGCGCACTGATGGCATCCCCAGCAGGAATGGTGGCTAAAATCAGGTGGTCTGCTAGGGCGGCTTGGGTGGCGAGGCGCGCTGTTTCGACGTCTTTGATTTGTTCAATTAAAACAATATCAGGGTCTTGTTGTAAAATATGATGCAAGGCGCTGCTGTAATTAATGCCGGTGGCGTTGTTGACTTGCAGTTGATTGATGTTCGGCAGTCGGTATTGCACAGGGTCTTCAATGCTACAGACATTTAGGGTGTTTAAGTTGAGGGTTTGCAGCGCTGAAAATAGAGTGTCTTTTTTATCACAGCTGGAAGGGCCAGCCAATAAAATCAACCCATTGGGAGCTTGAATGGCTTCTTTGAGTGCTTTGTAGATCGGTTTTGAGAGTTGTTGGTCTTTAAGGTTAACCAGATCGGCACCGCATCTACGAGTTAAAATACGAATGACAATTTTTTCACCATGCACCATGGGCAGACAAGAGACGCGAAATTCCATAAAGTTTCGATACAACGGCAGAGTCATGCTGCCATCTTGAGGTTTGTCTGTTTCTAATGGGTTCATTTTGCACAGGTGTTTGATGCGTGCTGATAATAAACGATAGACAATGCTAGAGGGGTTGACCCGTTGGTGCAGCACCCCATCAATGCGGAAACGCACCTTAACTTCATCGGTAAAGGGCTCAAGATGAATGTCGCTGGAGTTTTCGCGTACGGCCAGTAGCAGCAGGGTTTTGAGTAGGGCTTGAGTCTCTTGATGTTCAATAATTTTGAACCACTCTTTTTGAGTTAGCTCGTTGAGTTGTGATTCGTGTGATAACTCCAACTTACTCTGTTCATTGAGTTCATGCAGTGTTTCAAAATTACTAAAATGTAAGGTGATCGCATCTTGTACGTCTTCTAAAAAGGCACAAATTGGGCTGATTCTACACTGGGTGATTTTTTCGGCTTGCTGGATGACTTTTTTATCAAAGGGGTTGGCCATTGCAGCGGTGATGCGGCCACCAAATTGATAGACAAGAATGAGGTTGTGTTTACGACAAAATTTTTCAGGCAGGCGGGATAATGTTTTTTCTTGAAATAGAGTTTCAAGCGGGTTCATCCAGGTGGTGTTAAACCCATCGGCCCATAAGGTACCGGCATCATCTGCTGAGATCAGACGTTTATTGATGATGTGTTGCAGAACATGGTAATCATTGATGTTTAAAATTCGGTGATCACCCTCGCCATAGCGCTTTCTTAAACGATTGATGTTCTCTATAGAGAGGATTTTTTTTCTTGGCAATGCTTCTGATGAAGTTGGGATTACGAATGTCCATGTTTTTTTACAGCGTTCTGTTTTTTATTAAGCGCTACCAGCTTTTGAATTTGATCGTGGTCTAATTCAACCGTGGTACCTGTTTTGTCAGGCTGTTCAGCGATGGCTTGGTCTTGGGCAATGTCACGCCGAACGTCTTGAAGATTGTATTTTTTGCTCATGTTGGTTAGTGCTTTATTTTGTTGTTGTGGGAGTGCCAGGTATGAATGATTTGCTGTTTTATCTCTTTAATGGGCAGGTCTTTGCGCAAATAATTGGATGCCCCAGAAGAGAGGCATTCATTGACTTTTTCCATTGAGTGCAGTGAGGTCAGCATAATGACCAAGGCAGAGGGGTCTTCTTGCACAATTATTTTTAGGGCTTTGGCACCGTTCATAATGCGCATATTGATGTCCATCAAGGTGATGTTGGGTTTGTAACGACGGTACATGCTGATGGCTTCATTGCCGTCGGCGGCCTCAGCGATGACATCGCAATTCATTGATTGTAATACCTTACGCATGAAAATTCGGATGTGTGACTCATCATCGACGAGCAGTACTTTGACTTTTTCACTCATGGTTTTTCCTATCCCTGTGTTTTAAGTGGTTTTTATGTCCCCATGGTCTATAAGCCATTTTTTATAAGGTGACATTGTTGTTAGCCTTCTAATAAGGCCTTTTTTTTAGCTTCGGGTTCCATCTTATCTAAGGTGAAATAGAAGGTTGTGCCCTCGTTGAGGGTTGATTCGATCCAAATTTTTCCTTGGTGACGTTGTACCAGTTTTTTAACAATGGTTAAGCCCACCCCAGTGCCACCACCGTATTGTTCTCGGCCATGTAGGCGCTTGAAGATCTGGTAGACGCTGTTCCAATGATTCTTTTGAATACCGATGCCATTGTCTTTGACATAAAATACCGTGCCTTCAACGCATTGGCGTTGTTGGTAGCGTTTGTGTTGTTTTTCTGAATAAAATTTGCAGCCAATTTCAATCCACTTTAGTGATTTATCGTTGTATTTTATTGCATTGGTAACCAGATTGTGAAAGATCTCTTTTATTCGAATGCGATCACAATGAATAATGGGTAAACGCTGTGGTACTTGAATGCTGATGTTGTTTTCATCAATATTATATTCCAAAGCTTCTAAAACTTCATTTAAAGGGCTGTAAAGGTCATGAACCCCAAAAGCCAATTCCATATAATCAACTCGTGAACAGTCACGTAAATCTTCGATAAGTTGACTCATTCTTTGTGATAGGCGTTTGATTGACTCTAAATTTTTTCGGTTTTCATGATTCAGTTTTTCATGACAATCTTCGATTAAGAAGGTGGCGTAGTTATTGATTCCTCGCAGTGGATCTTTCAGGTCGTGAGAGGCGATATAGGTGAAATCATCCAGCTCTTTATTGCTCTGTTTTAACTGATCCATATAGATTCGTTGCGATTTTTCTGCACTTTTTCTCTCATTGATCTCTAGGGCTAAGGATTTGTTGATCTCCTTTATTTTTATTGATCCGTAGCGCAGTTGCAGCAACAGTAACAGTAAGTAGGCAAGCAAGCCTAGGCTGGTCAGATAAAGTAGGCTTCTATAGGTGTAAGCGGCACTATTGATGTTGTTGTTGTCGTAAATGTAGGTGTTTTCTAGAATATCCAAGCTGGCTGATATAGCTAAAGAATCAATTTTATTTATGTGATTGTTGATGTTTTTAATTTGTTGTAATAAGTTATCACTCTGTTTTATTATTTTCTGGTTGTTTTGATTGTTGTTTTCTCTGAGTAGCTGTAACTGTTCATGGGCACTGTCTAAATCACTTTTTTTATGGGTTAATAAAAATCCAAAAAGGTTGTTTAGGAGGTTGATTATTTTTATATTATCATTAGATCTGTTTGGGTTTACGCTTATTTTTTTTAATTTATTCAATAGGTTGAGGGTGAGTTTCTGTTTGAGCTGGGCTATGACTTGAAAGTCTAAGATGATATGGATTGATTTCTTTAGGGTCTTTTCAAGGTGTTTGATGGTGGGTGTTATATTGTGTTCCAGTTTTTTTGGTACTTGAGTGCTGAGCTGTTTGATGATTTTTAGTTGGTTTAACATGTTTTTAATGGTATGGCCTAGACGGTCATAGTTGTTCAATAGCCCCTCTCTTGCCAATAAGAGATCACGATTTAGGTTGGGTTCTAAATGTTCTAGGATATGCAGGCTTTGGAGTATGTGTAGGTGTATTTTTGGGTTGGTTGGTTGGCTATTAATAAACAGATAGGTAATAGTTAACAACAGTAGGATAACGATTGTTGGTGGAATCCAAATTTTGACCTCCAAGGTCTTCACTGCTGGACTGGTCTGTGTAAAAGGTAGAGAGAATATTGCTTTTTTATCAACATGGTTCCTCCCTTAACTTTTATGGCTGAGTCTTGTTTTGGCCTGTTGTTCAAACAGGCTGTTTATTGGGATTTTAAAGTAAAATTCACTGCCACCTTGCTCGGAATTTCTAACCCCAATTTCACCTTGATGAGCATCAATGATTTTTTTTGCGATGGCAAGTCCTAATCCAGAACTGGTTTCACCATTCATCGGAGTGCTGCTACCTAAAGTGTGGAAAGTTGCAAAAATGTGATCCAGTTCCGCTTTTGGAATGCCTGGGCCTTGGTCTGTTACTGAAACTTCAACTCCCATCTTGGTTTCTTTGGCGTTGATTGTTATCTGTGAGTCAGTGGGTGAATATTTGATGGCGTTATTGAGAAAATTATCCACCACCTGATTGAGTCGCTCTGGGTCAAAGAGGGCGTAAAGGTGATCGGGTGTTTGGTCGATGAGTTGGATGTTTTTGCGTTTGGCGGTGATGCTGCTCAATCGAATGCGATAATGCAGCAGTTCTGAGAGGTTGTTTTTTTCAAGCTTGACGTCAAATTTACCGCTGTCGATTCTGGAAACATCGAGTAGGTTGTGCAGAGTCAATAACATCTCTTCGCTGAGGTTGTGAATGATGGTGAGCAGTTCACACATCTCTTCTCGACTGGTGGTTTGCTCCTCAAGAATCAGTTCACTGAAACCGCGAATGGAGGTCAGAGGGTTGCGTAGATCATGAGCAACCATGCCGAGTAGGTGGTTTTTTTCGTCATTGAGACGCTGTAGTTTGCGTTCGGTACCTTTGCGTTCAATGGCGTAGCGAATAACGCGATGGAGAATTTGGCTGTTGAGTTTTTCTTTGGCTAAGTAGTCTGAAGCACCGGCTTTAAGGGCAAGAATATCTCGATCTTGCTGCGATTGACCGGTGAGCATAATCACAGCAGAAGAGATTTTTTTCCGTGAAAGTTGGGCTAAGATTTCAAGACCGTTGAGATCGGGTAAGTGATAATCGAGTAAAATGCAATCGGGTTGTTCGCTTTCGGCTAAGTGAACTCCCTCATGTCCTAGGCCGGTTTCAATGATGTGGTAACGGTGTTGTGGATGCTGTTTGAGGTAGCGTTGATAGACCCAACGATCTTCGGGACTGTCGTCGATAATCAGAATTTTCAGTGCTGCTGGTTGACTCATTGAAGATAAACCTGACTTAAAAAAGGGGCAATGACTTAGGGCATGATGCTGGTGGCGTTCGCACATTTCTCTTACCCGTCATTTTGTGCTTGAAATAGAACGATTGTTTTATGCTTGAGGCTTGTAAGGTAAAGTGTTTCTGTGGTGGAAGACAGTTCATTGGGCACAAAAAAACCCCCGCTGAGCACAGCTCAAGCGGGGGTTTCTAGAAACGTAGGTTTCTGGGTCTTACTTAGCCGCAGGAGCAGCAACTACGGGAGCAGCAGCAGGCTCAACAGCGGCTACGGTAGAAGCTGTGTCGGTTTTGGCGGCCACGTCGCTGTTGCCTTTAGCAGACGCGTTCATGTTGAAACCGAAAGAACCGGAACCGTTAGCAGAACCGTTTCCGGTGCCATTTCCAGCGTCGTTACCGTTGGTGTCGGTGCTGTTACCGGTGCTGTCCATGTTGCCTTTGGTATCGGCGTCTGCTTTAGCAGACGCGTTCATGCTGAAACCGAAAGAACCGGTGCCGTTACCAGCAGTTTGTGTAGAACCGTTACCATTACTGTTGTTGTAGTTGCTGTTGTCAGCAAAAGGACCGAACCAAGCGTGAGAAGCAGCAGAGGCGGTCAACAGAGCAGCAGCAGCGATAATTTTCAATGTTTTCATTAGGTTAATTTCCAAAAGTTTAATAATCTAAAAAGTAAAAAAGAGTTTGTTTAGGGTGTTGGCGGTGCCTGCCTAAACGATGAAATGGAGTATATTAGTAATAACTAATATTAGCAAGTTCTTTTTTACTTATTTTCTAAAATAGATTGAAAAAAGATTTTAGATCTATTTGTGGCTGCTTTTGGAGGTTGAAGAGGCTATTCGACGTTTTGGATCTGTTCCCGCATCTGTTCGATCAATACTTTCAGCTCCACGGATGCGCCACTGGTGTCTACATCGCTGGCTTTGGCTCCCAGAGTATTGGCTTCACGATTGAGCTCCTGCATTAGAAAGTCGAGGCGACGGCCTACAGGTTCCTGACGTTGCAAGACTTCATCGACTTCTTTTAGATGGGCGTTGAGGCGATCCAGCTCTTCGTCGATGTCCTGTTTCTGCGCCAAGTAGACCAGCTCTTGTTCTAAGCGCCCGTTATCCGGTTCAAGGTTTAATTCATTAAAGCGCGAGCGCAGTTTGTTACGCATTTTTTCTTGAATCGCAGGTCGTTGCATGGCGATGCGTTGGCTCAGTTCGGCGATTAGGCGGTGACGACTTTGCAGCATGGCGTCAATGCGTTCACCTTCTCTCTCACGGGTGGCGATCAGATCATCAAGGCTGACGCTGAGCAGATCCAGAGTGGCATTTTTAACGGCTCTTAAGTCGGTTGCTTGTGGTTTGATTATCCCAGGCCAGTTCAATATCTCCAGCGGGTTGAGGCGAGCGGCGTTCATCATCTGACCTTCCAGTTGATGGCAGGCGTGCAGCAGTGCTTTGGCAGCAGCCTCATTTACTTGCAGGGTGTCGCTGAGTTCTTCATTGGCTTTAAAGCGCAGATTGCATTCCACTTTGCCTCGCTTGAGGCGTTTGCCAACCTGTTCACGCAGCTGTGGTTCCAATTCTCGAAGCTCTTCGGGCAGACGGAGCGTGATTTCCAGATAACGGTGATTCACAGATCGCAGCTCCCAGATCAAGCTGCCCCAAGTGGCTTGCTGCTGTTGGCGGGCGTAGGCGGTCATGCTTTTTAACATAAGGTAACTCCAGAATGTGCAAGAGGCGGTGGCGAACAATCTCATAAGTATAGATGAATGAGTTTCACTCAGGCGACGTGGCATTGTCCAGCCGTGTATAATTTGGCTTTTTTCTGCGGGGCATTTCAAAGGGTTGATGCAGAAACAGAACGACGTATTGGAGCAGAAACAGTGAAAAGTATTGTATTAGCAACGGGCAACCCTGGAAAAGTTCGTGAGTTATCCGCCATGTTGAGTGGTTTGGGTTTTGGGATTCGTCCGCAGTCGGATTTTGCCGTGCCGGAAGCGGATGAGACCGGTTTGACCTTTGTGGAAAACGCGATTATTAAGGCGCGTAATGCCGCTGCCCACACGGGGCTGCCTGCGATTGCCGATGATTCGGGCATTGAGGTGGATGCACTGAATGGTGCGCCGGGGATCTATTCGGCTCGTTACGCCGGTGTCGGTGCCAGCGATCATGACAACAACGCCAAGTTGTTAGATGCTTTGAAAGAGGTGCCTGATGAGCAGCGCACGGCGCGTTTTCGGGCGGTGATTGTCTATTTGAAACACGCCGACGATCCTTCGCCGATCATTGCAGAAGGGGCGTGGGAAGGGCAAATTTTGCATCAGGAAGAGGGTGATAACGGTTTTGGTTACGACACCCTTTTCTTTGTGCCAACGCACGGTATGGCTTCGGCGTTATTAGACCCTGAGGTGAAAAATGGCCTGAGTCATCGTGGTCAGGCGTTGGGGCAGTTGGTTGCAGCGCTCAAAGTGATTGTGTAGGCATTTCAGCCATACTTGGATTTGACCTGCATCATTAAGTTATACAGGTCACTGATCAACCATAACTCGCTGATTTTTTCTTTTTCAAAGGTGAAAATGGCCAAGCCGTCGTAATAGACACGGCGGCCATCGGCGGCTTTGCCAAACAGTTCTTTCTGCTGAGTGCCACTGAAAGAGAGGCGGGCAACCACTTTGTTCTCTTCGGCAATCAGATCGTCAATGGCGCTGTGAAAGTCGGGAAAAACACGGTGTACGGTGTCGGCGTAGTCAATGAAGCCTTGTCGTCCGGTTTTATAGAGCCCAGTGGAGCCGTGTAAAATAAACTCATCATTCAGCAGCTCATTGGTGAGTTGAAAATCCCAGTGGTTCCACATCTCTTCGTAAAAACGCCGTACCAGTCCTTTGTTGTGTTGCATGTTTGCCTCATGTTGTTGGTGATGCCGCGCAGCCTGTCCTTTCTGCTCAGCGTTAATTTGTATCTGCTAATAAAGTTAATAACCTAAGTGGGCTGATAAAAGACTGACCACACGAGCTGCTAGGGCAGAAAATTTTCGTTTCTGTGGCATGGATTTGAAACCGTGAACCGAGGTTGGCTCACTGTTTTACAACGCTTGTGCTAGGGCAAAGGTGTATTGTGTCTGTTCTTAGGGGTAAGATTTGTCTGAAGTTAAAGGAAAAAATTATGCAAAAATCAACACTTAGCCGCATTGCCGGTTTGTTTGTTTTTTTGTTGATTGGGCAGGCCGCAGCGGGGGAGTTTAAGTTTCGGGCGCGTGAGCATTTTGCTTCCCATCAGATTACGCTTAAGGATGGCAGTGAAAGCACGTATCAAGGTTTGAGCAATACGATCAACCTTTGGTGGGAAGAGCCGCGCCGTTATTCTTTGGGTCTGGCGCTTAACCCTTTGCTGGGTTCGGCTAAAGTGAAGGGTGCTCAGGATGCAAGGCTGGGTAATGAGGTGAAATTGATTACCTTTGGTCTGGAGGGGAAATATTATCATCGTGATATTGCCGATAATCTATTTTCTCGTCTGGGTGTGGGCTACGCTCGTTTGAATCACAACGGCTCTGCTGCTGATCTGGAGGGTTATCATGTCTACCTAGGTGCAGGCTGGGAGTTCGAGGTAAAAGGTGTGGGCATTGCCTTGGAATTGGCCTTTCGTCACTCTGGATTAGAGCAAGATGCTGTTGTGAAGAGCATTACACCTTCGCTTGGGGTTCATTTTTACCGTTGATATTGCACAAGCTCGCGAAAGTTGGCTGTGTTTTTTAATGATGAGCCATTTTTTCCTACGACGCTAAACTTTAAACTGCTGGGTCAAACTCAGTAGGCGACTGGCCAGTTGTTCTACCTGTTGCACCTGATTGCTGCTGTGCTCCCCTGCTTGAGCGGCGGCGCGCGAGGTGGCGCTGATGCCGGTTAGATTTTGGTTGACGCTGCCGATGGTCTGCTCCTGTTGTTTGGCGGCAGAGGCGATTTGTAAGTTCATGTTGCGCACGGAGTTGACCGAGTGGGTTATTTGACGCAGTTGTCCACCCACTTTGCTGGAGAGGTGTAGGGTTGCTTTGGCTTGCTGTTGGCTCTGTTTCATGGCGCTGACCACCTCTTCTGTGGTGGTGTGTAGGCGCTCGGTCATGCCTTGAATTTTTTGTGTTGAGGCTTGGGTGCGAGAGGCCAAAACACGCACCTCATCGGCCACTACCGCAAAGCCGCGTCCCTGTTCGCTGGCGCGCGCTGCTTCGATGGCGGCATTGAGTGCCAACAGGTTTGTTTGGTCGGCGATGCTGCGAATGACATCTAAGACTTCACTGATTTCATCCACGTCCGTTTGTAGGCGGGTAAGGGAGTTCACAGCTTCACCAATGTGATTGGAGAGCTGCTGAGTGGATTGCATGCTGTTCTGTACGATCTGCTCGCCCTGTTCGGTGTTTCGCGTGGTTTGTTGGGTGGTATCGGAGGCTTTTTCGGCATGACGCACGATGTCACGGGCAGAGATTTCCAATGCGCCTGCCGAGGTGGTGACGCTGCCGGTTTCTCGGTCTTGATCAATGACTCGCTGACTCGACTTTTGATTGGCGGAGCTTAACGATTGTGACAGGTGAGAGAGTTCGCCCGTGACCACGATCACCTCGGAGACAATGGCGCTGAATTTCTGCATGACTTGGTTAAACGCATGGCCAATTTGTGCGACTTCGTGTTTGCCTTTTTCATCCAGTCGTTGGCTTAGGTCGCCCTCTCCTTGAGCTATTTCATCCAGTGCGGTAATCACTTGATTAAGGCGTTTGCCAATGGTGCGCTGGAAAATAAAATAGAGCGACACCCCGAGCAGCAGCCCCAACAGCGCCAGCGCGATCATAAAACCGTTGCTGATACCGCTGGCGATCAGCAGTTGTTTGTCGATGGGGGTAATGATCTCCAGTACGCCGCGCATCTCACCCAGTTGCCAGTCGTCTTTGGGGGTGTCGAGGCGGTTGTTATGGCAATTGACGCAGGTCTCGTTGATCATCACATCAGCAATGCCAACTCGGACGCTGGTTTTTCCTTGGTGCTGCTCGGTGCGCACAAAGGGCGTTGTGGGTGTTTTACTGAGTGCTTGCCAAGCGTCTTCTTCGAAATTGTCCAGAAGGCGGTCTGTTCGATTGGGAAAGGGGTAGGCGGAATAGAGTCGAATGGTGGTGCCGTTGTTTTGCAATAAATCGCTGAGGTCGTGAATCAGGGTGGCGGGCAGCGGGATGCTGTTGGTTTCGTTTTTATGCTTAATTGAGGCTTTAAAATGGCCATTTTTGATCACTTTAGCGACCACGTTTTTGGTGTAGTAGGCGCGAATAGTTTTGAACTGTTGTGCTATTTGCAGTGCTTGATCTAAGGCGATCTGCTCTTCAAACTGCTGCATGGCACGGGGGACGTAAACGCTGATGGCCACAAAACTCAGTAGACAGAGTGCCAGAATGGGGATAAAGAGTCGCCAAAAGAGAGAGTGTTTCATGTGGATGCCCGTGCATTGATTTCATAAAAGAGAATGAAAAAGATGCAGAGCAATGATTGCGCCCAAGGAGGGGGAGATGAGAAAACGATTGACAGCGTCTATTTTATTTGGGCGGGTGTTGCAGCTCTTTTAGTTTGATGCAGACTTCCATTTCAACAAAACCGGCTTTTCTGGAGTCGTTCAAATAATGAGCCACGGGTGGATAATCGTCGGGTTCAAAACCACTGCTGGGCAGCCAGTTTGAATACAGTTCCATATAGAAATTGCTGACTTTGTCACCGTCGCCTTTGTAATAAGCGACGGCGTATGTGCCTGCGGGGATGGTCTGCTTTAGAAAGGGGTCTAAGATCTTGGTGCTCTCTTCCACCTCGATTGAGGCATCATAACGGCATTGAGCCGTGGGGGTGATCATGGGATTGTCAATGATGTACTTGATGGCTTTATTGGTTCTGCGCAGATATTCGCTGTTTATTTTTTTGCTGGCCATTTTTTAAGGGTATTTTGGTGTTGTGAGTAATGAGTACGTGTTGAGTTAAGGCTGATTTTGTTGTTTGAGTAAAGCAGAGCTGAAAAAGAGAGACAAGTGACGCAGGTGATTTTTTGAAGATAAAAAAACGGCAAATGATCTGATAAAGAGTCAATGTGCCGTGGTGGGTTTAGGGTGCAGTAATAAACCGTAGCGGTTTTTCATCACTTCCATGTGCATCACTTAAAAGATACCCGTGTCCAGCATCATGGCGATGGAAACGCGAACGGTGATGGTGAATAAAATGAAACCGCTGATGATCAGGGTAATAACGCTGCTCTGTTGCATGATTGAATCCTCAAAATGTTGTTTTAGATAGAGTTTGTTAACTCTGTGTTGTTGTTAGCTAGAATAGCGCCCTTTTATGAAAGGGATTGGAACGCCTTCACGTTTTGAGTGATAAGCGGATCACAAAATTGGTCTTAATGGCTGTTTTGCGTGGATTTTATGATCCAGTAGACATTTTTTAGGCAGAAAAAAACGGCAAGTGATAATAAAATCAGCTTGCCGTTGATGTTTTGTTTTACGCCCAGTGTTGTATTTTGTGCGAGCGTTAGCGCAAGGTAACCAACTCTTCAGAGCTGGTGGGGTGAATGGCAACCGTATCATCCAGATCTGCTTTGGTGGCTCCCATGCGAATGGCGACGGCAAACCCTTGTAGCATCTCGTCTGCGCCCGGCCCGATGATGTGGCAGCCGATGACTTTTTCCTCGGCACCCACGGTGATCAGCTTCATCGCAGTGGGTACTTTGTGTTCGGTGAGGGCGTGATACATAGAGGTGAAACGGGTCTGGTAGACCTTGACCGCTTTGCCGTGTTCTTCGCGGGCATCTTCTTCACTGAGGCCGACGGTGCCGATGGGTGGATGGCTAAAAATGACACTGGCGATGTTGTCGTAACTCAGATGACGATTTTCTTTGCCATCAAACAGACGATCAGCCAAACGACGAGCGGCAGCGATGGCCACGGGGGTGAGCTGAGCTTGACCGGTGACATCCCCCAGCGCGTAGATGCCATCAAGGCGAGTGTTTTGGTATTTATCGGTGGTGATGTAGCCCCAGTGATCCAGTGGTACCCCGATCTCTTCTAAATTAAGCCCCTCCAGCGCAGGGCTGCGACCGATGGCCCAGATCACCGCATCCAAATCTTTCAACTCCATGTTGTGATCGCTGACTAAGGTGATCTGGCCATTGTCCTGCTGTTTTAGCTCGGTGGCTTGGCAGCGGGGCAGAATGTTAACCCCGTCATCCAACATGCTTTCCATTAAGGTGTCGCGCAGCATGGCATCAAAATTACCCAGCAGATGTTCTTTGCGCAGCAGCAGATTCACGTCGCTGCCGAGGGCTTGCAGCAGCCCTGCCAGCTCTACGGCGATGTAACCGGAGCCAATGATGGCGACCCGTTTGGGCTGTGTTTGCAGCTCAAAAAAGCCGTCGGAGGTGATGCCCAGCTCGGCACCTGGAATTTCGGGCGCGTCGGGTTTGCCGCCCGGAGCGATGACGATGTGATCGGCGCTGTACTGTTCGCCGTCCACTTCAAGGGTGTGTTGATCGACAAACCGAGCAAAGCCCTGAATATGCTCAATCTTCGAATCTTGCAGGTAGTTGATGTACCAGTCGTTGATGCCTTGGATATACGCATCGCGCTTGGCCACCAAGGTGTTCCAGTCAAAGCCTTTTTGCTCGACGGCAAAGCCGTAATCGGCGGCATCGGCGAGGCTGTGCGCCAGCGAGGCGGCGTGCCACATCACTTTTTTCGGGACGCAGCCGCGATTGACGCAGGTACCGCCAAGGTCGTTATTGACTTCGACCACGGCGCATTTCATGCCGTAATGAGCGGCGCGTTCGGCGACGGATAAACCACCGCTACCACCACCGATGGCAATCAGGTCATAATGTTTTTTCATTTTTCTGCCTCAGGTAAAATTTGTGGCGCTACTGTAGCAATTTAGATTGAGAAACGCATGACTTCACCGTTGAGAAACTCCTTTTTTTCCCGTTTTCAGGTCACTTTTTTAGCCGATCGTCTGCATCAATACGCGCTGTTGGTGCGTTTGCACCGCCCCATTGGCATCTATTTGTTGCTGTGGCCGACCTTGTGGGCGCTCTGGATTGCAGCAGAAGGAGTGCCAGATCTGTTGGTGTTGGCGGTGTTTGTTGGCGGTACGGTGCTGATGCGTTCGGCGGGCTGTGCGATTAACGATTATGCCGATCGCAATGTGGATGCCCATGTAAAACGCACCGAACAGAGGCCGATTGTGGCCGGTCGAGTCTCTCCTAAAGAGGCGTTGTGGGTGTTTGGGGTCTTGTCTTTGTTGGCGTTTGGGCTGGTGTTGTTGCTGGATTGGAACACGGTGCTGCTCTCGTTTGGTGCGGTTTTACTCACGGCGATCTATCCCTTTGCTAAGCGGTACACCCATCTGCCGCAAGTGGTGTTGGGGGCGGCCTTTGCGTGGGCTATTCCGATGGCGTTTATGGCGCAAACGGGGGAGTTAACCCAAGTAACGTGGTTGCTCTATCTGGCCACCCTGCTCTGGACGTTGGCTTACGACACCTTCTACGCGATGGCGGATCGGGAGGAGGATTTGAAGATTGGGGTCAAGTCTACGGCGATTTTGTTTGGTGAGATGGATCGGGTGGTGGTGGCGAGCCTTCAGCTGTTGACGCTGCTGACGTTGCTGCTGGTGGGCAGCCAACTGGAGTTGAGTTGGTATTATTACTTGGCGCTTGTTTTGGGAGCCGGTCTGTTTGTTTATCAACAGTGGATGGTACGCGAGAGAGTGCCGCAGCTCTGTATTCACGCCTTTTTGAACAATCACTGGTTTGGTTTGTTGATCTTCATTGGTCTGGTTGCACATTACTTTTTTGGCGTTGAGTAAAACTTAACCTCTGTTGTCGGGTCACACCAAAGCTCAGATTTGTTTGTATTAAAGCTGGCACACAGCAGGCTGGGTCAGCTTGCTTTTACTTGATAGGAATGTTGTACTTACATTGCCTTTGTTGCAGTTTAATCTTAAAAAAAGAGCCCGTTGGCTCGGAGGAAAAATCGATGAAACTTTCTTTATCTGTTGTTACCGGACTGTTTTTTAGTAGCTGGTTGTTGATGGTTGCCCCAGTCAGTGCCGAGCACCACATGAGTCCTGCTAACCCTTGTTCAACGAACAAAATGGAGCATAAAAATCCTTGTAACCTTGGTGCGACCAAAAAGAAGTGCGATCACAGTGCCGATACCATGAAAAAAATGGATCATGACAAGATGGGGCATGGCAAGATGGAGCATCATAAAATGGATGCTGAACATAAAAATTGTGATATGAAAAAAGATCATAAGCATAAAAATGATCATCATCACAACCCTGATATGATGAAAAAAATGCACAACCCATGCAATCCCGATGCTATGAAACCCTGATCGGTTTTTAGCTGAGAGTGATGCGGCAAGGAGGCCGCTCTTTTGGATGTGGTTTTTATGCTTAAAAAAGTAATTTTTTTTATTTTCCCCCTTCTTTTTTCAAACAGTCTCTTTGCAGTACCTTCTGCTGATATTCAAATTTTTTTAGACCGTCATTGGCAGCGTCCGTTGCTTGCTCAAGGCTCAGCTCCTGATAAGGTATCTTCTTTAATGCGTTCTTTGTTGCCCCAAACGTGCGGCAGTTGCCATGTGCAGCAATTTAAAGATTGGTCTGGCAGTCTGCACAGTAAGGCGATGAGCCCAGGTTTAATGGGGCAGTTAATGGAGATGGCAGCCACCGACCGAGAGAGCCAGCAAGCCTGTCTGCGTTGCCATGCGCCTCTTAAAGAGCAAGCAGAGAGTCTCGTTGTCAGTTTGAGGACAGGAAAAAATGAGGGGCTGCATACGCAAGGGCTGATCTGTGCAGGTTGTCATTTGCGCGAGGGCAGGTGGTTTGGTCCGCCGCGTCAAGATGGCTCTATACCCACTCCTGATGAGAAAAAACAGCTGCCTCATGGCGGCTGGAATTCACAAGCGGCTTTTGAAGATTCGGCCTTTTGTGCGGCTTGTCATCAGTTTGATCAAGAGACGGGTTTTGCCATTAACGGCAAGTTATTGGAGAACACCTATCAAGAGTGGTTGGCCAGCCCTTTTGCGGAGCAGCAGAAAAGTTGCCAGAGCTGCCATATGCCAGATCGTCGTCATGTTTGGAAAGGCATTCATGATGCTGAGATGACTCGCAACGGCATCACCATTGAGATTCGTCAGCCTAATTTGCAGGGTGGCAACATTTCAGCGCAGTTTTATCTGAAAAACAGCGGCACAGGGCATAATTTTCCCACTTATGTGACTCCCAAAATTTATCTGCAAGGGGTGCAGTTGGATGCCAAAGGCAGTGAGATTGCAGCGACTTTTTTACAATACCCCATCGGCTGGAAATTGGAGTTGGATCTCTCCGGCGAGCAGTACGACACTCGTTTGGCTCCCGATGAAGAGCTGAAGATTGATTATGCACAGGCGCGTGATTCTAACGCGGTTAGTTTATTGCTGAAGGTGGTGGTGGAGCCGGATGCCTTTTACAGCCGTTTTTATCGCAGTCTGTTGGAGAACGGTTACGCTAAAAAAGGCAAACAGCAGATTGAGCAGGCTTTGAGGGAGAGTGAAGCTTCGGTGTACATTTTATTTGAACGGCGTTTAGCTTTGCCTTAAGGGCGCTCCTGCGCGCGCAAACGCCCACAACTGCACCTCCTCCACCCCCGCTTGTTTCACTGTTTTGGCCAGTTCGTTGGCCGTTGCGCCACTGGTCATAACGTCGTCTATCAGGGCGACTCGTTTGGCTGGGATGGTTTTTCTCACCTGAAAGGCTCCCTTGATGTTTTTTTGCCGCAGCTTGGCCGTCAGCTCGGTTTGTGAGCGGGTGTTTGTCCGTCGTGTTAGCAGATCGTAACGACAGGTCAGGTTTAACCGTTTGGCCAGATGCAGTGCGATCTCTTGCGATTGATTAAAGCCACGCTGTTGCAGGCGGGCGCTGTGCAGCGGTACGGGCAAAATCAGTTGGGGTAGGTCGGTTTCTTGTTTTAGGGCAGGTAACATCAGCTCGGCAATGAGAGGGGCGTAAACCAATTTTTGCTGAAATTTGAGCTGCTTGATCATGAAATCAATGGGACTGTGGTAGCGAAACGGGACGATGCAGCGGTCGATGGCCAGAGGCTTTTTTAAGCAGTGCGCGCAGATCAAGGCGCTGTGTTGTGCGGCACCTTCCAGTGGTTGTGCGCAGCGCCAACAGGCGTTGTGATTGCTGGGCAGGTCATTTTGACAGCCTGAGCAGAGGCTCATGTTTTGGCTTGGCGCACGGCACAACAGACAGTGCTGGGGGTAGATTTTATCGAGCAGACGTTGCCATAAAGTGGCCTTGTGTGCTTCTTTTTCAGTTGACAGTGGGTGAGTGGGCTTTATCATCTAGGCATTGTGGCTTGGATAGCCGTGTTTTTTGAAAGGGTAAGTGAAATGGCCACTGAAAATGTGATTACCGGTAGCTCTTGCAAGTCAGCCGCCAAATGGTTCAGTTATGGCAATATTCTCGCAATGCTGATTCCGTTGCCTTTTTTTGTTTTGTGGTTTGGTGGTTCGATTGTGTTGTACGCCATCAATCGTCATCATCCCAATGAAAAAGTCGGTGAATACACCCAAAAAGCCGCACACAGTTTTTATGCCACTGCCGCGTTGTTGGTGGTGGTGGCTACCTTTTTTCCTACTGGTATTTTCTATTATTTGGTTTTTTGGGCGGTTTCCGCCTCTTACGTCTTACCTATGGCGATTATGGACATTCGCAAAATCAACCGTGATGTCTGGGACGACGTCAACCTCAATGCCTCCCGAGAACAGACTCAATCATGAACGACTCTTTGCGTAACGACTGGGCTTTGGCCGAAGTCCAAGCCTTGTTTAATCAACCCTTTAACGATCTTCTTTTTCAAGCTCACACACTGCATCGCAGAAATTTTGATCATAATAAAGTGCAAGTGAGCACTTTGTTGTCGATCAAAACCGGAGCTTGTCCAGAAGATTGTGCCTACTGTCCACAGAGCACCCATTACGACACTGGGCTGGGAAGGGAGAAATTGCTGCCACTGAACGAAGTGCTGGAAGCGGCACGTTTGGCCAAGGCCAACGGTTCTAGCCGATTCTGCATGGGTGCGGCGTGGCGTAACCCGACGGATAAAAATCTGGACGTGGTGGCGGAGATGATCACGGCGGTCAAAGCCGAGGGCATGGAAACCTGTGTCACCTTGGGCATGTTGACCGACCGTCAGGCAGGGCGTTTGAAACAGGCGGGGTTGGATTATTACAACCACAATTTGGACACCTCGCCGGAATTTTACGGCCAGATCATCACCACCCGCACCTATCAAGATCGCCTCGATACCTTGCAGCATGTGCGGGATCAGGACATTAACGTCTGTTCGGGCGGCATTGTTGGCATGGGTGAGAGCGCGGCAGATCGTGCTGGTCTGCTGATGCAGTTGGCCAATATGCCCAGCCATCCCGAGTCTGTGCCGATTAATTTGTTGGTGCGGGTGGAAGGTACGCCGTTGCAGGAGACCGCAGCCCTTGATCCCTTGGAGTTTATTCGAACCATTGCGGTGGCGCGTATTTTGATGCCCAAATCCTATGTGCGTCTCTCAGCGGGGCGCAGTGACATGAGCGATGAGATGCAAGCGAGCTGTTATTTTGCCGGTGCCAATTCGATTTTTTACGGTGAGAAATTGCTCACCACCGAAAACCCCGAAGCGGTGCGTGATCAGCAGTTGTTTCAACGTCTGGGTATTAATGGCGATGAGACGGAACTGACCCCCACCAGCTGTACCTCCCAACCGGAAAAAGTGGAGTCCGCTGCTTCCGTATGAAGCAGGTCTTTAGCCTCCGCTTTGGCGGCGCGTCAAGAGCAGCAGCTCTACCGTCGTCGCAAACTAATTGACTCCCCACAAAGCCCTCACGTGCTGGTGGACAGCCGTTCACTGCTCAACTTTTGTAGCAACGATTACCTTGGTTTGGCCAATCACCCTGAAATAAAAAAAGCCTTTAGCGATGGGGTGCAGCGTTGGGGCGTGGGCAGTGGTTCGGCGCATCTGGTCAGTGGCCACTCCACGGCGCACGAAGCCTTGGAGCAGGAGTTAGCGGCGTTTACCGGTCGTGCGCGGGCGTTGCTGTTTTCCAGTGGTTACATGGCTAATTTGGGGCTGATCTCGGCCTTATTGGGGCGCGGCGATGCGGCCTTTGAGGATCGTCTTAATCACGCTTCTTTGCTGGATGGCGGTCTGCTCAGTGGGGCGCGCCTGATGCGTTATCCGCACAACGATGTAACGGGGTTGGAGAAAAAATTGCTGGCGCGCCCACAAGGTCGGCGTTTGGTACTGACCGATGGCGTGTTTAGCATGGATGGCGATCAGGCTTCTTTGAAACCCTTAGCCAAGGTCTGTCAGCAACAGGGGGCGTGGTTGATGGTGGATGACGCGCACGGTTTTGGGGTGTTGGGTGAGACGGGTGCAGGTTCTTTGCAGCAGGCTGGACTGGATGAAGAGCAGGTGCCGATTTTGATGGCCACTTTGGGCAAAGCGGTGGGCTGTTTTGGGGCTTTTGTGGCCGGTTCTGAGGAGTTGATTGAAACTCTGATTCAGCAGGCGCGCAGCTATATTTATACTACGGCGACACCGCCTGCACTGGCGGAGGCGGCGCGGGTGAGTTTGCGTTTACTAAAGCAAGAGGGCTGGCGACGGGAGAAACTGACGGAGTTGATTGCCCATTTTCGTCTTGGGGTGCAGCGATTGGAGTTGCCATTGATGAACTCAACTACGCCGATTCAGCCGTTGTTGATCGGCTCCAGTGAGAAGGCGATGCAGATCAGCAGTGAGCTGGAAAAATTGGGTTTTTTGGTTACGGCGATTCGTCCCCCCACGGTGCCGGAGGGCAGCGCGCGTTTGCGGGTGACGTTGTCGGCAGAACATACTTTTGAGCAGGTTGATCTGCTGTTGGCAGGCTTGGCAAAGCTGAAATTGTTATTGCCGTGATGAGCGATTAATTCAAATCAGCTGCGTATTTTTTCAGCAGAGCGATGGGGATGATCTCCAGCGCTTTGATGTGCGTTCGGGTTAAGTGAACCCGAGGTGCCATATTGCTCTTTTCGGCTTCCAGCCATCTCGCTGCGCACAAACACCAACTGTCGCCCGGTCTTAAACCGCTAAAATTATACTCGGGCATCGGGGTAGATAAGTCATTGCCCTTGGATTTTGAGTAGTCTAAAAACGCTCGGGAGGCTTGGATGCAGACGGTGTGGGAGCCAACGTCCTCTTTGCAAGTGTTGCAATGGTCGTCGCGGTAATATCCGGTGCTTGGGTTGTCACCACAGAGATCCAGTTTCTCGCCAAAGACGTTGATCGACTTATCCATGCTGCAACTCCATTCTGTTTTTGATTGATAATTGGGCTGCACCATACCACTGTTCAACGAATTAATAAAAAACGTCCGTGTTTTTATCAAAAAAAAAGTTGATTTAGTGTTTAATATCAATTAAATAGAGTAATAAAAAACCACTAACACTTCTTCTGGGACAGACCACAAGGCTGATTCTGCTGCGGCAGGCAAGCACGTTGGCGTAACTGTCGCTATAATAGCCGACCCTTTTGATCGGTTATTTATCATGCACGCGGCTAAAAACATCTTCTCCCATCGCCCCTATTGGGCAAAACGTTTTGGAACAGCACCCTTTTTACCCATGTCGAGGGCGGAGATGGATCAACTGGGCTGGGACAGTTGCGACATCATCATCGTTACGGGCGATGCGTATGTGGATCACCCCAGTTTTGGCATGGCGTTGATCGGTCGCCTGTTGGAAGAGCAAGGCTTTCGGGTCGGTATTTTGGCTCAACCGGATTGGCGTTCGGTGGACGATTTTCAGGCTTTGGGTCGGCCAAACCTCTTTTTTGGCATCACCGCCGGTAATATGGATTCGATGGTCAATCGCTACACCGCCGATCGTCGCATTCGCTCCAATGACGCGTACACCGCCGATGGCGAGGGTGGCAAACGCCCTGACCGTTCGGTGGTGGTTTACTCGCAGCGGGCGCGGGAAGCCTATAAAAAGGTGCCGGTGGTAATCGGTGGCATCGAGGCCAGCTTGCGCCGCATTGCTCATTTTGATTACTGGTCTGAGAAGGTTCGGCGTTCCATTTTGCCGGATTCCAAAGCGGATATGCTCATCTACGGCAACGCCGAACGGGCGGTGGTGGATTTGGCGCATCGTTTGGCGGCGGGGGAAAAAATCAGTGAGATCACCGACCTGCGCGGTACGGCCTTTATGCGGGCGGCGGTGCCGGAAGAGTGGAGTGAGATCGACTCTTCTTTGTTGGACGATGACCCCGCTCAACCGGCGATCATTCCCAACCCGTACGCCAAAGAGCCGCCCTGCGATCAGCGCCCAACGCAAGCGGCACAGGTAGAGGGTTTGGCCGCCAACAGCACCGTGGTCACTTTTCATCAGCGCCCGCGTAAAATGGATCGGTCGCGCAGTGTGGTGCGTTTGCCCTCGTACGATCAAGTGGTCAAGGACAAACTGCTCTACGCTCATGCGTCGCGTATTTTTCATCTGGAGACCAACCCTGGCAACGCCCGCGCGATGGTGCAACAGCATGGCAAGCGGGAAGTGTGGCTTAATCCGCCGCCGATTCCGCTGACGATGGAGGAGTTCGATGCGGTTTTTGAGCTGCCTTACGCGCGGGTGCCGCATCCGGTTTACGGCAAGGCGAAAAACCCTGCGTGGGAGATGATTCGTTTTTCGGTCAATATCATGCGCGGCTGTTTTGGCGGCTGTACTTTTTGCTCCATCACCGAACACGAAGGGCGCATTATTCAAAGCCGTTCGGAAGCGTCGGTGGTGCGTGAAGTGGAAGCGATCCGTGATAACACCCCAGGATTTACCGGCAACATTTCCGATCTCGGTGGGCCCGACGGCGAACATGTACCGTTTGCAGTGCAAAAGCGAAAAGATCGAAGCCTCTTGCCGCCGCCTCTCCTGTGTCTATCCTGGCATCTGCGACAATTTAAATACCGATCACACGCCGCTGATTAAACTCTATCGCAAAGTGCGTAATCTGAGTGGCATCAAGCGGGTCTTTATTGCCTCCGGCTTGCGTTACGATCTGGCGATCAAAGATCCCGAATACGTCAAAGAGTTGGTGACCCATCATGTGGGCGGTTATCTGAAAATTGCCCCAGAGCACACCGAGCAAGGGCCGCTGTCGAAGATGATGAAACCCGGCATCGGCTCTTATGATCGTTTTAAAGAGCTGTTTGAACGCTACTCCAAAGAGGCGGGTAAAAAGCAGTATCTGATCCCTTATTTTATTGCTGCGCACCCAGGGACCTCCGATGAGGACATGCTAAATTTGGCGCTGTGGTTAAAAGAGAATGAATTCCGTCCTGATCAGGTGCAGTCGTTTTTGGCCACCCCAATGGCTTTGGCCAGCACCATGTTTCACACCGGCATTAATCCTCTGAAAAAAGTCACTCGTCAGGGGGCGGAAAAACTCAGTGTGGCCAAAGGGTTGCGCCAGCGCCGTCTGCACAAAGCTTTGCTGCGCTACCACGATGCGGAAAACTGGCCTCTGTTGCGTGAAGAGCTCAAAGCGATGGGGCGCGCCGATTTGATTGGCAATGGCAAAAAACATCTGATTCCCAGTTGGCAACCGGCAGGCACAGGGACATCACAAGAGGGCGCGAGAAAACGTCCGATGGTGAAAAAAGCCCCACAAGGTCAGCGATCCAGTGGTCGTACGGCTAAAAGTGGCGCGCGTTCTGGCAATCGTGGCGGGGGTGTCAGTCGTTTAGAAGCAGGTCGTAGTTTTCCTCGTCCGGCTCGGAGTAAGGGTGGAGCGCCGAAGCGGCGACGTTGAGGTACAGTAGGGGCGCACCTATGTGTGCGCCCTTTCAAATTAATGGTGTTTTTAAACCAAAGGTGTGCTTGTAAATCTATGCCTTTCAAACAAAGGGCAGACACACAGGTCTGCCCCTACAGCGTACTTCCCTAGCTCCCATGCTCTTGCGTGGGGACTGGAGCAAGGGCGGAAAATGTTCCGCCCCTAGCGTTTTTTTTAGTGTGTAATATCCGTTAATGCCTTCATGATCTGCTGTTTCAACTCCTGAACCGCCCGAACCTGTTGTCGAAACGGTGGCAGAGCATTAATGCTATCCAGTGCTTTTTGGTAGGTCTGTTGCGCTGCTTCAACTTGTTGATCCTGCTGTAATAATTTCCCACGTTTTAACATCCACAATGGGCTTTGATAAAGTGCCTTTGGCAATTTATCCAGATAACCTATGGCCTGTTTATACTTTTTCTGTCGTTGGGCGACATCAACGCCCCTTTTAATAAATCCGACCAAAGCACCGACTTCGCTCATGGCACGCTCAAGCCCCTTGAGAGCCTGTTTACCTTTGCCGGTTTGAATTAACAGTTCCGCTCGTTCCAAATGCCACGCCGCTCTTTTGGGTTGCTGTTTGAGTGCTTGATCAAAATCGTGCAGTGCTGCATCCGTTTGTTTGAGCGCGCGAAAGGTTCGTGCTCGATAAAGATAGGCGGTGGCATTTTTTGGCTGCCGTTGGATGGCTTGATCGAGATCCGCTTTGGCCTGTGAGTAGTGTCCCGCGTGCAGATGGGTGTTGCCACGCAGCAGAGGCAGTTGTGCGCTGTTTGCATCGAGTTGCTGCACAATTGTGTAGTCTTTTAGGGCAAGCGACCAATTTTGATGTTGGTGGTGCAGTTCTGCCCGTTGCAGGTAGAGCTGAGCGTTTTTGGGTTGCTGTTGAATCTGTTCGTTGATGATGTTCAGGCTGCGTTGAATGTCGGCGTGGCTCCAGACGGGTGAAGAGGCAAGGCAGGCGAGGCAGAGTAATACGCTTGATTTTTTTTTAAGGCGAACCAATCCAAACAGCAACACGCCATAAAACGACAGCCCACCACCGCCCGATGTTGTTGTCACCGTTGTCGTGGTTGGAGCCGTGCTGCTTGGAGGTGCGGTGCCTGTCCCCGTAGAGACGGCATCAGCGGTGCTGACGCTCGTATTCTCACTGCCCAAAACCGTGCCGTTGCCATCCAAAACAATCAATTGATAACGGTATTCAGTATTGGCCAATAGGGCGCTGTCTTGGTAGCTGCTGCTGAGGTCACTGGCGAGAATATTGATCAGGTGCTGGTCATTACGGGTGATTCGATAGAGAAAGGCATTTGGATCATTAAGCGGCTGCCAGCGGAGGCTGATTTCATTGGCGGCGTTGACCTCGGCTTGCAGATTGAGGCTCGGCGGGGGGGTGTTTTGGCTCTGAGCAAAGATCAGACTCTGGCTGCTGGCCAGCATGACATTACCGGCGCTGTCGCTCAGACCCGCCACGGTCAAGGTGAGCGGCAGATTGCTGGGCAGAGTAGAGGTGGTTAAGGTGATGCTGCTGTTATTAAAATTGACCGCGTTCACAGAGACCCCATCACTGATCACAAATTGGCTGAGGCTGACGCTGAGCGGCGTTTCCGAGAGGCTGAGCTGGACGGTGTTGGCGTTGATGACTTGGGCGAACAGCAGTTCCGGTGGGGTGCTGTCCAGTCCTTTTTGAATGCGAAAATGGTCACTGACTTGATGGTCTTTATTGAGAAACTGGACGTTCATCTGATTGGCGTTCACGTCTAAAATCACCGAACCGTATTCAATTTTGCTGCGGTACATCACCGGATGAACGTCGCCGTTCATAAAGGCCGTTTCCGCATCGGCATCAATCTGGCTGGAGGAGCCGCTGACCACATAAACCGCGCCTTGATTGGCTCCGGCGGCTTTGAGGTACGCGCCGTTGCTGAGGGGTTTGCCGTCGCCGCCGTCTTTGAGTTGGGTGGTGCGGTTAAAGGTGCTGGAGTCGCCGTAGTGTTGATCAATCAAGTAGGAGCGTTCGTAGGAGTGGCTGTGGCCGCTGAGCACCAGATCAACGCCGTAGCTCTCCAGCAGAGGCAGGAAGTTTTCTCGCATCTGTACCAATTTTCCCTCGCGGCTACGGTCGTCGGAGTTGTGGCTGCCTTTGCTGTAGGGCGGATGGTGCCAATAGGCGACGATCCAGTCGGCGCTGCTGGTGGCCAAGTCGCTCTCCAACCAGCTGTACATCAAGCCGGTGGTGTCGCGGTTGCTTTCCATTGAGTCGAGGCAGATAAAATGCACGTTGGCGTAATCGAAAGAGTAATACAACTCCGTGCCGCTGCTGTCGCTGGGCAGAGAAAAGATGTCTCGATAGACGCTGATGTTGCCGTTACGCACGTCGTGATTGCCCATGGAAGGCCAGAGTGACGCACGGCTGAGGATGCTTTCGTATTTGGAAAACAGCGCGTCTTGATAGGCGGCATCACTGCCGTCACTGCTGCCCAAACGGCGGTTGGCGTAAGCGTTGTCTCCCAGCAGCAAGATCAGGTTGGCTTGCTGATTGTCGCTGATCTCTTTGGCGTAAAAGCTGTCCCGCACCGCTCGTGCGCCGCCGTCGTTGACGCCCGAATCCCCCAGCACCCAGATGCGGCTGCTTTTGCTGCTGCCGTTGTTGGGCGGGGTATCAAAATGATGCACGCTGCCTGCGGCGCTGGCCAGTGGCGTACCGTTTTCGCCGACGCTGTAATAGTAGCGGCTGTTGGCGCTGAGGTTGGTGAGGCTCACTTCGTGATCCAAGGCCAAGGCGTTGGAGGCGCTGGCGGTTAGATTGAGGTTGTTGGCCGTCAGACCATAGGAGACTTCACCGAGGCTGAGCTGATCGGTGCGCCAGCGGACGGTGATGCTGTTGGGGGTGGCCATCTGCAGGTAGGGTGCTCGACTCAGAGCCAATGCGTGAGCGACGTTGTTCAGGCTGCTCAAGAGGGTGATAAAAATCAAGGCAGTGAGTGTGGTTTTGAGCTTGGATAAATCCATTTTTATTGTCCTACTCTGGAGAGCAATTTTTCTTAAATGAAACTTAAGATGGTCAGAGTGAACCTTTTAGCAGAAAAAACCAGTGTTGATGGTTGAAAAAGAGACCAGCGTCAGAAAAAACCGGAGAAAGGTTTTTCTCAGAAAATTTGTTATGATTCGCCAGCCTAAAAAACACCCCTTTAATTGATCCCAACTCAGGATGCCGAATTATGAACATTACCGCCTCCATGTTCCGTGCTTACGATATTCGTGGTGTGGTTACGGAAAGCCTGACTCCCGATGCGGTGCGTGCCATTGGCCGCGCCTTTGGCAGCGAGTGTTTGGCTAAAAATCTATCGCAGGTGGTGGTGGCGCGTGACGGTCGTCTCTCTGGCCCCGCTTTGGTGGCGGCGTTGATTGAGGGTTTGGTGAGCACGGGCTGTGAGGTGATCGACATCGGTCAGCAGCCCACCCCTGTGCTTTATTACGCCACTTATCAGCTTAAAACCGGTACTGGCATTGTGGTCACGGGCAGCCATAATCCACCCGATTATAACGGCTTGAAGATGATGATGGGCGGTGAAACACTGCACGGCGAGATGATTCAGCGTGTGCTGCACCGGATTGAAAAGGACGATTATCATCAAGGCCAAGGGTCACAGCGACAGCTGGATCTTGAGGGTGATTACTTGCAACGGATTGTGAGTGATGTGAGTTTGAGCCGCCCGCTGAAGGTCGCAGTGGATTGTGGCAACGGCGTGGCCGGTGAGCTGGCTCCTAAGTTACTGCGCGCTTTGGGCTGTGAGGTGGAGGAGTTGCATTGTGAGATTGACGGTACCTTTCCCAATCATCACCCCGATCCGAGCAAATTGGAAAACCTGCAAGAGTTGATTGAGGCGGTGGGCGAGAAGGGGCTGGATCTGGGTTTGGCCTTTGACGGTGACGGTGATCGTGTCGGGGTGATCGACAGTGATGGCCATGTGATCTGGCCGGATCGGCAGATGATGCTTTACGCTCGCGATGTGCTCAGCCGTCATCCGGGTGGGCGCATTGTTTATGATGTGAAATGTTCCAGCCATTTGGCCAGCGAGATTGAGGCAGCGGGCGGTGTGGCGGATATGTGGAAAACCGGTCACTCCTTGATGAAAGCGCGCATTCAGGAGACCGGTGCGCTGCTGGGCGGCGAGATGAGCGGCCATATCTTTTTTAAAGAGCGTTGGTACGGGTTTGATGATGCCCTCTACGCGGCGGCGCGCCTGTTGGAGATTTTGAGTCAGAGTGAATTGAGCAGCGCGGAGCTGTTTGCCCAACTGCCCGACAGTCTGAACACCCCTGAGCTGAATGTGCATTTTGCCAATGAAGGCGATAATTTCCGTTTTATGGCGCAACTGACAGAGCAGGCTGATTTTAGCGACGCTAACATCATTACTTTGGACGGTCTGAGGGTTGAGTTTGCTGACGGTTGGGGTTTGGTACGCGCCTCCAATACCACGCCATCGTTGGTGATTCGTTTTGAAGCGGATCAGCAAGCGGCGTTGGATCGCATTCAAGATCGTTTCCGTAGCGTCATGTTGGCCGTAGATGACACCTTATCTCTCCCTTTTTAAGTTGATTTTATTATGAGCATAGACAACCGCGCAGCCACTCAAGTGGCACAGGTTTTAAACGAAGCACTGCCCTACATTCAACGCCTGTCAGGCAAAACCATCGTGATTAAATTCGGTGGCAATGCGATGGTGGACGAGCAACTGAAACAGAGTTTTGCCCGCAACATTGTTTTGATGAAGCAGGTGGGCATCAATCCGGTGGTGGTGCATGGTGGTGGCCCCCAGATTGGTCAGTTGTTGAAACAACTGGGCAAAGAGAGCCATTTTATCCAAGGAATGCGTGTCACCGACAGCGAGACCATGAGTGTGGTGGAGATGGTCTTGGGCGGGCAGGTGAACAAGAGCATTGTCAGTTTGATCAATCAGCAAGGTGGGCGCGCGGTGGGCTTGACCGGCAAAGATGGCGGGCTGATTCAGGCCAAGCCGCTCAAATTGACCGCAGAAAACAGTGAAAAACAGCCGCCTGAAATTATCGATTTAGGTCATGTGGGTGAGGTGGAGAGCATTGATCCGGCGGTGGTACACATGTTGGATAACAGCGATTTTATTCCGGTGATTGCCCCTATTGGGGTGGATGCGGAAGGGCGCTCTTATAATATTAATGCCGATCTGGTGGCCAGCCGGGTAGCCTCGGTGCTGGGGGCGGAGAAGTTGCTGCTGCTGACCAATACGGTGGGGATTTTGGATAAAGAGTCCAATCTGTTAACCGGTTTGAGCGCGGTACAGATTGATGCGCTGGTGAAAGACGGCACCATTCAAGGTGGCATGTTGCCCAAAGTGCAGTGTGCCTTGGATGCGGTGAACTCTGGGGTGAGTACGGCGCAGATCATTGATGGTCGGGTGGATAACGCGGTGTTGCTGGAGCTGTTTACCGATCAGGGTGTGGGTACGCTGATTCATCAGTAACGCGGCTGTGAATTGTTTAAGGGGCAGCAGGATTGGCTTGCAGCTCTCGAAAACGCAGCAGATCGCGGTCAAATTTGCGTGCTAAATTATTGCGTTCATGCTGTTTTTCGCTCAAGGCTTGCTCTAGTTTGCTCTGTTGTTTTTCTAAGTGGGCTTGCTGTTTGAGCAGGTGTTGGGTGCTCTGCTTTTCGCGAACATCGAGGCGGATGAGCATTTTGCGCAGATCTTGTAATTGGCGTTCAATGCTGTCGAGGCGACGCTGATTGAGTTGAATGGTGCTGTCTATGGAATCCAAACGGCCATTACGTGCCAGCAGCAGGTCTCGTTCGGTGGTGAAGGTGGTGAGCAGAATTTGATCGCTGCGGCGTTGCTGCTCTTGTCGAGCGAGCTGCCTTTTGTGGCGTTTTTTGGCCTCTTGTGCGGCGGCCAATTCAGCCGGAGTGGCGATGGCATTAATCTGTTTGATGATCACCCCTTGCGAGTTGAGCACCGCATGGCGGCCTTGATTGGCGCGATTGTTCAGTATGTCGCCGTAGTGAATCACGCCGTTTTGATCGACCCACTTAAAGACCCGCTCAGGGGCAGCCTCGACCGTTGCCGTGAGCAAAACAAAAAGACAGGTCAGTAGGGACGTCTGTTTCATTCCAGTCTCCTTTTGAGCGGGTTTGACATAAGCTTTGGATCTCTAAATCGGTTGAACGGTTCACTTCATTGTGACTCATTGAAGTAAAGTCTGTTTTTCCAATCAAGCACTTAGCAGACCAGACTTTGGCATTGTTGTTAAAGTTCCGTTTATGAGAGCTTCACTTTACACTTTTTCATCGTAACAATGCCTAAAAAATCGGCTATTCGATGCCGTAGGATTGTCGATAGGCCGTGACGGCGGCCAAATGTTGCTGCAAAGCGTCACTTTTTTCTAGGTAACTCATCATGTCGGTCAGCTTAACGATGCTGATAACCGGAATATTATACTGTTGCTCCACCTCTTGAATGGCCGATTGAGCACCTTGTCCGGTCTCTTGTCGATCCAGCGCAATTACCACACCTGCCAAGCTGGCTCCGGCCTGTTGAATAATGCCGACGGCTTCCCGAATGGCGGTGCCAGCGGTGATAACATCATCCACAATCAGTACCTTGCCTTCTAAGGGTGCGCCCACCAAGCTGCCGCCTTCACCGTGGCTTTTGGCCTCTTTGCGATTGAAACAGTAGGCTTTATCCTGTTGGTGATGGTCAAAGAGGGCGATGCTGGTGGCGGTGGCCAGTGGAATGCCTTTGTAGGCGGGGCCAAAGAGTAGATCGTATTCTAAGCCGTGGTTGCTGATCGCTTGAGCGTAAAAGCGCCCCAGTTTGGCCAGCGCTGCGCCACTTTTGAACAGTCCGGCATTGAAAAAATAGGGGCTGGTGCGTCCCGATTTGAGCTGAAACTGACCAAACTTTAACACCCCTTGTTGAATGGCAAAATCGAGAAACTGGCGTTGGAACTCTTGCATGGGCTGACCCTTTCGGCGATGGCTAAAAACTCGGGTATGATACACGCCTGTTTGAGCAGGGCGAAGCCTAGGTTATGAATTCAATGAACCCCAGTAACGGCCAAACGTCGTGGTTGCAGAACCTGCGTGCCTATAAAAACCCTCGCGCTGTGGCGCTGCTTTGTTTGGGGTTTTCCAGTGGTTTGCCGATTTTGCTGGTCTTCGGTACGTTTTCTTTCTGGTTGCGCGAGGCGGGTGTGGCGCGTTCCAGCATCGGTTTTATCAGTTGGGTGGCGTTGGCCTATGGTTTTAAATGGCTTTGGTCTCCGTTGGTGGATCGGCTCTCTGTGCCGCTACTGACGCGCTGGCTGGGTCGTCGTCGTGCTTGGTTGTTGTTGACTCAAGTGATTCTGTTGTTGCTGATTCTCTCAATGGCGTTGACCGATCCGCTGTTGAATCTGGAGTTGTTGGTTTGGCTGGCGCTGTTAACTGCTTTTTTCTCGGCGACGCAAGACATTGTTATTGATGCCTATCGTATTGAGTCTTCCGATGAGCGTTTGCAAGGGGTGTTGGCTTCGACCTATATGATCGGTTATCGCATTGCGATGATCTTTGCTTCAGCGGGGGTGCTGTGGATTGCGGCCTATTTTGACCCCGATGAGAGCAGCTACCAACGGCTGCCGTGGACGATGGCTTATGGGTGCATGGCGCTGTTGATGGGGGTTGGCATTCTTACCACCTTGTTGATTGCCGAGCCGGAAAAACCCGTTGATCAGGCGGTGCAGCAGCGCGAAGCGGAGAACGCGCAGAAAGTCGCTCATTGGCGTTTTTTGCCGCCTTGTGTGCAGCGTTTTGTTGTGCGTTTTTGGAATGCGGTGATCAATCCCTTTGTGGATTTTATTGTCCGTTACCGCTGGCAGGCGCTGCTGATTTTGGCGCTGATCGCCAGCTACCGCATGGCGGACATCGTTTTGGGGGTGATGGCGAATGTTTTTTATGTGGATATGGGCTTTAGCAAGCAGGAGGTGGCCAACGTCACCAAGGTGTTTGGCATTATTATGACCTTGCTGGGGGCGGTGCTCGGCGGGCTGTTGGTGAACCGTTATCGGGTCATGCCGATCCTCTTTTTGGGCGCGCTGTTGACCGCCAGCACCAACCTGCTGTTTGCCTTGTTGGCGGGCATGGGCAACAACATCAATATGCTGATGTTGGTGGTCTCGGTGGACAACCTCAGTGCGGGGTTAGCGACGGCGGCCTTTGTGGCTTATCTCTCCAGTTTGACCAACATTTCTTATTCCGCCACGCAGTACGCACTTTTCAGCTCGATGATGTTGTTGTTGCCCAAATTTATGGGCGGCTTTTCGGGCGTGCTGGTGGACGAGGTTAATTATCAGGTTTTCTTTTTAATTACGGCGGCGCTGGGTCTGCCTGCGCTGCTGTTGGTTTGGCTGGCGGCGCGTTGGGTGCCAGAGCCTAAAATAAAGCGAGAAGCATTATGAGCGCATATCAGGGTGAGACGAATTATCAACACGGCCAAGCGGAGCCGTTGGGGGTCTTGTTGGTCAATTTGGGGACACCCGATGCGCCAACGAAAAAAGCCTTGCAGGCGTATTTGGGCGAGTTTTTAGCCGATCCGAGAGTGGTCGAGTTGTCGCGTCTGATTTGGTTGCCGATTCTGCACGGGGTGATTCTGCGCTTTCGCCCCAATCGTTCCGCTAAGGCCTATGCCAAGGTCTGGAGTGAGGCGGGTTCACCGCTGTTGGCGATTTCAAAACGCCAGACAGAGGCGTTGCAAAAGCAGCTCAGTGCGTCTTTAGAGGCCCCGGTGAAGGTGCAGTTGGCGATGCGTTACGGCAACCCTTCGATCAAGGCGGGTCTGCAGGCGCTGCAAGTGGCTAATGTGCGTCGAGTGCTGGTTTTGCCGCTTTATCCGCAATATTCAGCCACCACCACCGCTTCGGTGTTTGATGGCGTTGCCAAGGTGCTGCAAAAACAGCGCTGGATCCCAGAGCTGCGCTTTATCAATCAGTACTTTCAGCAACCGGCGTACATCAAGGCCTTGGCGGATTCCGTGCGTCAGCAGTGGGCGGAGCGGGGGCAGGGGGATAAATTGCTGCTCTCTTTTCACGGCATCCCGAAAAAGATGCACTTGGCCGGTGATCCCTATTATTGCCACTGTCAGGCAACGGGGCATCTGTTGGCGCAGGAGCTGGAGTTGCAGCCGGAGCAGTGGCAGTTGGTGTTTCAGTCTCGTTTCGGGCGTGAGGAGTGGCTAAAACCCTATGCCAGTTTGCGTTTGCAGGAGCTGGCCAAAGAGGGGGTGAAAACCGTGGATGTGGTCTGCCCTGGGTTTTCAGCGGACTGTTTGGAGACTTTGGAAGAGATCGCAATGGAGAACCGTGAGCTCTTTATCGAAGCCGGTGGTGAGGATCTGCGTTACATCCCCGCCTTGAATGATCGCCCTGAGCACATTGAGTTTTTGGCGCAGTTGGTAACGGAGAATATGGCCGGTTGGTTGGATGTTCGGAGTGATGAAGAGTTGGGTGGTGTGCGGGAGCGGGCTTTGGCTGATGGGGCGTAGGGATAAATTTTAAGTGTTGTAACAAAAGGAAGAGTTTAATGTGGAAAATTATTGTGCTATGCAGTGCGTTGTTTTTTCCAGTCGCAAGCCATGCAAATTCACTGTTCAATTATCATTTTGGGTACGGTGCTGGTTTGCGTTACGGTCTTTTTTCTGGGTTTGTACCTTTGCTTCACATCAATAAGAATATTGATGAGTCTGTAGTTTTTGCAGAAGTGGCTCTTTCTGCATTGGTTTATGGAAATGTTGGCTATATGCGTAAAGTATCGGAGCACAGTGCCATCAGTGTTTCATTGTTATCTGGGTTTGCGATTACTACGGTGTTTTCAGGCCATAAAATTGGCTATTTGTATAACTCAAATGGCTTTAATAAAAGTGGTTGGGAGACTTCTATTGAATTGTATTCGGTGGATTCTCAGATTGATGTGGCTGATGAAAATCAACCCAAGACTGAACACAACTGGTTGCCCAGTATATCGTTTGGTTATCATTGGTAATGATTTTTCTTTTATCAATTTTTGTGCAATAAAGTTATTTCGTAACTACTCAGCCCACGTTGGATAACGTAACTCATTGATAATAAACAATATGATTTTTTTCAAAATGGTGAAAATGCCGTTTGTTGGTCAAAAACACCCAATAAAGGTATATTTTTTCATTAAAAATCAATAAGTTATATGGCTGAGTAGTTACGTTATTTCCATACTTCGTTTTCTTCTTCGTGTTTCCAATCATCAATTAGATTTGCGCTGTGGTTGGATAAGGTTTGGGTTTCTTGTTGGTCTGTTGTTGATGTGTGGTATTGAGCTTGTTCCTGTATGGATTGTTCCTCTTTTTTCGGAATGATCTGCATTTTTTTGTCCTAATGTTATCTGTTGGGTTATGGCCTGCGGCCTAACGCCAACCTACGGTTCATCGGTAGGGCTAGAGCATTTTCTACCCTACAAATCCAAAAAAGGCGTGGTGGAAAAATAGGCGATCACGGCGGCTACCAGCAGGTAGATCAGCACTTTGATCGGTTCACGTAAAAAACGTTTTAGAAAGGTGTCATGCGTGCCTGCGGCTTTCTGTTCTTGATATTCGCGCTGAGCGTTTTCTTGGCGTTCTCTTTGGTATTTTGCAATCAAATTTTTCGCTCGCTCTAATTGAGTCTCTTCTTTGAGCCAGATGGCGGCCAGCGAGATGCCCCAACGTCCGGCGGTGGTTTCATAGAAATCAACCTGATGCTCTTCTAATAAGATGCGGACTTCATCGGCTTCGTCCAGCGGGACGTTATTAAGTCTAAACAGTAAAGTGGCCATGTTGTGTGGTTCTCTTTAATGGATGTTGTCCACTAATCGTAGGGGCGGATTTTATATCCGCCCTGTTAATTTTAGGTGATGATTTAGGCATAAAAAAGGGCGACTTTGTGAGTCACCCTTTTGTCGTATCAAAAGCAGAGTCGTTGAATTAGAGTGCTTTCACACCCGCAATCAACTCCGCTACCACCTTTTGCCCATCGCCATAACAGAGACGGGTGTTTTCGGCGTAGAACAGTTCGTTTTCGATCCCAGAGAAGCCCGTGCCCTGGCCGCGTTTAATCACGATCACATTGTCGGCTTTGTCGGCATCCAAAATCGGCATCCCATAAATCGGGCTGCTTTTATTGCTGCGCGCAGCGGGGTTAACCACGTCATTAGCACCGATGACCAAAGCCACATTGGTGCTCTCAAACGCAGAGTTTATTTCATCCAGATCGGCGATTTTCTCGTAAGGCACGCCCGCCTCAGCCAGCAAGACGTTCATGTGACCGGGCATCCGACCGGCGACGGGATGGATGGCAAATTTCACCGACACACCCCGATCTTCCAGCAGTTCGGCCAGCTCCCACAACTTGTGCTGTGCTTGCGCGACGGCCAGACCGTAACCTGGGATGATGATGACTTTCTCGGCGTAAGTGAGGGTGATGGCCGCATCGGAGGCTTCCACCGCTTTCATGCTGCCGCTGGGGCCTTCGTTGTCACCGGCATCACCGCTTTCGCCAAAGCTGGAGAAGAGCACGTTGCTGATGGAGCGGTTCATTGCTTTGGCCATTAACATCGTCAGCATGGTGCCCGAAGCACCCACCACGGTACCGGCGATCATCATCGCTGGGTTGCCCAGCACATAGCCTTCAAAGCCAACGGCCAGACCGGTGAGGGCGTTGAACAGTGAAATCACCACCGGCATATCTGCGCCACCGATGGGCGCAGTCACCAGTGCACCCAAGAGCAGAGCCATGCCGAAGAACAAGGCCAGCAGACAGATACACGTTTCAGGGCTGATAATGATCTGCACCCCGACGGCAACGGTGCCGAGGAAGAGAGCCAAGTTGATCCACGACAGACCAGGGAAACGCAGTGCTTTGCGAATAATGCCTTGCAGTTTGGCAAACGCGATCAAGGAGCCAGAGAAGGCGATGGTGCCGATAAAGGCACCGAGTACCGCCAGAATCTCCACCGTCAGAGTGAGGTTGGTGCCTTTGACCAACTCGATGGCGGCGATGGCCGCCGCTGCGCCACCCCCCATGCCGTTGTAGAGGGCAATCATTTGCGGCATGTCGGTCATGGCGACCCGCTTGCCACTCACCCACGCGAGTACGGAGCTGAGGACGATGGCGGTGATCATCAAACCGATGTTGTTCAGGTTGGGTTCAAGGAAGGTCACCAGTGTGGCGAGCAGCATGCCGATGCCCGCCCAAACGATGCCCCCGCGCGCGGTGAGCGGTGAGCTCATGCGCTTGAGGCCGATGATGAACAGTGCCGCAGCGACCAAATAAGTGCTTTGAATCAGCAGTGATGCGTCCATTATTTGCCCCCCTTGCGGCCAGTGAACATCTCTAACATGCGTTCCGTGACCACGTAACCGCCAACGGCGTTACCGGCGGCCAGAAAGACGGCGATAAAACCGATGGTCTGTTCGAGCGTGCCTTCGGCGTGACCGAGGGCAACCATTGCGCCTACCAGCACGATGCCGTGGACGAAGTTGGTGCCGGACATCAGCGGGGTGTGCAGAATCACTGGGACTTTAGAGATCACCTCGAAGCCGGTGAAGGCGGCGAGCATAAAGATGTAGAGTGCGATAAAACCTTCCATTTAAGCCTCTCCTTCAATCAGTGCGGCGGTGGGCGGGTGAGTGATTTTCCCCTCATGGGTGAGCAGGCAGCCTTTGATTACATCGTCGTCAAAATCAATCTTCAGCTCGCCCTCTTCAATCATCAGAGTGAGCAGGTTGAGCAAATTCTTGGCGTACATTTCCGAGGCATGAAACGGCGCTTCGCTGGCGATGTTTAACGGCCCGTGCAAAATTTTGCTCTTGTAGTGGATCGTTTTTCCTGCTTCGGTCAGTTCGCAGTTGCCGCCGGTTTCGGCCGCCAGATCGACGATCACCGCGCCCGGTTTCATGCCGTCCACCATCGCTGTGCTGATGATTTTGGGTGCAGGGCGACCAGGAATGGCGGCAGTGGAGATGACCGCGTCGGCTTTGGCCAGATGCTGCGCCAACACGTCCGCTTGCTGCTGCTTCTCTTCGTCGGTCAGTTCACGAGCGTAACCGCCTTCTCCTTCGGCGTTGACCCCAGTGTCGATCATTTTTGCTCCGAGAGACTCCACTTGTTCACGGGCAGCGGGACGAATGTCGTAGGCTTCCACTTGAGCGCCGAGACGGCGAGCGGTGGCGATGGCTTGCAGACCGGCCACACCAGCACCAATGACGACCACTTTGCTCGGGCGAATGGTGCCCGCGGCGGTGGTCAACATGGGGAAGAAACGCGGCACCAGCGAGGCGGCCATCAAGACCGCTTTGTAACCGGCGACGGTGGCTTGCGAGGAGAGGGAGTCCATCGCTTGGGCGCGGCTGATGCGCGGAATCAGCTCCATCGCCATGCAGGTGATGTTGTTGGCTTGCAGGGCTTTGACCAAGGCTTGATTTTGATGGGCGTAGATGTGGCTGATGAGCAGGGTGCCGCTTTTTAGCTGAGCGATTTCCGCTTCGCTGGGCGGTTGCACCCGCAGTAGGATGTCGGCTTCTTTTAGAGCGGCTGTGGCGTTTTCAACCAGATGGGCATCGCCGTAGCTGTCGTTGGTGAAATAGGCGGGATCACCGGCACCGGTCTCCAGTAGGATTTCAGCGCCCATTTTTTTCAGGCGACTGACAACGCTGGGGTCGAGTGCGACGCGGCGTTCATCGGTAACGGTCTCTTTGAGAACCGCAATTTTAATTGGCATGGGTGTCTCTCTCCAATGTTGTCGAGCTTCCTGTTGCGGGTGGCGTTATCTTAGATTTTGGCTCAGGAAAGTAAGAACAAGGTGGTTAAATGTCAGGTAAAGATGGCGGGATAGTACCTTATCTGGCGGGTGGGTTAAATGCCGCGCTTCTCATAAACGCAGGTATGTGAGTTGGAGTTGGGTATTGTCATGGGTGAACATCAGTGTGCGGGGGGGGATTAAGAGCCTCTTGTTGTCTTTGTTGATAAGCAACGTGTTGTGAAACGGGAATGATATTTACACCGGCTTTATGCAGTTGCTCAAGCTCAGATTCCAATACATTAATGGTGCTGGTATGGGGGTGGGCGATGGCCAGAGCGGAACCGTTTTCTTTGGCTTTTTTGATTAACAACTGGAACTGCTGGCGGATGTAGTCTTCATCTTGACGGTTGTCGAGAAAAAGATCCCGAGATTGGGCGGCGAGGCCGTGTTGAATCGCGCTTTGATAGGCGATGGTTTTGGCGGTGGTGCGGCTGTCGATAAAAAACAGCGTGCCCCAGTTGGCCAGCTCTTCCATGAGGATGTTCATCGGTTTTTGTTGGCTGGTGAGCAGGCTGCCCATGTGGTTATTGACCCCGATGGCATCGGGCAACGATTGTAGGTTTTCGCGTAAGGTGCGGCGAAATTGTTGCTCTGACATATTAAGGGTCAAGCTGCCTGGGCCAAGGTAGCGGTTGTTGTGCAGTGCTTGCATGGGCAGATGCAGCATCAGTTCTTTATTGAGTTGATAGGCGAGTTGATGCAACGTTTGACTGTGAGGCGTGTGCGGCAAGATGGAGAGGGTAATAGGGTAGGGCAGTTGTAGAATGCGTTTGCCGATGGCGAGATCATTGCCAATATCATCAATGATAATGCTGATGTAGGGTAAGTGAGGTGCTGTTTGAGTGGCAGGTTTGTTTGGCTCCTGCTGAATAATTTCAACAGGAGCACAAGCAACAAGCAACAGGGCAATGATCAGCGTCGAGAAAGAGCCTTTCATTGTTGCTGCGGGTTAGTGGCTCGCTTGCAGAATAGCGAGACCTTTAAGCATATTGAGGGCTTCGTAGAGGGCGTAATCTTCCTCAGCTAAGTGGGTGCTTTTATCCTCTGTTTTATCTTTCTCAGAAGATTTATCTGTTGCCTCTTTATTCTGCCCATCTTTGTCGGCATTGCCGTTTGTTAGATGGCCGTTAAGGTTGGCTTCCGTTAGTGGTTTGATTTCGTCGGCTGATTTTTTCTGTTTTTCCAGAGTCAATCTAGCGACTTTGATGTCAGGCTCAATGCCTTCGGCTTGGATGGAGCGACCCGATGGGGTGTAATAACGTGCGGTGGTGAGTTTGACTGCGCCGCCGCCGTTCAGCTCTTGAATGGTCTGCACCGAACCTTTGCCAAAACTTTTGGTGCCCAGAATGACCGCGCGTTTGTGATCTTGCAGCGCCCCCGCAACAATTTCTGAAGCAGAAGCAGAACCTCCGTTGATCAATAAGATCAGCGCTGCACCGTCAATGGCATCGCCTGGGGTGGCGTTGTAACGCAGCTCGGAATCGCTGACACGGCCTTCGGTGTAAACGATCAGGCCTTTTTTCAAGAAGGCATCAGAGACACCGACCGCGGCAGAGAGCACACCGCCTGGGTTGTTGCGCAGATCAAGCACCAAACCTTTGAGTGGCTTTTTGTTCTCTTCGATCAGCTCTTCAATTGCTTCCAACAGGCTGGTGGTGGTTTTGACTTGGAAACTGGAGATGCGCACATAACCAAAGTCTTCATCTAATAGGCGACGTTTGACGCTGTTGACCCGAATGATGGCGCGCGTCACTTTGATTTTCAGCGGTTTGCCAGCGCCTTCACGGGCGATGGTCAATAAGATGTCGGTGCCAGGTTTGCCGCGCATGATTTTGACCGCATCGTTGAGGGTCAGGCCTTTGACCGGCTGATCGTCAAGACGAATGATCAAGTCACCGCTCTGCACCCCGGCTTTTTGTGCGGGGGTGTCATCAATGGGCGAGACCACTTTGACAAAACCGTCTTCCATGCTGACCTCAATGCCGAGGCCGCCAAATTGACCGGTGGTGCCAACCTTGAGCTCTTTAAACTCCTCTTCATTTAAGAAAGAAGAGTGAGGGTCTAAGCCGCTTAACATGCCACGAATGGCATTTTCTAATAGCTCTTTGTCACTGACCTCTTCTACGTAGTTTTTCTTGATGCGGGTCAGCACGTCGGTCAAGTTACGCAGCTCGTTTAGAGGCATCGACTCGGCGGAATTATCCCGCAAGGCGAAGACGCCTTGACCGAGGGTTAAGGAAGCGCCGAGCACCATGCCCAAAATAACGAGCAGCGATGTGCGAGTCTTAGCAAGCATCAAATTCTCCTAAAATGCAGAGGGGTGAATCCATTAATTGAGGTTGTGAGTGTAACATTGAGACGCTAAGCATATCTCATCCCTGATCGTTAACGACGTGCCGTTGAGGGCTGTTTTTGTAGCCATGGGCGCGGATTAAGCGGTGTGCCACGGCGACGAATTTCGAAGTATACCCCAGTCCGGCTTTGGCCGCCTGTGTCACCCACTGTGGCAATCACGTCATTGGGTTGCACCCAATCGCCACTCTCTTTTAACAGGCTTTGGTTGTGGCCGTAGAGACTCATGTAGTGGTTGCCATGATCAATGATAATGATGTTGCCAAAGCCCTGTAGCCAATCGGCAAACACCACCTGACCATAATAGACGTTGTGTACGTGTTGGCCACGCGGAGCTTTGATAATCATGCCGCGCCAGCGTAGATCACCCAAACCTCGTGGGGTGCCGTAACGGATTACGATTCGACCCCGAGTTGGCCAAGGGAGTTTGCCTTTCAACTTGGCAAAGGGGCGTTTTTTCATCGGTGGCAGTGGAATGTCTGCGAGGCGTTCACTGAGTGATTGCAGCAGTCGTTCCAGTTGCCGTTGCTGTTGTTTTAACTGTGTTAGGCGTTTCTTATCGCTATTGAGGGTGCGATTGATGGCAACAAGAGCCTCTTTTCGATTTTTTTGGCCGTTTTTCAGCTCTTTTTTCTCGGTCAGCAATTGAGCATGGGTGCGCGCCAGCAACTGGGAGGTGGAGAGGCTGGTCTGTTTTAGCTGTTGCAGCTCTTGGCTGAGTTGGTTGAGCTGTTTGATGTTGTCGGTGCGCGTTTGGGTTAAGTAGGTGGCCAGTGTTAGGGTGCGGTTGATGCTGCTGGGATCTTGCTGGTTAAAAAAGAGCCGCAAGGTTTGTTGTTCACCGATGCGATGAGCTGCGCGCAGTTGCCGTGCCAGTGTGGCGCGCTGCTGTTTTAGTTGTTGGTTGAGGTGTTGTTGGCGCTGCTTAAGTTTTTTCAACGCACGGCTTTGTTGGCGAATTTTTTGCTTTTGCTGGCTGATTTTGCGATTTAATCTGCTGACCAGCTGTTCGGCTTTTTTTAACTGCTGTTGTTGTAGGCCGCGCTTTTTTTTCTGCGAGTTGATCTGGCTGCTGAGTCGGTCTATTTGGTTGCTGAGACGTTTTAATTCTGTGTTGCGCTGTTCACTTTCTTGACTGGCCGAGGCCAAAAAGGGTGCGGTCAGACTGAAACTGAGCAGCAGGGCGGCGACAAATATCTTCATTATTGGAGTGTCTAGTGGAAACTGTTGCTGATTTTAGCGGTTCTTTTGCTGAACATGGGATTGTTTTTGCTGGTTTTTTGTAAATAAAGATGGAATTTCCCGATAAAGTAGTTAAAGTGTTTGGAAAAAGTACTGTATAATGTTTTCCTAATATTCTTAAATAGCAACAAATGGTTTGGTTCTTATGAGGCTTGAAGTGATGCTGTCAAAAACGACGCAGTTGATGACTCAGGATGAAGACATTGAACGTGCATCACGTTCTTTGAAAGCGATGTCTCATCCTTTGCGATTGAAAATTCTTTGTACCTTGGGTGACGATGAGGTCAGTGTGCAGGAGATTGTTGCGAATGTGGGTACCTCACAGAGCAACATTTCTCAGCATCTGGCGATCTTACGTGACAAGGGGATATTGGCATCGAGAAAAGACGCCAACCGTGTATACTACCGCGTCGGTGACGCGCGTACCCTGCGTCTGATCAGCATGATGCAGGAAGTGTTCTGCACTCGCATACTGTAAGAAAGTATCATTTGGAGCTTGTGAATGCAGCAGTATCTGGAGTTTGTCGGTAATCATCCTTACCTTTTTATTGCCCTTGCAATCACGATTGTTTTTATCGTCTACGGTGAGTATCAACGCCGTTTCCGTGGTTTTGATGAGCTGTCTGCGACACAGGCAATTCTAAAACAGAATCATGAAAATGCGCTTTTTTTGGATATCCGAGAGCGCTCTGAATACAGTCAAGGTCATTTGGTGGAGTGTAAGCACATTGTGCTTTCTGAGCTGGACAAAAAACTCAGCGAGCTAGAAAAGTACAAACAGAAACCTTTGATTGTCTACTGTGCTTCAGGCAATCGTTCTTTGGGTGCCTGCGCCAAACTGAAAAAAGCCGGATTTGAATCGGTTTACAGTTTGGCGGGTGGTTTGTATGCTTGGCAGAAAGCCAATCTGCCCGTTGTGACCAAGTAGGGTAGCAGCATGGCTCCTGAAATTATTGTTTACGCCATGGGGGCTTGCCCTTATTGTACTTGGGCGAAACGTCTGCTCAATGCCAAAGGTGTTGAGTTTGATGTGCGCTCCGTTGATGGTCGTCCTGATCTGTGGGCTGAAGTGGAAGATCGCACCGGAAGAAGCACGGTGCCGCAGATCTTTATCGGCGATTACCATGTGGGCGGCTACGATGATCTTTCCGCACTGGAGCGCGACGGTCGTTTGGATTCGTTGCTGTTTCCTGCCAGTTAGTCTGTTTTTTTACGATTTTAGCTGAATCTCTGTGCTCCTCTCTGGAGCCGTTAGGTGCATCCCTGTAGACTGCCCCCAGTTTTTTCATTCAATTTTATTGATCTCATGGAGCACCTTATGGCAGAAAATGGCAGCAGTGACGTTAAACAGGAAGCATCTTCTGAATTTCAGATTCAAAAAGTCTATCTGAAAGACGTTTCGTTTGAATCCCCGCAATCCCCTGAGCTGTTTTCAAAAAACGGCAACTGGAATCCAGACATTAACTTGCAGATCAACACCGAATCAAAAACCGTGGCTGAGAATGTCTACGAGATTGTTTTGACCGTTACGGTTACTGCGACTCTGGAAGACAAAAGCACCGCGTTTTTGGTCGAGCTGAAACAGGCGGGTATTTTTGTCATCAAAGGCTTTGATCAAGATGCGATGGGCGGCATTGTGGGCAGCCATTGCCCTGGTATTTTGTTCCCCTTTGCCCGTGAAGCGGTGGCGGATTTGGTCGCCAAAGGCGGCTTCCCGCAACTGCTGCTTTCACCGATCAATTTTGACGCACTTTACATGCAGCACTTGGAAAAAGTGAAACAAGGTATGGCGGCACCGCAAACGGCTCAATGAGCCAGTCAATCAACATTGCTGTGCTCGGTGCCGGTTCTTGGGGCACAGCTTTGGCGGCGCTGTTGGCGCGAAACGGCCAACGAACGACGCTGTGGGGGCGTGATGAAGTGCAGATGCAAGAGATGGCAGTCTGTGCTGAAAACCGTCGGTATTTGCCCAACTCAATTCTGCCTGACAGCTTGCGTTACTCCAGTGATTTGGCCACCAGTGTGGCGGATGTGGATGCGATTTTGGTCGCCACGCCGAGCCACATCTTCCGTACTTTATTGCACTCCCTTAAGCCGCTGTTGCGACCTTCTCAGGTTTTGATCTGTGCCTGTAAAGGTCTGGAGGTGGGCAGCGGTAAATTCATTCATCAGATTGCCAAAGAGGAGTTGGGCAGTGTGCAAGCGTTGGCGCTGATCTCCGGTCCTACCTTTGCCCAAGAGGTCATGAGAGGCTTGCCAACGGCGATCACGGTGGCTTCCGATTCAGCGGAGGTGGCAAAAAAAGTGGTCAATTGGCTGCACGGTGAAAATTTTCGTCCCTATAGCAGCAGCGATTTGGTTGGCGTTGAGCTGGGCGGGGCGTTGAAAAACGTCTTAGCCATTGCCGCTGGCATTGCGGATGGCCTCGGTTTTGGTGCCAATACGCGCGCGGCACTGGTGACACGGGGACTGGCAGAGATGATGCGTTTGGGTATGGCGCTGGATGCCAAACCGGAGACCTTGATGGGCTTGGCGGGCATGGGTGATCTGGTCTTGACCTGTACCGATGATCTGTCGCGCAATCGGCAGATGGGCTTGGCTCTGGCGCGCGGTCTGTCGGTAGAGGAGGCGCTGGAGGAGATTGGCCAAGCAGTGGAGGGGGTGAAAACCGCTCGTGAAGCGTGGTTGCTGGCGCAGCGTTGGCAGGTGGATATGCCGATTGTGGAGCAGGTTTATCGGGTCATTTACCAACAGCATCCGCCAAAGCAAGCGGTGCAGGATCTGCTCAGCCGTGATCCTCGTGCCGAAGGCTGGTAACAGTCACTTTTTTCTATTGGCTGCCGTTAAAATCGAGTTGTCGCCACAGTTCATAGACCATGATGGCCACGGCGTTGGAAAGATTCAGGCTGCGGCTGTTGGCGCGCATCGGCAGCCGTAGGCGTTGTTCTTTGGGCAGAGAGTGAATGATCTCTTTGGGTAGGCCTCGGGTTTCAGGGCCAAACAGCAGCATGTCTTCGGCTTGGAAGTGTGCTTCTGTGTGGCGTTGCTGGCCGTGAGTGGTGCATGCAAACAGCCGTGCTTGTGGCTGCTGCGCTAAAAAATGCTCAAATGAAGTGTATTCTTTAAGGGTTGCCCACTCGCGGTAATCCAAACCTGCGCGGCGCAGCCGTTTGTCATCTAACTCAAATCCCAGTGGGTGAATCAGGTGCAGTTGAGCACCGGTATTGGCACAGAGGCGAATGATATTGCCGCTGTTGGGGGCAATTTCCGGTTGGTAAAGCACGACGTGCATCATAGGCTGGTTTCGGGAACAGTGAGGGTGTGTGGGAGGTTGCGTTGCAAGCCTTGCAGTATATCCTGTTTGCGGAACGGTTTTTTAACGTAGTCGTTCATGCCGGAAGCAAAACATTTTTCTCGATCTTCGATCAGTACGTTGGCTGTTAGGGCGACGATGGTGATGGGGGGACGATTTTCTTTTTTCTCTTGTTGGCGAATTTGGCGAGTGGTCTCATAGCCATCCATCACTGGCATTTGGCAGTCCATAAAGATTAAGTGAAAGGTGTGTTGATTGATTAATTCAAGCGCTTCTTTGCCGTGTTTGGCGATCTGAACGCTGAGACCCAAGTGTTCCAACATGCGTTTGCCAATCCATTGGTTGACGGGGTTGTCCTCTACCAGCAGCACATGGCCTTGCAGTTTGATTTTGCTGTGTTTGATGGGAGGGCTTGGTTTTTTGGTTTTGACGGCAAGGGGGAAACGCAGTTGAAAGTAGAAGTCGGAGCCGAGATGGAGTTGGCTGTTGATGCTGATTTCACCGCCCATCAAATTGACCAGTTTTTGTGAGATGGCCAAACCCAAACCAGAGCCACCAAATTTGCGTGTGGTGGAGCTGTCGGCTTGAGAGAAGGCTTGAAACAGATTTTTTTGGGTTTCAGGCTCGATGCCAATGCCGCTGTCGGTGATGGAAAAGCGCAGGGTGAGGTGTTGTGAATGGCCGCAAATCAGGCTGACTGTGAGGGTGACGTGGCCGTGGTCGGTAAATTTAATCGCATTGCCAATCAGATTGATTAAAATTTGCCGCAGCCGAGTGGGGTCACCCTGTAAGTGGGTGTCTATGTCACCGTGAAACTGGCTTTTGAGCTGGATGCCTTTTTGTTTGGATTTGGATTCAAGCAGGTGAAGCACCGCTGAAATTTCCCGTTTGAGATCAAAATTGACCTGTTCTAGGCGTAATTTTCCAGCCTCAATTTTGGAAAAATCGAGGGTGTCGTCTATGACGTTCAGCAGCCAGTGAGCGGAATCGGTGGCGGTATCAACCAGATGAGTTTGTTCTTGATCTAGGACGGTCTCTTGGAGCAGATCCAAGGTGCCGATTACGCCATTCATCGGTGTACGGATTTCGTGGCTCATATTGGCTAAGAATTGACTTTTGGCTTGATTGGCGTGTTCGGCTTGCTCTTTGGCGGTACGGTGATTGAGTTCAGAGAGTCGAATCAACCCCATCTGTTTTTGGATCAGGTCGTTGGCGTAGCGGTTTTTCAGTAACACACGAGACTTGTTGGCCAAAGACGTTAAAGGCATCAAGGTTTTCCATCTGTTTGGGGTCGTAAAAGTCTGCATTTTGAGTGGTAACGCCTGTGAGCAGATAACCCAATAACTCATTTTGTATTCGACAAGGGTAGATAATCAATTGGTTTAACTGAGCCGAAACTTCAAGTTGTTGAAGTTGTTTTGTATCAAGGATAAGGCCGCTGGCAAGGCGTGTGTCGCTGAGTTCGGTTTCCAGCCAGTTTTTTATAGCCTGCCATTGATGAAGTTGCAGGCCTTCGATGCCGCTGGGAGTGGGGTCAAGTTGTTGATCGGACAGCAGCCAGAGCAGACCAAACTCCAGTTCAAACACATCAACTACCGCCTCGGCGGTGCGCGCAGCAAAGTCGGAGAGTGTGTCACTGAGCAGCGCTTGGGTATTGTAGTGTTGAATGGCGGTGAAACGCACCAGCTCCCGATCCAGTTTCTGATGCAAGGTGATCAGGTCTTGCTGGATCAGTGAAAATCGGTTGAGGCGTTTCTGTAGAGCCGCATATTTTTTCTGAAGTTGCTCATAAGTGAGATCGTTCATGAAGCTGCGTAGCCAGAGTTAAAGTGGGGGCGTTAAACCGGTGGTTTAACAGCTCTCTCGATAGAGGGCATAAATCGCTGTGGAATAATTATGATACACATTTTTACCATCTAAGCGAGCAAATTCACCAAAACCATACAAACCCAGCCAAGGGGGAATGGTGCCGTTGTTGCTCAGTGGGGTTTGCATCTGCGCTACTAATTCATCTTTCATAATGCGGTTGAAGAGCATTCGGCCACGGGCGAGACAGTCGGCGTGAAAGACCGCTACGGTTTGGCCACCTTCCATCCGCTTCAACATCTGCTCCATCATACGATCCAGATCATCGAAGATGCGTTCTTCGTCACGGATGGTCAGCCACAGCTGGGTGCCTTCTGGGCAGAGGGTGGGGTAGTGCATTGAGCCGTCATCTTCTTTTTTGGTGACGGCACGCAGAATGTGATCATTGCCGTATTCCTGCGCTTCTGCTGGCGGAAGCTCTTCGGCCAGTGCGCCAATGGGGATGGTGTCGCCGCAGGTGACTTCGGTGCTCAAGCCCAGACGCTCTGTGTAGATTTGCCATGCGGGTTGGCCATCCAGCTCGATGATGCGGTTGCCGCTGGATTTGGTCACCGTCAGTGGCTCGCCGGTGGCGATAAAACCGTGGGTGGCCTGAGTGTCTACTTTGAGGCTGGGATCGGCAAAGCCCACCGCCCATGCGGTGTGTTCATAGACCGTTTCATCGACCATTTGATAACTGGCGATGCCGCGCATGTTGTCTGCCGAGGTGGCTCCAAAAAAAGTGATCTCATCGCCGAGTACGTTTTCCAGTCCTTGGATGCAGAGGTCATCGGCAATGTCTATTCCAGGGGCGAGAAACAGCACCATGTTGATGTTGCCGTTCTGGGCTTTGAGTTGTTCTGCCAGTTCTACGGTCTTTTCATAGGCGTTGTGGCCATAAATGCCCTCCACATGCGCCACTGCCAATTCTGACTTGCCTTTGATGGCCATAATGGCCACGTCTTTCATGGATTCACTCACCCCTTCGCTGCCGATCACACCGCAACACGAGCTGCCTAGAATACGAGCGTTGGGAGCCAATTGTCGGGCTTGATCTATCAGTTGTTGGTAGTTGTGACCGATGGAGGCGTGAATGATGACCAGATCGCAGTCTTGATTTTCTTCACCCAGTGCCGCTTCCATGCATTCGGTGATAGCGCGTTTGGAGTTGACCATACGGGTACTGGCGGAATAAAAGTCAAGCATTAGAAACCTCGTTCAATGGCAGTGGAGACAATGTAGGCTTAAAAGGAATACTAAGTATATCGTATTTATCTAATAAGCTAAAGATATAATTGTGCCAATAGTGACTTTTGTAGTTGTATGGACAAGAGTCTGCTTAAGCTGGGGCGATTGAAAGGGCAATTTAGAACTGTGATCTGCATCACAAATAAGATGGCAGTGCGTTTTTTATTGCTGGTTTTTTGCTGTTCTCTGACAAATACCTCACCGTTAGGGGGCGATGTTTTTGCTGCGCTGGCCGTGCTGCTGGTAGAAAAAAGTTTAAGAAACTACTATAGATTCATCCAAGGAGGATACGCCAAGTAAGGCACATATTTTATCAAGGAGTGATCGACAGGAAGTCATTTAAGGATTTTGAATTTGAGCCGATAGCCAAGGAGTCATCAGGATGATGACAAGGTCAGGGAACGTCTGATTAGGAAATCAGTACGCTCAGTGGATGAGCCAAGGATGAAACAGCATCAAGGATTGATGGGACAGCGGAGTCTGTCTATCAGGAGTTGGAGGCCAGGGAGCGCATAGGATATGCCATAGGCTGAGGAATTGGCTTTTACCGCCAGTGATGCAGTACGCATCTAACAGGATTTTATAGGGAAGCAGCCATAAACCACACAGCAAGGACGCTGAGTGGTGGCTCTTTTTTTTGCCCGCCTTGTTTAGTTTAATTCCCTTTTTGTTTGATGTTTCGCAGTTAAGAGCAAATCCCAAGACCAGAGACCGCAGAGAACTCAAATAATATGGTTTTTTATTCTTTTTTCTGAGGGGCGACAACCTATTTTACCCCTTATTTTTTAGCTCTTTAAAAATCTGTTAAAATACAATCAGTTACAATAAGCGGTTTTTTTATTGGTCTTTTTGGCTAAATACGGCTAACTCTTTGTTGTAACTGATTTTTTTGCTGATATACTCTTGTTCACTGCCGGATAGGCAGCTTAGAAATAGGTGACCTGAAACCACTCCAATATCGATGAGGTTCACTGCCGGATAGGCAGCTTAGAAACTGATCGCGGATGCTGCTTAGTGCGAGTATGTACGTTCACTGCCGGATAGGCAGCTTAGAAAATCAAGAGCTGCACCAAGCTCTTTATCCTCATGTTCACTGCCGGATAGGCAGCTTAGAAATCACGCCTACGCCTGTGACGTGTCATGGTCGGGTTCACTGCCGGATAGGCAGCTTAGAAATCAATCAGGCTCGCAAATTGAGAATTACAATCGTTCACTGCCGGATAGGCAGCTTAGAAAATTGTGATAGTTTCACATATCGAAGCTCCACTTGTTCACTGCCGGATAGGCAGCTTAGAAATATTTGCTAATCAAATCGCACACAAGGCGGGGGTTCACTGCCGGATAGGCAGCTTAGAAATTCTCACAGAGAGGGCATTGTGGGAAGGAGGTGTTCACTGCCGGATAGGCAGCTTAGAAAAAACAAGCGCGGCTATCGCAACAGCCTCTTCAAGTTCACTGCCGGATAGGCAGCTTAGAAAGATTAGCTGGCTTGAAAAATAAATCAGGATAGGTTCACTGCCGGATAGGCAGCTTAGAAAGCTGCGCCTTGCGCCGCTTTTGGTGCAGCCGTGTTCACTGCCGGATAGGCAGCTTAGAAAGAGAACGTCACTGTGACAGCGGCGAAAACGGCGTTCACTGCCGGATAGGCAGCTTAGAAATTTCAAAAAATCTACAGCGACAGGATCAGAGTGTTCACTGCCGGATAGGCAGCTTAGAAATTGCCGATTGGCCAGCTTGAACAATAAGTCAGGTTCACTGCCGGATAGGCAGCTTAGAAACAAGGGAGCCGCTGATTTAGCGGCTTTTTTGTGTTCACTGCCGGATAGGCAGCTTAGAAAAACCACGGGATCTAGCTTTGTCGCCTTTTTCTGTTCACTGCCGGATAGGCAGCTTAGAAATGACGCACGACCCGCTACCACTGACCCAGCAAGTTCACTGCCGGATAGGCAGCTTAGAAAGATGCACTATGGTCTGTAGGTCTGTTAGATGCGTTCACTGCCGGATAGGCAGCTTAGAAACAAAGTCACTGTCAACGCTCAACAGTCAGTTCACTGCCGGATAGGCAGCTTAGAAAAGCGTATCAGCGCGCAGTTGTACGCTGATCCGGTTCACTGCCGGATAGGCAGCTTAGAAAAAAAATAGACGTACCACCACGATTAAGATGATGTTCACTGCCGGATAGGCAGCTTAGAAATCCCGTGCCACTGCTAGCTCTGCTAGCTCTGCGTTCACTGCCGGATAGGCAGCTTAGAAATAATGTAGCGGTGGCGCTTTTTCGTAACCCTTTGTTCACTGCCGGATAGGCAGCTTAGAAATCATTAGCTGATCATCAGCCGCAGTGATTACAGTTCACTGCCGGATAGGCAGCTTAGAAAACATCGCATGACACGACTATAGTCATGCTGGTTCACTGCCGGATAGGCAGCTTAGAAAATAGGGCGATCGAGCTTTGACATTTGGTTCACTGCCGGATAGGCAGCTTAGAAAAATGGCGGCGATCGGAGTTCTTGACATTGGTTCACTGCCGGATAGGCAGCTTAGAAAATATCAGACTCGCAATATCCAGCTCTTAGTTGTTCACTGCCGGATAGGCAGCTTAGAAATAAGAGCATCGTTAATCACTGTTGCATTGAGTTCACTGCCGGATAGGCAGCTTAGAAATACAAGCTAAAGCCGCATAGCCGCCCACGTCGTTCACTGCCGGATAGGCAGCTTAGAAAATTCACATCAGAGTATAGCAGTCGGTGCAAACAGTTCACTGCCGGATAGGCAGCTTAGAAAAATTCTAGCCAAAAATATGTCTGGAGCATCTAGTTCACTGCCGGATAGGCAGCTTAGAAAGCTAGACCGTCACTCAGCCTCTCTAGCCTCGTTCACTGCCGGATAGGCAGCTTAGAAATGCAACCGGCGGCGCTATTCGCACTCAGCGGAAGTTCACTGCCGGATAGGCAGCTTAGAAATGGCTGCATTTGGTACAACTTCGTTCTCTGGTGTTCACTGCCGGATAGGCAGCTTAGAAAATTATGCAAAACGCCATCATCTATACCAACAAGTTCACTGCCGGATAGGCAGCTTAGAAAGACACAAGAGCCGGTAACGAAACCAGAACAGAGTTCACTGCCGGATAGGCAGCTTAGAAACAAACACCGAATCAGGAAGGGTCTGGCGTGGCGTTCACTGCCGGATAGGCAGCTTAGAAAACTTAAATGGTTGTTGCATGGAGAGCATTGCTGTTCACTGCCGGATAGGCAGCTTAGAAATTTCTAGCAAAAGAGTAATCAACGGTTGATGCGTTCACTGCCGGATAGGCAGCTTAGAAACAGCTAGCCGCGTGAGCCTCATTTTCCGCTTTGTTCACTGCCGGATAGGCAGCTTAGAAAATGCGGGGTCTGTGCGCCATTTTGTAGAGATTGTTCACTGCCGGATAGGCAGCTTAGAAACTGTGCTGCATCAGTTGAGCGCAACACCCAGTGTTCACTGCCGGATAGGCAGCTTAGAAAGTCAATTGTTTTTTATGCACCTGAACCTGAACGTTCACTGCCGGATAGGCAGCTTAGAAAATCAATCTAAACCCACGTCATTCCCGCGAAGGCGGGAATCCACATGAATCTATGACAAGAGCCTATGGATTCCCGCCTTCGCGGGAATGACGAGTGAAAAATAAACCTCCCATTTAAAATCCACGTTCCACAAACAGGGCGAACACAAGGTTTGTTCTATAGGGTATAGGTTCCTGTTCAGCGCGTAATATCAGTTAGAAAAAGCGCGTTGTGGTTGATCAGGTACAAAACTTGTTCACTGCCGGATAGGCAGCTTAGAAAATAGAAAGATTGGTTCTGACTACTACGCAGTGAGTGAAAAAATACACGAACAATTCCCCTCCTGTGGAGGGGTGCCTCGTAGAGGTGGGGTGGTTTTTTCAACGTAGGCAAAGGTGCTGAATTCGATTCAGGGTGGAACGTTCAGCGGGGTCTCACAATTGATTGGCAAGAACACTTTTTCGGTGGGTAACATCAGTCCGTTATCCAAATCCACGCTGTGCTCTAACTGGCCTAAGGCTGAGTTAATTTGATCTCAATGCGTCGATTGCGCTGATACGCCTCTCTGTTGCGTCGTTTATCCAGTGGCTGGAACTCACCAAAACCAGCGGCAGCCAAGCGGGTGGGCGAAATTCCCTGTTGGATCAAATACTTCACAATTGAAATGGCGCGCGCGCTGGAAAGCTCCCAGTTGGAGGCGTAGAGCGGTGTTTTGATGGCGCGACGATCCGTGTGGCCATCGACGCGCAAAATCCACTGGATGTCTTTGGGGATTTTTTTGGCGACGGTGCGCAGACTTTTCGCCAGTTTTAGCAGCTGTTGTTGGCCTGCTTTGCCCAGTTCAGCAGAACCGCTGGCGAACAGCAGCTCCGATTGAAAAACAAAACGATCACCTTCAATACGCAAACCGGCTTGATCGCCTAAGGTTTCGCGCAAACGGCCAAAAAATTCCGAACGGTATTTTTTCAGCTGACGCACTTTGTCTGCCAGTGCCAGATTGAGTTTTTTTCCTAAGCTGCTCAGCTTGATGTCTCTCTGCTTGATCTCCGCTTGTGACAGGTCTAATTCTGCTGAGAGTGTGGCCAGCTGAGTTTTTAAGGCGTTGAGTTGTTGGCTGAAGAGCGCCAGTTGTTGCTGGGCTGACGCGCTGAGCTGCTGTTCCGTTTGCAGTGCGGTTTGGCTCTTGGTCAGTTGTTGTCGTTGTTGCTGGAGTGTTTGATTGAGTTTTTGTTCTTGCTCAGTTGCCAGCTCCAAAGTGTGCATTCTCACCATCAGTTCTTGTTGGCTCTGGGTCAATTGACGTTGGCTGAGTTGCAGTTCTTGGCGTTGACGAGCGACGGTCTGTTCTGAAACAGCGCCTCGTTGTTGCAAAATGTCTCGTTGCAAAAGGGTGGCTTGCAGGCGGGTTTGGCTGTCGTTTAACTCTTGTGCTTGCTGTTGGCGTTTTTCTCGCTCCAGCGAGAGCACGCTGCTGAGCTTATTAATGTCACGGCTGAGCTGATCGAGGGCTTTGTCTCGACCGATTAAGACGTCGGTGAGAAAAAACTGGCCGACGATAAAAATCAGCAGCATAAAAATAAACACCAGCAGCACAGCCGCTAGGGCGTCCACAAAGCCTGGCCAGACATTGACCGTTTGATGGCGGCGGTGGCTTGCTAACATGACGACTCCTTATTCGGTGGGGCCTTTGCGAGCCAGAGTACGCGCCAGCAGACGCACCTCATCGCGTACCTCTTGAGAGAATTGAGCGCGGTCTTTGGTGAGTTCGCTCAACAGACGGTTGATGCCCGAGTCGATGTTGTGCAGATGTTGGTTCATGTTTTTGTTGTGGCTCTGGGTTTCACCTAAACGAGTGGCCAGTTGCTCGGTTAAATGAGTCAGTTTTTCTGCCAGTTGCACCTGTTTTTGCTGCTCTTGTTGGCGATTTTCTTCGCCGCGCTCCATGTTGCGTTGCAGGTTGTTTAAGTTGTCTGCGGTCTGCTCCAGCAGCGCTTCGATGTAGCTGGATACGCCGCCGTTGCCACCTTCGATATTGAGGCTGCCGCTGGGCAGATGAGCCAGTTCGGAGAGCCACTCTTCTAGGTCGTTGTAAAACCGATTTTGGCTGTGACCGGATTGCAGATCTAAAAAGCCGATGATCAGAGCGCCGGAGAGACCAAACAGCGAGGAGCTAAAGGCGGTGCCCATGCCCGACAGCGGTACTTGCAGTTGCTGAGTGAGCTGGGTGAAATTACTGGCCAAGTCGTCGTTTTGATGGCTCAAACTTTTGATCACCTCTACCACACCAGAGATGGTGTCGAGCAAGCCCCAAAAGGTGCCGAGCAGACCGAGAAAAACCAGCAAGCCGCTCATGTAACGTGACAAGTCGCGGGATTCATCCAGCCGCAGGCGAATGCCATCCAACATGGCGCGCATGGCCAAAGCTGAAATGCGCGAGCCTTCGCCACGACCGGCCAACATTTTCACCATCGGTGCTAAGAGGCGCGGTTGTGAGCGCGTCTGTTCGTTGTTGGGGAAGGCTTTGATCCAGAGAAATTCAGGACGCAAGATCAGTACTTGGCGAAAATTAACCACAATGCCAATTAGGAGTACGCCTAAGATCATGCCGTTGAATATTTGGTTGGCAAAAAAGGCATCTTGCAGTGGTTCGATTAAGGTGCTGACCGTTAACAGTGCGATGACCAAAAACAGCAGCATCCACAATAAAACGCGGCTTGGATTGCTCAAGCTTTTCTCCCAAATATCCAGCGATGATGGCTAAAATAACGAAGCCAGAGCATAACATGTTTGTTTGTGGGTCAGGAAAAAGAGCAGAGCCACCCCACGAAGTGGGGCGATAGAACGGAAGGAATTAACGCAGCGGTAAAATGGGCAATACAAACGCTTTGGGTTTGGTGGTCAGAGCGGCCATAAACGCCAGCAGCTCCTCTTTTTCTTGGCCAGAGAGTTTGAGTGGGAACATATTCGGGTCTAAGCCTTCCTTGTTGATGCCGCCTCGATCGTAGTGATCAATGACCTCTGCTAGGGTTTTGGCTGAACCGTCGTGGAAATAGGGCGCTGAGAGTTCAATGTCTCTGAGGGTGGGGGTTTTAAAGGCACGTTTTAATATCTTCACTTTGCGCTGGGTGTAACGTCCAGGGTCGTCGCCTTTTAAGCCGATGTTATGAAAACCATCATCGACAAAGTTGGGCGCAGAGTGACAGACTTCGCAGTTGCCTTTTTTGGGATCAACAAACAGTTTAAAGCCCGCCACTTGTTGGCTGTTGAGGGCTTGAGGATCACCGTGAACCCAGCGATCAAAAGGCGAGTCGTTGCTGATAATGGTGCGTTCAAATGAGGCGATGGCTTTGGCAATGGTGTCGCGGTTGATGCCTTGACCAGGGTAGGCTTGTTTGAAGGCGTTGGTGTAGCCTTTACTGCTGGCTAAAAATGTCAGTGTGGCTTCAAAGTCGGTGTGCATTTCGGCGGCGGTGTCCATTGGGCCAGTGGCTTGATCTTCGAGGTCTTTTTTGCGTCCATCCCACATCTGAATAAAATTATGCGCGGTATTGGTGACCACAGGCGATGCTCTGCCAAGGCGTGAACCGTTAATGCCAACGCCTTTTTTTAAGCCATCTGACCAGCCCAGCATGGGGTTATGGCAGGTGGCGCAGGAGATGGTGCCGTTGCGGCTTAAGCGGGGGTCAAAAAAGAGCATTTTCCCCAGCTCCGAGCGTTCTTTTGTCCAGCTGTTTTGTGCCGGTGCGGGGGCTGTTTCCGGTAGTAGCCACTTTTGTAGAGAGGGGTGGCCTGCTTCAAAAATCAGCTCAGAGGTGGCTAAGCTGAAGGGTGAAAACAGCGCTGCTGCCATTAAAATGGCCGTGTTTGCGGTTGTTTTAAATACAGTATTCACAAGTGTTTACCTGCTTTGAGTGAAGTGAAAGTGGTGTGGTTTAATGGGTGACTTGGGGTTAGCTGCGTATGCTTTTTAAAAACAAGATGATCGAATCTATCTCGGTGCTGTTGAGGTCTTTGCCCCACGGTGGCATCCGCGATGAGCGTCCCATCGCTTGGCCGCCTTTGCTGATGATGTTTTTTAAGTACGCGTCGGGCGCTCGACTTAGGGTTAAATTAAACGGCGGTGGGTTTTTGATGATTTTTGCCATGCGGCCTTTACCGTCGGCTTTTTTGCCATGACAGAGGGTGCAGCGTCCGGCAAACAGAGTCTGTCCGAGCTGTTGGCTGGGGATGTGGGCTTGCTCTCTGGCGCGCAGTAGGCTGACGGTTTGGGGTGTTTTGGTACGCAATTGAAAAATCAATTCAGCCACGGCGTTTATTTCAAAGGGGCTTAACTCATCCTTCCATGAGGGCATTTCCGCACTGATGTCGGGGTGTAAACTGCCCAGTGCCACCACTTGTTTGATGTCATCTTGACTCTGGGTGCGTTGTTGATTCTGTTTCAATAAATTGGTGTTGGGGTACTGTTTTAGGCTCAGTGGCAAAACGCCGTCGCCTAAGCCGAAGGAGCCGTGGCATAAAGCGCAGCGTTCTTGAAAGACCTTGATACCACACTCTATATCCTTATTTGATGTGTCGCAGGCTGAAAAAGCCGTCGAGCTGTAAAGCAGAGCAACAAAAGCCGCGCTTTTTATAAAAAAGTTCATGCTGTTCCTCACTTATTTTTTTACGTTGATTTTCATGTACATTTTCGGGTGAATGGCACACTCAACATCCACCGTTCCGGGTTTAAAAAACACGATTTTTTTGGTGTCGCCTTGTTTGTAAGAACCGAGGTCAAATGACTTGATTTCTGACAGGCTAAAGACATTATGAAAGAAGGGGTCTTTGTTGGGGAAGCTGACTGTGTCGCCCGCTTTGATGGTTAATTCATCTTTGGTAAAGGATTTGTTTTTTTGCCCAACTTCAAATTCCTTGGCTTGGGTAGTACCCATTAAGGAACTGAGCAAGAATGTGGCGAGTGTGGCTGATAATAATTTCTTCATGGTCGATCTCGGTTATGGAAAAAATTAGACATTGAACTGCACCACGGCGTTATTTAACACTTTGGTGGCAGAGTCCAGTTGATTGCTTAGGCAGAATAATTTTTCAGATTGCCGTCTATTTTGTGTGTTGTATTCAACCAGTGTGGTGACCGTACCGTTGGTTAAGGTACTGGTTTTCAGTTGCGAGCTCATAATCTGGGATATGTCTGCTAAGGCGGTGGATATTTGATCGGCGTTGTCTTTATTGGTTTTTATGTTCACCGACACTTTTTTCAGCTGATTGATATTACGGTCGGCTTTTTCAGAGGCATTTTTCATAGACTCGACGGTTTGACTGACGCTCTCTTTCACGTCTTCAATCAGAGAGGAGATCTCTTCTACCGCACTGGAGGTGTGACTGGCCAGCGTTCTCACTTCTTCGGCGACCACGGCAAAACCACGCCCTTGTTCACCGGCTCGGGCGGCTTCAATGGCGGCATTCAAAGCGAGTAGATTGGTTTGTGAAGAGATGCTGTTAATGGTGTTGGTGATGCCGCTGATGCGGTTGGCAATGTCCACCAGTTTTTCACTGCGTGCAGTGGCCGATTGCATGTCGGTTTGAAACAGTTGAAAATCATTGACCGACTGATTTATTAATGCAAACGAACGATGAGCCAGTTCGCTGGCGGATGTGGCACGTTGATTGGCTTTGGATATTTTATCGGCAGCGGCGCTGCTGGAAAGAGTGACTTGATGGGTGTTTTTATTGATCTCTTCAACGCCGTGGTTTAATTGTTGGCTGATATGGGAGAGTTGTTGTGCATCGCCGTTCATCTGTTCGGCATCGCTGTTAACCGAGTGGGAGGCCAAACGAATGTCGGCGACGGTGCTGCGTAGGGTTTCGACAGTGGAACGAATGCTTTTTAGGGTCATGCCAATTTCATCTGAGCCCAGTTCGTCGATATCAATATTTTGGGTTAAGTCGCCTTTGGCGATGGCGTGCATGGTCTGTTCAATTTTTCGCAGTGGCTCGCACATCATGCGAATACTGAAAAACGCAATGAACATGCCAAGCGCGACACCAAACAGATTCAAGCCTGCCAGAATTTTTAGGGTGTTTTCCAGCTTCTTTTTAGAATGATGGGTTTTATCGGCCAGTGATTTTTTGGCGGAGTGAATGCTGGCATCGCTGAGGTTTTGAATCTGAGTTAAAATAGGTTGAATAGTAAAGATGGTGCTGAGGGCTGCCGTATCTCGATTTTGACGCCCCAAACGGATGATTTTCAAGCGTTCAGAGCGAATGGAGTCAACTTGTTCTAGTAGTTTTTTACTGTTGGCATCGTGAGGTAGGTTGGCTAACGCTTCGTCCAGATACGCACCGGCTCGAATGGAGGCCACGGCTGAGGCGCGAATTTGTTGCGGTTCATTTTTAGCAATCAGAGCTTGCAGTGCCAGATCCATTTTTAAAATAGCGATTTTTACGTTATTGGCTAGGTTGACCTGTTGCGAGCTGCTGTGAATGGCGACTTCGATGTTATTGACTTTTTGGGTGATGTTGTACGCGCCAGCGACTAAAATAATCGTCATGCCGGATAAAAAAAGTCCGGCAGCCAGATAAATTTTGCTGCTGAGTTTGTAGTTTTTTGTCAGATTAATAAGGCGTTTCATGGGGCTGTCTTTGTTGGACTTAATCTATTAATCGGCACTTCAATCGAATGTTTGAGTGAAAGAGTAAATGTGCTAATGCAACTGATCGACAGTCACTGTCATTTAGATGATCCGCGTTTTGATGTTGATCGTCGTGCGGTGTTGCTGCGTGCCGCTCAGGCTGGCGTGGTGGCGCAGCTGCTGCCTGCGGTTTCGGCGGCGCGTTGGCCTGTTTTAAAAGATGTGTTGGCCTTGTCTGATGGCTTGTACGCGGCTTACGGTCTGCATCCGATGTTTATTGATCAGCATAAAGAGGCGCATCTGGATCAATTGCAACACTGGTTGGCGCACGAGAAGCCGCTGGCGGTGGGTGAGTGTGGGCTGGATTTTTTTATTAAAGAGTTGGATCAAACGGCGCAGCTGCACTTTTTTCATCAGCAATTGGATCTGGCGGTGCAGTTTAATTTGCCGGTGGTGATTCATGCGCGCAAATCGGTGGATCAGGTGTTGCGGGCGCTGCGCCAGCGCCCCACGTTGACCGGGGTGTGCCACTGTTTTTCCGGCAGTGAGCAGCAGGCGAAACAGCTGATCGAGCGGGGCTTTAAGCTCGGTTTTGGGGGGCCGATTACCTACCCGAGGGCGTTGAAGCTGAGGCGCTTAGTGAAGTTGTTGCCTTTAGAAGCATTGTTACTGGAGTCTGATGCACCGGATCAGCCGGATCAGATTCATTGGGGAGAGCGTAATGAACCGGCTTATTTGAGTCAGGTAGTGCAAACAGTGGCAGAATTGCGCAGCATTGAACAAGAGCAGGTGGCGAGTGTGACAACAAACAGCGCACGTCAGCTGTTTCAATTTTAAGTGAGAATAAATATGAGTGAAGCAATGCAACGTACCGAGTTGCTGATTGGCCATCAAGGTGTGGTAAAGCTGGCTAAAACACGAGTGATGGTGGTGGGTTTGGGTGGGGTGGGTGGGTTTGCTGCTGAGGCGATTGCGCGGGCGGGCGTAGGCCAGATGACGCTGGTTGATCACGATACGGTGGCGGAGTCCAATCTAAACCGGCAACTGTTGGCGTTGCGTTCCACCTTGGGGCGCTCCAAGGTCGAGGTGATGGCCGAACGTCTGCGAGATATTAATCCTGAATTGGAGTTAAGTGTGCAGGATTTGTTTATTCGCCCTGAGAATATTGTGGAGTTGTTGCAAGGGTCAAAAACCAATGTGGTGATTGATTGCATCGACAGCATTCATTGCAAAGCGGATCTGGTCTGGCAGTGTCAGCAGCAGGGCATTGCGGTTTTTTCGGCAATGGGAGCGGGGGGGCGTTTGGATGCCAGTAAAGTGAAATTAAGCACCTTGGCAGAAACCGACGTTTGTCCTTTGGCGCGGGAGATGCGTCGGCGCTTGCGGCGTTTGGGAGCGGATTTGAATTATCCAGTGGTGTTCAGTGATGAGCTGCCGAAAAAGGGCAGCGAACATCAGCCGGTGGAGGGTGGTCGTGCCCGTTCGGTGAACGGTACTGTTTCGTTTTTACCGGCGATGTTGGGGTTGATGCTGGCCTCGGCGGTGGTCAATAGAGTGTTGGATTGAGTCGCTGATGTTAGGCAAAATCCGCGAGCAGAGCACTGTGTTGATTGCCCATTAATTTAACCCGCTCAGGGTAATTTTCATGCTCGATACTGGCATAAAGAGCCGCGCCTTGTTTCAATGCTGAAATCATCTCGGCACTGAATTCAAAGCGGACAAAATGCACCGCTGAGGTTTTTTCATCGGTGCTGCGTTCCAGATCTTCATTGGCAATCGCTTTGACCGGATCAAAACCTTCAACCTGCATGTAAAGGGTGTGTTCCACACCAACTAAGCTGGCCAAGGCTTTTTTGCGCTCTTCAATCTGAGAATATTCGAGCATAAAGGTGGCTTTTAGATTGCCGCCGTCGGGAACCAGATCGTTGTAGACATCCAGCTCGTCTTGGATGGCCTCGGCTTCGAATAGGCGTTCGATGCGCAGCATCTCCTGCACTTGGTATTTCATCGTCAGGTTGTCTTCAAAATAGAGACCGGCGTGCTCACCGATTTCAATGTGACGATTTTTTTTGTGCTCCATCACCGTGGTGCGAAACTCGGGACGAATCCGCGAGTACTGCTCCAGACTGTAGAGGTCGCTGTGGCTGAGTTTGCTCATAATGTTTTTCCTAAAATTCAGATGTCGTACGCTTTGCGTAGCAGACTCATGGGGTGTTCGGTGACACTGCCGTCGTTCAGCGCGTGTTCGATGTGGTGGCCTGCCATTGGGCAATCGCTGCCGTAGTGATCTGCCTCGGCGCGCTTGATTTGATTGACCACCGGTTTGACAATTTTCATTGCCGAATCGTAAAACTCTTTTTTCACCGCGTAGGTGCCATCGTGACCAGAACAACGGGCGATGGTGGTGATGGTGGTGTCGGGGATCAACGCCAGCACTTGCTGGGTTTTCGCGCCGACGTTTTGCACCCGCTGGTGACAGGCGGCGTGGTAGGCCACTTTGCCCAGTGGGGTTTTAAAGTCGGTGTTGAGCAGACCGGCTTTGGAGCGGTGCATCAAATACTCAAAGGGGTCGTAAATGGCTTTGCCGACTTTTTGCACTTCGGCATCGTCGGGGAACATCAACGGTAATTCTTGTTTGAACATCAAAGCGCAAGAGGGCACAGGAGCGATGATGTCCCAGCCCTCATCTACCAGTTTGGCCAGTTGCGGAATGTTGGCCTCTTTGGCGGCTTGCACCGCTTCAAGGTCGCCCAGCTCCAGCTTGGGCATACCGCAGCACTGCTCTTTTTTCGCCAGCGTGACGGGGATGCCGTTGTGCTCAAACACCGCCAGCAGATCTTCGCCGATTTTGGGTTCGTTACGGTTGCCGTAGCAAGTGGCAAACAGCGCCACTTTGCCGGTGGTTTTCCCGGCGGGAGTACCGGCGGCCTGTTTGTCGATCAGGTGCGAAAGGCGTTTGCGCAGCGGTTTGCTGTGGTATTCGGGTAGACGGGCTTCTTCGTGTACCTCCAGCACCGATTGCAACAGTTTGCGTGTTGGTTTGGCACGGTTGGCGGCATTGACAAGACCCGCAATAACGGGGATGCCTGCCAGTTTGCCAACGGTGTCGGTGCTGGTGAGAATTTTGTCGCGGGTTTTCACCTCGCCTTTTTCAAACTTAACCGCCTTGGCGCGCAGCATCAGATGGGGGAAATCAATATTCCATTCGTGTGGTGGCGTGTAGGGGCATTTGGTCATGTAACAGAGGTCACAGAGATAGCAGTGATCCACCACCTTCCAGTAGTCTTTTTTGGCAACGCCATCGACTTCAAAGGTCTCTGACTCATCGACTAAATCAAACAGAGTCGGAAAGGATTGGCACAGGCTGACGCAACGACGACAGCCGTGGCAATGGTCAAAGACGCGTTCCAATTCATTGAAGAGAGACTCTTCGTTGTAGAAATCGGGGTTTTTCCAATCAAGGGGGTGGCGAGTGGGGGCTTCGAGATTGCCTTCGCGGGCGGCCATAATCTATCTCCAAATTGATCAAAACCGACCAGAGCAGGCTCTGGTCGGAGAAACGCTTTATTCCATTTCGTTCAGAGCTTTCTGATAACGATTGGCGTGTGAACGTTCCGCTTTTGCTAAGGTTTCAAACCAATCAGCAACTTCATCAAAACCTTCGCTACGTGCGTCTTTGGCCATTCCAGGGTACATGTCGGTGTACTCGTGGGTTTCACCGGCAACGGCGCATTTCAGGTTGTCGCCAGTCGGACCAAAGGGCAGGCCGGTAGCGGGATCGCCGGTCTGCTCTAAGTATTCCAAATGACCGTGTGCATGGCCGGTTTCACCTTCAGCGGTGGAACGGAACAGGGCGGCGATGTCGTTGTAACCTTCGATGTCTGCTTTTCCTGCGAAGTAGAGGTAACGGCGGTTTGCTTGGGATTCTCCAGCGAATGCGTCTTTCAAGTGTTGCTCAGTCTTGCTGCCTTTTAAGTCCATCGTAGGATACCTTCTTGGTGGTTTAAATAGGGCCCACAGAGGCCACGGATAAAAGTTTAGACTAGTTCTAAACTGCTGTATAGCCACTTTTGTTTATTTGTTGCATCAGTGAGCTATAGATAGGGTGTTAGCCACTTATCAAGGATGGGTCATATTATGTTTTTTTCCAGTACGGTCAGTTTTTTGAGTGCCGCTGTTTTAATTCCTGTTGGGCTCTATGCGATCAATCGCGCTTCTGATTGGGATAAGCGTTACATGGCTTTGGCGGGTTTGCCGTTGGTGTTTGGTATTCAGCAGGCGCTGGAGGGGCAGATCTGGTTGGAGCTGGCGCTAGGGCCCTTATTGGAGCCGACCACTGCGGTCTACGGTTATCTGTTTTTTTCTCATCTGTTTTGGTTGTTTTGGATTCCCCATGCGGTTTATCAACTAGAGACCGATTTTGCTCGTCGTGAGGAGTTTCTCTTGCTGTCGTTATTGGGTTTGTTGTTTGGTTTGTCGCTCTACATGCCGATGTTTTTGCGTGACGATTGGTTACAAGTGATGGTGGTTGAGGGCAACATCGTCTATCAGACGCAGTTGCTTTATGATGCCTATTTTTCCCAGCTGTGGGTCTATGCCATCTACTGTGCGATTGTCTTGTTGCCCCTACTGGGAGCCAGTGATCAAGAGGTCAAACGTTTTGGTTACATGGTGACCGGTGCGGCTCTGTTTGTTTTATTGGCGTACAATTACGCTCTCATTTCCCTTTGGGGATTTTTAGTGGCACTGCTCTCACTTTATGTGGCGCGCATTGTTTATGGTGAAGCTGCAGAACAGGAGGCATTGCCTTCTCGATAGGGTGTGCTGAGTGTTGGATCTGAATCTGTGGGGTCTGTTTGGCAGTGCGTTTATCTCTTCAACCCTCTTTCCTGGAGGCTCTGAGGTGTTGCTGTTGCTGTTGCTCAGCAACGGCTATTCACCCTTAAGCCTGCTGCTGGTGGCGACGCTGGGCAATACCCTCGGTGGGGTGAGTTCTTGGTTGCTGGGTTATTGGATCAGTCGGGGTTACGGTACACGCCAGTTGAGCGAGGCTCAGCAACGCGCCAGCCACTGGTTGCAAAAACACGGTGCGCCTCTGCTGCTGCTTTCTTGGTTGCCGCTGGTAGGGGATCCTCTTTGCCTCGCAGCGGGTTGGTTGCGCATTCCCTTTTTTTCTTCTCTGTTGGCGATTTTGCTTGGTAAAGCGGCGCGTTATGCTGTTCTGTTATGGCTTTTTGGCTAAGAGGATCTTATGAACTGAAAGAGTTTTAACTGTTGTCCCCTGTAAAAGTGCGTTAGCCTTGCTAGCGGAAGTCCCTTTAGGACAAACGTAGGGAAGGTATTCGGCAGACACGCCAATTGAGACGCTGGAAGCGGTCATTAAAACGCAACAGAAGACAAACATTATGCTGAATCAGCAAGTTGCCTCTATGGCACAGACGGAGATTGATCGGCCACGGCTAGAATCCGTGTTAGGCCGCCTCCTCAGTCACCAGCGTTATCACTCCTCCTCAGGTTCTGAGTTGAAAATTCGAGCATGGCAGCATACCGAACGTTTTTATTTTCTAGTTGAAAGTCACGCATGGGATCATGAGTTGGTATTACAAAAGATTAAATCATCCATTGAAGTTGAGGGCGGCACGTTCTCTGTGGAGTCCTGCAAGGCCGGTGTGACGCGGCTGTCATTTTGGCTGCCGGTTACGGCTTTGTTGGTCGCTTAGGTGTTTCATTTCACTGCGGCACTGCCTCTGTCGCTCTACATCCATATTCCTTGGTGTCTGCAAAAATGCCCTTATTGTGATTTCAACTCACACGCAGCGCCCAAGGCGTTGCCGGAAATGGCCTATGTCGATGCCTTGATTGCGGATTTAAGCCGTGACCTGCCCGATGTGTGGGGGCGTTCATTGGAGAGTATTTTTATTGGCGGCGGTACGCCGAGCTTGTTTTCACCAGAGGCCTTGGATCGTCTGCTGAGCCAAGTGCGTGCGCTGCTCAATCCGCGCAGCGGCATGGAGGTGACGATGGAGGCCAACCCGGGTACCTTTGAGCAGGCTAAGTTTGCCGAATTTCACGACTTGGGCATCAATCGCCTTTCCATCGGGGTGCAGAGTTTTAATGATCAAATGCTGCAAAAGCTGGGGCGGGTTCACGACGGTCGTGAGGCGTTGCGAGCGGCAGAGATCGCTTATAAAGCCGGTTTTGAGAACGTGAATTTGGATCTGATGTTTGGTCTGCCCGGACAGACGGAGCAGATGGCGTTGGCCGATGTGCAGCAGGCGCTCTCGTTGCAACCGCAGCACCTCTCTTATTATCAATTGACCCTTGAACCCAATACCGCCTTTGCCGCTCGACCACCGACCTTGCCGCCCGATGAACGCATCTGGAACATGCAGGAGCGCGGCATTGAGACGTTGCAGACGGCGGGTTACGGCGGTTATGAGGTTTCGGCTTACGCGCAAGAGGGGCGGCAGTGCGCGCACAACCTCAATTATTGGCAGTTTGGCGATTATCTCGGCATTGGTGCTGGCGCGCACGGCAAGTTGACCCTACCAGGTGAGGATCGCGTTTTGCGACGCTGGAAACAGCGCCAGCCCGCGCAGTACATGGCGGATCATGCGGCTGGTTTCGTTTCGGGCGAGGAAAATTTAGAGCGCAAGAAGATCGGTTTGGAATTTATGATGAACGCCTTGCGTTTAAACGAAGGTGTTGCCAGTGCGTTGTTTTTGGAGCGTACCGGTCTGCCCTTGAGTATCATCGCCGAGCCGTTGCAGCAGGCAGTGGATAAAGGTCTGCTGCATTGGGATCATCGGGAAATCAAAGCGACGGAGTTGGGACGGCGGTTTTTGAATGATTTGTTGGGGATGTTTTTATAACAGTTCGGTAGCCAACAGAGGGCGAGCATTTCAAAACCGCGTAGGGCGCAATAACCAAAGGGCATTGCGCCGATAAAATAAGCAAACCTTAACTCCGCTGTGAACGTCTTAACCCCCGATTTTCTGCTTTAACTATTTTTATAATCGCGGGTTTTTTTGGTGAAAAAATCTTGCGGGGTTAGAATCGGTGCATTTTCCACCTCGATCACCTCGGTTTTTTCTTTAACCTGTGGGGTGATGCTGGTTGCTGTGATGGCTTCGGTTTCGGTCTCTTTTGCATTGTTGGCAAGAGCAGCGATATCAAATTCGACCAGAGGCGGGTGGCTGAATTGATTCAGCTGGCTAAGGTCGCCCAGCTCATAGACGTTGCTTAATGCCGCTGGGTGAAAATCATCGCTGTCGCAAAGGACAATGGTGTCAGGGATGTTCAGGGTTTCTTGATCGGAAAAAACAATAAACCCCAGTTTTTCATCGTGGTATTCAATTTTTTCTTTAAAGGCCCGCCAAAAACGTTCAGGATCGGAGGCGTAATCTTGTTGGGTTTCGCCTTTAAACTTGAGCAGAGTGAGTGTTTTCTCGGCGTAATGATAGACCGAAATTTCACCGTCTTGCTGTACCAGAAGGTAGTGATGGCTGCTCATCAGAGTGTCCCCTTCTCCATTTGAATCACTTTTTGTTCGATCTCTGCTTTGCTCAAGGTCGGTTCCAGTTCTTGGTACATATTGACCAAGGCATCACCGACCTCTAATTCCTTGCTGGTGTCTAATTTCCCTTCGATGTAGCCGGAAAAATCCGTTAATTTGTCCTCTTTAAAGGTGTCTAGAATGGCATTGACCTCTACGACATCACTTTCTTTATCCAGTTTTAAGTGCGCCAGCGAAAGCCAAGTGGTGAGCGGGATGTCAAAGCCTTTTACCTCTTCAATGCCTTTGAGCGTAATTGAACTGCCAACGGCAGTGAACGCCGTTTTTTCTCCATCTGTGGCGTTGTTAAATTTTTCTGTATCCAAATCTATGTCGTTGCGTAAGTAATCAATGTAGTCGTTATTGCTGTCAAAATCTTCAGGCTTTTTTTCCGCTTGCATCGCTTTGGCACCCAGCTCTTCTGGCTTGTCATTGGGCGTTAGGACATCAAGAAAGACCCCAATGATGCGAATAATGTTGCTGATCGGTCCAATATAAGGACCGGCTATTTCAAGCAGAGTGGTGGTAGCTTTGGCTAAGCTTGAACCAATAGAAGAGGCGACGGAACTGACCACTTCGATGGCGCTGCTACAGAAATCGCCAACTGAACTCCAAAAACCCATACTAAATCTCCTTTACCTTAATGTGATTGTCTGATTTTTAAGAGCGTCTTTTCTCGGAGCTCAAAGGTTTGTTTGCTGCCATCGAGAATGCCTTTTATAAACAGCGCCAAAACATCATGACTAACCTTTGTTTTATGTTTATAAAAGCGTTGTTTTAAATAGTGAATCACAAAATCGATTTTTTTCTCGCCTGTGAGCCGATTGCCTTCGAGGTACTGTTTTAGGTCAAACTGAAAGCCTTTATTATCGGCGCTGGTTTTTTGAATGGCCGCTATAGAACAGAGGTGTTGCCAACCCTTGGCAAGCCCAAGGATTTTGATCTGTAAATGCTGTTCGATCTCCTCAAGGGAGGGTTCGCTGTCATTCAATTCTAAGCCCAATATCAAGCCCTTTTTGTAACGCTGCTGATAATAACACAGGGCGTTATTGCGGATGGTCTGTTCGTCGATTAACTCGGTGGTGGTGGTGCTGAGGTCGGGCACCTCTTTGATTTTCACCCGCAGCGGTTTGGCAAAATCTTGGTTAGAGATGATCGCTTGGCCGGTTTCCAGATTGGATAAGAACTGTTTCTGTTCATCGTCCAGTGCCATCGTATTGCCGATGGCGTTTTTATCGTCCTGCGCAAACAGTTTGTGGACGATCTTCATGTTGGTGTTTTTTAACACCTCGGGGGTGAGTTTGTCGGGGATTTGATCGACGATCACCAAAGACTCACCGTATTTACGCACTTCGGCGAGCATGTCGGTAAAGGTTTCGACGGCCAGTTTTTTACTCGGATTGTCGCCAGGGGTGTATTTGGCCAGCAGCCGATGCGCCTCTTCAATCAGAGTGATGTGTTTGAAGGTTTGACCCTGCTGTTTGTATTGCTTGTATTTCTGTTTGATGGCCTCGTTAAGATTGATCAGTACAAAGCCCATGATGAGGGATTTTTCATTGCCATTTTTGATCTCTTCTAACTCCAGAATGACGTTTTTTTCAATCAATTCAAGGAAGTTAATCGAGCGGGGGGTGTTGAGCATAAAGCCTTTGGCACCAATCAGCAGGCTCTGCAGGCGTGCTTTGATCGAGCCGATGTAATCTTTTTTCAGGCGTTCATCAAAGCCCTGTTGTTCGGCGACTGTTTCGGTCTGATTAATCAGATCTTGCAAGGTGGGAAAGGCAAACACGCCGTCGGCGAAGGGATCATTAAAGCGGCTGTTGGTGGAGCTGGCGATGTCCCAGCCGCAGTCTTCATAACATTGGTAAAGGGCCGCCTCGATCAGTTGCGGGATGGCCGCCTCCATGTCAAAGGCCGCTTCGATGGTGGCCTTGATCATATCGACCCGAGCGGTAATGTTTTCGCCTGGAAAAAACTCAAAGGGGTTGAGTCGAAACGGTGCCACACGATCATCACCGAGGGTGAAGATTAAAATATCATCGTGTTTTTGAGTTAAAATTCGATACTCGGTTTTGGCCGGTTCGATAACCAAAAAGGGCATCTGTGCCGAGTCCAGCAGGCGCAGGCAGGTGCTGGTTTTGCCGCTGCCCGTCACCCCAGTGACGAAGGTGTGTTTGTTGAGATGCGCTTTATCAATGTGGACTTTGATGTTTAACGCTCCGCCGCTGTGTACCAAGTGACCGAGCAGTAATTTGTTTTCTTGTTTTAGGTTTTGTTTTTTGATGTTTAAACCAAATTCAACCTCCTCTTTCAGCGCCAGCCCGACCACTTCTTTTTGTGGCAAGCCCATGATCACGCTTAACTCACTGCTGGACATCCAGTGGGCGTATTGTGGGCTGTTTTTTGAGTGCAGCAGTTGATTCTGTTGCTGCGCTTGAGTCAATGTGCTGTTGGCGGTGGAGAGCTGCAAGTTTTTGATGTTGGCTATTTCGTTTGCAGCATGAATCGGGCTAAGCCTGAGCGGGGTTCTGTTGTTTTCGTCGCCAGAAAAGAGGGCTTTCATGGTGTTGCCAAGTTTAATTAAGGTGCCTTTTTCATTGGCGAGAAGGTAGGCGCAGGCGTTGAACAGACCGCGTTTTTGACCGTGATGCAGGCGTTTGAGCAGCACCTCATCAATGTATTGCAACCATTCGTTGATCAGTTTGTCGGTGAATTCGCGGCTTTTGTTGCTGCCTTGGTTGGTGGTGTTGGAGCTGTTGGTGCTGTCGGAGTTGTTTGTTGTTTTGGAATTTGAGGTGCCGCTGTTGCTGGAGGTGGAGCTGCTGTCGGAGCTGCCGGTGTTGCTGGATTTTGATTGCCCAGTGTTTTTGGAAACAGAAGAACCGGTGTTTTTGGTGGTAGAAGTGCCGGTGTTTTTTGTATGGCTGGTGCCTTTAGCGCCTGAATTTGTGCTAGAGCTTGAACCGCCTTTTTCACTGGTGCCTTTGGTTTTAGTGTTTGAAACACCCGTACTGTCTCCTGTTGTTTCGCCTTCGGTCTCTCCATCTGATCTACCAATGGTCTCTCCACTGGAGCTGCCGGTGGTTTGGCCTTTTGAGCTGCTGGTTGACTGCGATGTAGAGCTGCCCTTGTTGCTGCCACTGGTGTCGGACGTACCCCAGGTTTTGCTGGTGCCACTGGTCAGGCTGCTGCCTTCACTGTCTTGGATGGACTCTTTGGCTTTGGGTGACAAGGTATTGTGAATGTCGTACAGATCGGTTTCAATTTGCTCAATGCTTGCTTCATTCAGCGGGGAGGCCAACACCATGAGGACAAATTGGTCGCCCATCATGACATCCACCAAACGATCTACGCCTTGAAAAGAGCCGTCTTCTGTATTGACCGTTGGCACACCGTCAAGCCGCTGGATGCGTTTCATGCCGTTGATGGTGGCGAGGATCTGCGCTTTATTTTTACTCTGTTCGGTTATTTTACTGCCTCGGAAATTACCTTCAATGCTCGGTTTTAAAATATAACGGCCAATATCATCGACATCCAGCTCCAAGGCCGTGGTGTGGTTTTTATCTTTGGCAATGGCAAAATAAAACGAGACCCCATTTTCATCACCGATGAGTAAATAAACCAGTTGTATGCCGTCGATTGTCAGGGTGCTGAGGATGTTTTCTAAGGCTTCTCGGCGCGGTGACTCTTGCTCAAAGGTCAGCTCTTCGATATGGATGAAAATCACTTCATCGGTTTTCAGTGGCGTGTATTTTTGAATTGAGTGTGTGTTGGATGTGGGGTTCTTTTCTCTGCTCAGGTTTTGTTTGAGTAGGCTAATGACGCTGTGTTCTGTTTGCTTTTTCATTTACAGGCTGACCTTTTTAATCTCGCTGAGATAGGTTTGATTTTCGATGTCGTTTCTGTGCGCAACCACGTACTCAATTTCGCTGGGTGAAATGGGGCGCAGATAGACGTGAGCATTCTCATGCGTCTGTTCGATGCGCAAACGTCGTAATTGAATGCTGGGGTCGCTGGTACGCACGTTATTGGTGCTGACTGTTGAAGTGCTGCTGTAAAACAGTTTGAAGTTGGTTTGGCTGGCATCAATAAACTCGACCCATTGATGATAGGCATCTTGGCGATCCAAAATCGACTCTGAATTTTTCTTCGTCTCTTGTCCGAGATAATATTTAAACGCGATCTCCTCTTTGACGTTGTGGTCAATGACCAAAATAACACCGTCGGGACTGGTTTCGATCAAGCCGTAAGCCACGCCGGTTTTGCCGTTGGGTTTGTCCAACTGATCCGAGCTTAGGCAAGGGTGGAGTGTAAAAAAGTCATCTATCTCAATGCCTTTTTCTTGCATCTCTGCGCTGACTCGCATCATTTCGATCTCGAACAGTTCTGTGACCCACGGTGATTTGCTGGAGTTGCCTGCTAAAAAGATCTGAATGGTGTTGATGGTGTGCAATTTGAGCTGTTGGTTTGAAAACGCCAAACGCAGGCTTTCAAAGAAATTCACCACTCCGCGTTTGATCCGTTGGTACAAAATGTCCTGCATCTGCTTCGGCATTGATGTCCAGCTCAAAATTGGTGTGCATCTCGCCCTGCGTGTTGAAGAGGTTGATTTCCAAACTGCCGTTTTGATAAGACTCGGCTAACTCGGGGTCTTGTTCCCAAAAACCGCGCAAGGCTTCCATCAGGGTTTTGCTGTTCATTTTGGCTTCGCGGGATTGGCTTAGCAGAGTTTCATGCCCCAAAAATGTTTTGGTTTCGGGCGGCTGGGTAAATTGTATGTTGCTCGCGCTGAGATTATTTTGGTTGCTTTTGAAAACCTCAAAAGCAAGCAGTTCGAGCAGGTTTTCCCCGCCCAGATAACGATCACCACCCGCGCCAAAATGTTCAATGGCGTAGTCGTAACGGGATTCTGTGTTTTCGCAGGCGTCGCGGTAGAGGCCAAAATCAAAATCGGTGGTGCCACCGCCAAAATCAAACACGCCATAAAAAATACGCTCATCCTCTTCTGGCTCAAAGTCGTACTCTTGCAGGGCGATGACGGCGTAGGCGGCGGGTTCGCTGGCACCTTTGCTGACCCGCAGTTTGGCCATCTGTTCGGGCTGTTGGTGCAGCGATTGGGGCAGTGATTTTTTGATGCCGCGCTCAAAGCTTTGGATGATTTTGTCACGGATGGCGAGTTCATAGGTGACGGGGAAGGATAAAATGTAATCCATAAAGATGCCGTTGCGCGGGGTGTTGATGTAAAGCCCCAAATAGTAGGCGTAAAGTTCGATGGGGTTGAGGTCGTCGTCGTCGAGTTCTAAAAACTCGGGGAACTCGAATATCTGCTGTTTTTTATCCACCACTTTGATTTTTTTGCCACTGGTGCCGGCCCACTGTTTTAAGTCGCTCAAAAAGGCGCTGAAGTCGCTGGAGTGGCTGTTCATCAAATCGTTGAAGGCGGTGTGAGAGACGGTCAGGTCTTGCCAGCGGGTCTCGGGGCGACCGGCTTGGCTCTGGTAGTCGCTGATGAATTGGCTCAGGTCATGAAAAGCCATGATGGTGGGGTTTTCGTACTGATGGGCATGAACACCGTTGTTTAATTGGCCACCACCAATACGCATGGGTTGAATTTGGGTGGTCTCTTTTTGGCAGACCACGACGGTGCTTTTGGTGCCGAAGTCGATGCCCACCACACCGCTGTTGATGTCGCTGGCGGGGTTGCGGGCGACCAAGGGCGGATCAAGCGGCAAAGTAGCCTGATCGGAGGCGGGGTTGCTGGGCCAGAGCGCCCAGTGTCCTTGTTCGATGTCGGTGAATATTTTCTCGTCGTGGGCTTGCAGATCGGCACGGCGCAGGTCGTCGTTTTTGAGGTGTTCGATGATGATGCTGTTGTTGGTGCTTGTGCTTGAACTTCGGCAAGGTGTGAAGAAAACCGTCTTGTTTTTTGACTGGGGTGGCGTGAAAAGCCGTTAACAGCGCCGCAAGGGTGTTGAAGCGCAGCAGAAAGAGATAACCGTCGTCAGCGGCCAGTGCGTCAGGCAACAAATTGTGTTGCAGCCAAGCGGCCAACCGCTCAGTTGAGCTGAGGGCAAAGCGGTTGTCTCGCTGACCCAAAGGCAGTAAGGGGCAGAGCTGTCCACTGGAGGGAGCTTATTCCAACAACCTGCATCTAAATCTTTTGCACGCAGTTTGGATTCTGTTTGGTAGCACCAATAACAGCTGTAATGGGGGCGTTGATTTGTCAGAGCAAAGGGGGTGTTGCTCTGCTGGTAGAGGGAGGTTTTTAATTCGGTGGCGGTGGGTGGGCTGAGCTGAGCCTGTCGTGTCATTTCATGGTGCGCGCAGTGTTCAGCAATGGCCTCGTGAGCTGCAATTAAATCATCTCTGTCTGTAGAGGGTTATTGGAGTGAAAAAGTGTTTCTTCTGAGCTGTCGTAACTCCAGAGGGCTTGAATGCGGTCGTCGTAGAGCAGATGCTCACGGGAGAACGTCACCCACGTTTTTGCCATCAAGGCCACGGCTTTTTTTTCGGTTTCATCCCAGATCTGTTGATAAGAGTCAGACAGTATATTTTCATGGTCAGGCCGTATGTTTTCTAAGACTGTGTTGGGCAGTTGGGCTTGTTGAACGGTTTGGGTTGGGTGACTCATGCGCTTAGCTCCACTAGGCTTAATTTAACAATTTTATCGGTTTTGCGGTTAATCCAGCCTGCCAGCACCACGCGGCTAACGGTGCCGCTGACGGGGCTGCTGGGGGTGCGGATGTGGCGCAGGGGGTCAAAACGTTCGCCGACGGTGACGGTTTGGATTTGGGCGTTGGGGTAAGCCAGCAAATAACGCTGGAAAAAGAACGCAAACAGCGCCGCCAGCCGCTCGGCTTCGTCATCGGGGTTTTCGATCAGGCGGGTTTTGCAGTAGTCCCAGAAGCTGAGGATGTTTTTTTCTTGTAAACCGCAGGCGAGAAACCCACTGGGGGAGCGGTCTTTGAAGATGCCTTTAAGCGCCGCTTGGGTCTCTTCGCTGATCTGTTGGAACTGCTCAAAGGCGTGTTGTTCTGCGCTAAATTGCTGTTCGTATGTGTGCAATTTTTTTTCTGTGTTGTTGAGTTTGTCTTGGAGGTCCGCGTTGGTCTGTTTTTCAGTGTCGAGTTTGTTTTTCTGTTGCTCGATTGTTTGCTTGTGTGCTGTGTAGTCGTTTTTTAGGGCATCGACTTGGCTCTGGAGTTCGGTGTTGGTTTTTTCTTCAGCGTCGAGTTTGTTTTTCAGTTGCTCGATTTCGCTGCGCTGCTGATTGATTTTTTGAGTGTGCGTTGTGCTGTCGTTTTCTAGGGCATCGACTTGGCGCTGAAGGTCGGTATTGGTTTTTTCTTCAGCGTCGAGTTTGTCTTGTTGTTGCTCGATTTCGCTGCGCTGCTTTTCGATTTCACTGCGCTGCTTTTCAATTTCGCTGCGCTGCTTTTCAATTTCGCTGCGCTGCTTTTCAATTTCGCTGCGCTGCTTTTCACTGGGCTGTTTTCGATTTCACTGCGTTGCTGCTCGATCTGTTGTGTTTGTCGTAGACCCTCTTTTTTTAGGGCATCGAGGAGGTTAGGATCAGAACGTGTGAGTGATGCGTGTTCCGCACAGATCTCGCAGATTTTAGCGCGTACTTCAGGATCGTCGAGAAACGTTAAAAAATCAGTTTTAGTCATGTTTTTTTCCTTATTAAAAAAATCCATTTAAATGGCTACCGTCTGGATGTCACTGAGGTAGGCTTGGCTTTCAATGCCGTTTTGATCTGCCACCACGTACTCAATTTCGCTGGGTGAAATGGGGCGCAGATAGACGTGGGCGCTGCTGTGCGCTTGCTCGATGCTCAAGCGTAAACGCTGGATGCTGTTGTCCCCGATGGGGATTTTATTGGTGCTGACCGCTGAAACGCTGCTGTAATAAATTTCAAAATCGGTTTGACTGGCATCAATAAATTGAATCCATTGATGGTAGGGCGAGTGGCGATCCACAATCAATTTGAATTTTTTCTTGCGTGAACGGCCAAGGTAATATTTAAAGGCGATCTCCTCTTTGACGTTGTGATCAATCACCAACACGTCACCTCCTGGGCGGGTCTCAATCAAACCGTAGGCCACGCCGGTTTTGCCCGTGGGTCGATCCAGCTCATCGCTGCTCAGGCTGGGGTGGAGCTTAAAAAGTCATCGGCCTTGAGGTTTTCTTGTTGCATCTCTTCTATGACTCGCGCCATTTCCTGCTCGAACAGTTCGCTGACCCACGGCGATTTGCTGGAGTTACCGGCCAAAAAGAGCTGTACGCAGTCGATCTCTTTGAGGTCAAAGGCTTGGTTGGAAAAGGCCAGTCGCAGGCTCTCAAAGAAATTCACCACGCCGCGTTCGATGCGCTCATATAAGGTCTTTTTCATCTGTTCCGCGTCGATGTCCAGCTCAAAACTGGCCTGCTCGTTTCCTTGGGCATTAAACAGGTTGATCTCCAAACTGCCGTTCTGATAGGTGTCTGCTTTTTCGGGGTCTTGCTCCCAAAATCCGCGCAGCGCCTCCATTAGATTTTTGCTGTTCATTTTTGCTTCGCGGGAGGGGCTTAGCAGGGCTTCTGAACCCAAAAAAGCGGTGTTTCGGGCGGCTGGGTAAATTGAATCTGCGCCGTGCGGAGTTTTTCCTGATTGTGTTTAAAGATCTCAAAGGCGAGCAGTGCGAGCAGGTTTTCCCCGCCCAGATAACGATCACCACCCGCGCCAAAATGTTCAATGGCGTAGTCGTAACGGGATTCTGTGTTTTCGCAGGCGTCGCGGTAGAGGCCAAAATCAAAATCGGTGGTGCCGCCGCCAAAATCAAACACGCCATAAAAAACGCGCTCATCCTCTTCTGGCTCAAAGTCGTACTCTTGCAGGGCGATGACGGCGTAGGCGGCGGGTTCGCTGGCACCTTTGCTGACCCGCAGTTTGGCCATCTGTTCGGGCTGTTGGTGCAGCGATTGGGGCAGTGATTTTTTGATGCCGCGCTCAAAGCTTTGGATGATTTTGTCACGGATGGCGAGTTCATAGGTGACGGGAAAGGACAAAATATAATCCATGAAAATGCCGTTGCGCGGGGTGTTGATGTAAAGCCCCAAATAGTAGGCGTAAAGTTCGATGGGGTTGATGTCGTCGTCGTCGAGTTCTAAAAACTCGGGGAACTCGAATATCTGCTGTTTTTTATCCACCACTTTGATTTTTTTGCCACTGGTGCCGGCCCACTGTTTTAAGTCGCTCAAAAAGGCGCTGAAGTCGCTGGAGTGGCCGTCCATTAAATCACGGAAGGCGGTGTGTGAGACGGTCAGGTCGTGCCAGCGGGTCTCTGGGCGACCGGCTTGGCTCTGGTAGTCGCTGATGAATTGGCTCAGGTCATGAAAAGCCATGATGGTGGGGTTTTCGTAGTGTTGCGCTTCAATGGCGTTGCTCAGGTTGCCGGTGCCAATACGCATCGGTTGGATTTGGATGGTTCCTTTTTGGCAGACCACGACGGTGCTTTTGGTGCCGAAGTCGATGCCCACCACACCGCTGTTGATGTCGCTGGCGGGGTTGCGGGCGACCAAGGGCGGATCAAGCGGCAAAGTAGCCTGATCGGAGGCGGGGTTGCTGGGGCAGAGCGCCCAGTGTCCTTGTTCGATGTCGGTGAATATTTTCTCGTCGTGGGCTTGCAGATCGGCACGGCGCAGGTCGTCGTTTTTGAGGTGTTCGATGATGATGCTGTTGTTGGTGTTGTGCTTGAACTTCGGCAAGTGTGTGAAGAAAACCGTCTTGTTTTTGGACTGGGGTGGCGTGAAAAGCCGTTCAACAGCGCCTCTGCGCTGTTGAAGCGCAGCAGAAAGAGATAACCGTCGTCAGCGGCCAGTGCGTCAGGCAACAAATTGTGTTGCAGCCAAGCGGCCAACCGCTCAGTTGAGCTGAGGGCAAAGCGGTTGTCTCGCTGACCCAAAGGCAGTAAGGGGCAGAGCTGTCCACTGGAGGGGTTGCTATTCCAACAACCTGCATCTAAATCTTTTGCACGCAGTTTGGATTCTGTTTGGTAGCACCAGTTGTAATGACCCTTGGGGCGTTGATTTGTCAGAGCAAAGGGGGTGTTGCTCTGCTGGTAGAGGGAGGTTTTTAATTCGGTGGCGGTGGGTGGGCTGAGCTGAGCCTGTTGAATCGCCGCGCCGTGGTGCGCATACTGTTTAGTGATGGCCTCGTGAGCTGCGTTTAAATTGTCGCTGTTATTTAATGGTATTGGCGTGAAAAGTCGTTTCTTCTTACTGTCGTAACTCCAGAGGGCTTGAATGCGGTCGTCGTAGAGCAGATGCTCACGGGAGAACGTCACCCACGTTTTTGCCATCAAGGCCACGGCTTTTTTTTCGGTTTCATCCCAGATCTGTTGATAAGAGTCAGACAGTATATTTTCATGGTCAGGCCGTATGTTTTCTAAGACTGTGTTGGGCAGTTGGGCTTGTTGAACGGTTTGGGTTGGGTGACTCATGCGCTTAGCTCCACTAGGCTTAATTTAACAATTTTATCGGTTTTGCGGTTGATCCAGCCTGCCAGCACCACGCGGCTAACGGTGCCGCTGACGGGGCTGCTGGGGGTGCGGATGTGTTGCAGGGGGTCAAAACGTTCGCCGACGGTGACGGTTTGGGTTTGGGCGTTGGGGTAAGCCAACAAATAACGCTGGAAAAAGAACGCAAACAGCGCCGCCAGCCGCTCGGCTTCGTCATCGGGGTTTTCGATCAGGCGGGTTTTGCAGTAGTCCCAGAAGCTGAGGATGTTTTTTTCTTGTAAACCGCAGGCGAGAAACCCACTGGGGGAGCGGTCTTTGAAGATGCCTTTAAGCGCCGCTTGGGTCTCTTCGCTGATCTGTTGGAACTGCTCAAAGGCGCGTTGTTCTGCTTTAAATAGAGTGATGGCAGGCGGTGTGGGCTTAGGTACCGCAGCCGGTTTTGGGGTTTTGATTGAGGAGGTTGTTTTGGCTTGGGAAGGCGTTTTTAGGCTGTTGCTGTGGTTCCAGCAGTGTAAAAATCGTTGTATCCATTTGAGCATAGACGACACCTTTGGCTTATTTTTAGCAAAATCTGAGGGGGGCGATCAAAGTGGCTTGGTTATACGCCTCTTTTATTTCCCCTGCAAGGTGGGAGAAGGGGGGTGAGGAGGGCGTTTTTGGGTTGGTCAGAGATTGTTACTGGTTGTGATTTTTTTAGGGCTGATGTTGTTTATTGCGGCTTTAACAACTCCTGCTGCTGCGCAAAACGGCCATTGAGTTTCTCTTGCAAGCCTTGTGCGTCGTTGAAGAGTTTTTTCACCGTGCTGGGGCTGTAGGCCGAGCCGCTGGAAGGTTCTTCTGCTTGGCTGGTTTCTGTGGGTTTTTCTTCGTGCTGAGGCTTTTTCGCAGTCACAGCATTAATCACATTTTGTTGTAGATTAATGTGCATTGGGGTGGCGCTGGCGGTGTTGGGCGGTGCGTCGCCGTAGTGCCACTCGCCTTGTTGGTCTTGCCATTTATAAATGCCGCTTTCGCTGCTGTTTTTTTCGCTGCCGGTTATGTTTTCAACTTGATTTTTTAGGCTGCTGAATTGATTTTGCAGCGGAGTTGTTACTTTTTTAACACTCAGGCCTTCCAGTCCAAAGGGCAGTTGGCCGGTGGTGAGGTAACTGCCGTAGCCGGTGGCGGCTAGGATGATTAATACGCTGAGGCTGGCTTTAAAAATAATCCGGGTTAGCATTTTTTTCTCACTGGGGGATTTACTCTTAATTAACTGATGTTAGGTCGTTTGTTAAAAAATAAGTGCATCGTCATTCCCGTAACTTCCGTAACTTCCGTCATTCCCGCGAAGGCGGGAATCCACATGAGAGTTTGATCGTCTTGTATGGATTCCCGCCTTCGCGGGAATGACGAGCAAGACCCGAGAATGACGAGCAAGACCCAGAGACGAGCAAGACCCAGAGACGAGCAAGACCCAGAGACGAGCAAGACCCAGAGACGAGCAAGACCCAGAGACGAGCAAGACCCAGAGACGAGCAAGACCCGGAGACGAGCAAGACCCAGGAGACGAGCAAGACCCGGAGACGAGCAAGATCACTGTAATCATGATGGGGTGCTTGGTTTTATCGGCGCACTGCCCTTTGGTTAGTGCCGCCCTACGCAGTCCTAAACTGTTTGCCTTCTTTGCTGCGTAACATCCGTTAATTATTTAAACCGGACGTGCGACCAGATCGTGGATGTCGGTGCCGATGATCTCCACTTGGGCAAATTCACCGACAGGCAGGTGTTCGCCGCCTTCGATAAAAACAACCCCATCGACTTCGGGTGCATCACCTTGGCTGCGTGCGATGGCTTCGCCGTCACCGACCTGATCCACCAGCACCTGCAGGGTGCGACCGACAAAGCGTTCGATGCGCGCACCGCTGATGCCCTCTTGCAGTTCCATCAGACGTTGTTGGCGCTCCTGTTTGACTTCTTCTGGGACGTGATCGGGCAGATCGTTGGCTTTTGCGCCTTCAACGGGTGAGTAGGTGAAGCAGCCGACCCGATCCAATTGTGCCGCTTGGATAAAGTCGAGCAGTTCTTGAAACTCGCTTTCGGTCTCGCCAGGAAAGCCGGTGATAAAGGTGCTGCGTAAGGTGATGTCAGGACAAATTTCGCGCCAGCGTTGAATTCGATCAAGGGCTTTTTCACTGGCGGCGGGGCGTTTCATTGCCTTGAGAATGCGCGGGCTGCCGTGTTGCAGTGGCACATCCAGATAGGGCAGAATTTTGCCCTCGGCCATCAGTGGAATGACTTTATCGACATGCGGGTAGGGGTAGACGTAGTGCATTCGTACCCAGATGCCCAGCTCACCGAGTGCCTTGGCCAGCTCGTAAAAACGCGATTTGATCGGTTGGCCGTTCCAAAAACCGGTGCGGTATTTGATGTCCAGACCGTAGGCGCTGCTGTCTTGAGCGATGATGAGCAGCTCTTTGACTCCGGCTTTGACTAGGTTTTCTGCCTCTTGCATGATCTCGCCGATGGCGCGGCTTTCAAGATCGCCGCGCATACTGGGGATGATGCAGAAGCTGCAACGGTGGTTGCAGCCTTCGGATATTTTCAGGTAGGCGTAGTGTTTGGGGGTGAGTTTGATCCCTTGCGGAGGAATCAAACTGCTGTAGGGGTCGTGTGGGGCAGGCAGGTGGGTGTGTACCGCATCCATGACCTCTTTGTAGGCGTGTGCGCCAGTGACGGCCAAGACGCTGGGATGCACGTCGGTGATTTCAGAGGCACGTTCGCCCAGACAGCCAGTGACGATCACTTTGCCGTTCTCTTCCAGCGCCTCGCCGATGGCATCTAAGGACTCTTCTACCGCAGGGTCGATAAAACCGCAGGTGTTGACCACCACCAGATCGGCACCGCTGTAATCGGGCACCAGATCGTAGCCCTCGGAGCGCAGTTGAGTGATGATGCGTTCTGAATCCACCAGTGCTTTGGGGCAACCGAGACTGACAAAACCGACCTTTGGAGCTGTGCTGGACATTACAAAAACCTTTCAATAAACAGTGGCGGCTATCATAACAGAAGAGAATGCTCGGCTTTACGCACAGCCTCTGCTCTGGTGTTTTATTTTCCTTGCAGTGGGTTTTTAGCTTGAAACATTGCTTTTTTTAATTCACTAATTCATTGAAATAAAACTGTTTTTTTATTTTTAGCCTGTTTTTTTAGCCTGTTTTTTACCGTGTATTTACGCTCTTAAAGAACCGGCAGTGAAAGTTGTCCACAAAGTTATCCACAGGCTGAATTCCTCTTTATTTAGCCCTTGCAGAAGGGTGGGCTGAGCTGTAAACTCCACCTCCTTTTTTGTCCACAACTGAGTTATAAGGAATCCTGCGATGAAGCCGGAGATTCACCCCAAATACGAAGCAATCGCTGTGACCTGTAGTTGCGGCAACAAATTTGAAACCAAATCAACTTATTCTGCGAAAGAGGCGTTGAGCGTTGAGGTCTGTTCTCAGTGTCACCCTTTCTACACCGGTAAACAGAAAATCATGGATACCGCTGGACAGGTGGACAAGTTCCGTCGCAGATACGGTTAACGGAACGCATTTCCGTGATAAAAGAAAGGCACCTTCGGGTGCCTTTTTTGTTTCAGCACCCTTAATGTTATGTCGGAGATCAGCATGAAAGAGAACCTCGAACGTCAATCCCTTGAGTATCATGAATTTCCTCGTCCAGGCAAAATCGCCACCGAGATCACCAAGCCTACCGAAACCCAAGAGGATCTCTCTTTGGCGTACACCCCAGGGGTGGCGGTGCCGGTGCGAGCGATTGCAGCTGATCCCAGTGCCGCCTATCGTTATACCGCCAAAGGCAATTTGGTGGCGGTGATCACCGATGGCACGGCGGTGTTGGGTTTGGGTGATGTGGGTGCTCTGGCAGGCAAGCCGGTGATGGAAGGCAAAGGGGTGCTGTTCAAACGCTTTGCCGATGTGGATGTGTTTGATATTGAGGTCAATGTCACTGAACCGAAAGCCTTTATCGAAACCGTAGAACGCATCGCCGATACCTTTGGTGGCATCAATCTGGAAGACATCGCCGCGCCGCGCTGTTTTGAGATCGAAGAGGCCTTGATCAAGAGCTTGGATATTCCGGTTTTTCACGACGATCAGCACGGCACCGCCATTGTGATCTCCGCTGGTTTGTTGAATGCGTTGCAGATTCAGGGCAAGAAGATCGAGGAGGTAAAGATCGTCTGTCTCGGTGCCGGTGCGGCAGCGGTGGCCTCGATGAAGATGGCCGTTGCTTTGGGGGCCAAAATTGAAAACATTCTGATGGTGAACCGCAAAGGCGTGTTGCACAGCGGTCGAGATGACATTGATCAATGGCGACAACCTTTTGTGCGTGACACCGAAGCGCGCACCTTGACCGATGCTTTTGTGGGAGCGGATGTCTTTATCGGTGTTTCTGGGCCGAATCTGGTCACCGCTGAGATGTTGGCTTCGATGGCGGCGAAACCGATTGTGTTTGCCCTTTCCAATCCTGATCCTGAAATTGATCCGGCGATTGCCTACGCCACTCGGGATGATCTGATCATGGCCACGGGGCGCAGCGATTACCCCAATCAGGTGAATAACGTGCTCTGTTTTCCCTTCTTATTCCGTGGCGCGCTGGACGTTCACGCCAGTGCCATCACGGAGGAGATGAAGGTAGCGGCGGCGCATGCCATTGCCGAGATTGCTCATCAGCCGGTGCCGGAAGAGGTGTTGAAAGCCTACGGGGTCGAGTCGATGGTGCTGGGTAAAGAGTACATTATCCCTAAGCCTTTCGACCCCCGTTTGATCAAAACGGTACCGGCGGCGGTGGCGGCAGCGGCGCGTGCCTCGGGTGTGGCGAGGAAAGTCTGATTTGAAAGCCCTGTATCTGATTGATGCCAGCATCTATATTTTTCGCGGCTGGCATTGCTATCCCTATTCGCGTCAAGACAGTGAAGGGCGACCGCTGAATGCGCTGCACGGCTTTGCTGATTTTCTCTTGGATCTGCTGGAAAAAGAGTACGTCGAGTATCTGGTTTGTGCGTTTGATCAGAAAAAATCGCGCTGCGTGCGTCGGGCGCTGTTTGCCGATTACAAAGCCAATCGCTCTCCGGTTCCCGAAGAGCTGCGTTATCAATTTGGCCTTTGCCGTGAGTTGGTTGCCGCGTTGGGGATGGTCAGTTTTACCAGCAATCAGTACGAAGCCGATGACCTTATCGCCACCTTGGCCACGCGCTTGCGTGGGTCTGAGTGTCGTTCGATCATTCTTACTGCCGATAAAGATTTGACCCAGTTGGTGGGGGTGCAAGATGAGTGGTGGGACTATGCGCGCAAGGTGCGTTTGAGCCGTTCTGGGGTGAAGAAAAAGTATCGCTTGGAGCCGGAGCAGATTGCCGATATGTTGGCGTTGATGGGCGATAAGGTGGACAACATTCCGGGTATCCCCAATGTCGGCCAAGCCACGGCGGTGCGTCTGTTGATCAAGTGGAAAGACATCGACGGCATTTACGCCAATCTCACTAAAGTGCATAAGATGCAGTTTCGCGGCGCAGCCCATGTGCAAGAGTTGCTGATGGAGCACGAAGATCAGGTGCGGCTGTCTCGCAAGCTGACGGGTTTGTTTATGGATGAAAGTTTGCCCAGCGACCCCGAAGCGTTGCGTCTGCAACCGGTGGATAAAAAAGCCTTGCGACAGACGTTTGATCGCCTGTTAATGAAACCAGAGCAGCAGCAGCGCTGGTGGCGGGTGTTGGGGTTGTGATTTTAATTTCGCGTAGGTTGGGGTGAGGTACGAACCCCAACAAATAATTCCCAAAAATGCACCCCAACAAATAATTCCCAATTGGTCTGTTTTATATCGGAGTGTTTTTTGTTGGGGTTATCACCCCAACCTACAACAAAGGATTTTTTTTATGCAGACATTAACCTTAACCCGTCCTGATGATTGGCATCTGCACCTGCGTGACGGTGAAGCGATGCAGGCGGTGGTGGGACACACCGCTGAACGTTTTGGCCGTGCGGTGATCATGCCCAATCTGCGCCCACCCGTGACCACGGTGGCGTTGGCCTCGGAATATCGAGAGCGTATTTTGACCGCGTTGCCCGAAGGTTTGACGCTGGAACCGTTGATGACCCTCTATCTGACCGATACCTTGTCGCCTGCTGAAATTGATCGTGCCGCTGCGAGCGGTTGGCTGAAAGCGGTCAAACTCTATCCAGCGGGTGCGACCACCAACTCCGATGCCGGTGTGACGAACTTGCGCGGCTGTTATGCCACCTTGGAGCGGATGCAAAAACACGGCATTCCACTGCTGTTGCACGGCGAGGTGGTGGCTCATGAGGTGGATGTGTTTGATCGTGAGCGGGTCTTTATTGACCAAGTGCTGTTGCCGTTGCTGGCGGATCTGCCGGAGTTGCGGGTGATCTTTGAACACATCACCACCCAAGAGGCGGCGGAGTGTGTGCAAGCGGGGTCGGCCAATCTGGCCGCCACCATCACCCCACACCACTTGCTTTACAACCGTAACGCCATGTTGGTGGGTGGGATTAAGCCGCATTTTTACTGCTTGCCGGTGATCAAACGGGAGAAACACCGTTTGGCGCTGTTAAACGCCGCCACCAGCGGCAGCCCGAAATTTTTCTTAGGCACCGACAGCGCCCCTCACGCGGTGGGCGATAAGGAGTCTGCGTGCGGCTGTGCAGGGATCTACTCTGCTCATGCGGCGATTGAGTTTTACGCTGAAGCCTTTGAGTCGGTGCAGGCGCTGGATAAATTGGAAGGGTTCGCCAGCTTTTACGGCGCGGATTTTTATCGTCTGCCGCGCAATAAAGATCAGATCACGCTGCGTAAAGAGCCTAATCCGATCCCTGAACGGTTTGATTTTGGGGTGGGGAAAAGTGTCTTGCCCTTGGCTGCTGGAACGTCTTTGTCGTGGCGTTTGCAGGGGTAGGGTGGGGTTTAACCAACAAATTCAGTAGGCAGCACCGATTAAAAACAATTAAAGCTGATCATAATGTCCACCAATAGCAAAAATATAAATACACTTTTCATCGTATTTATAAATCACACGGTCTCTCTGGCTGATACGGCGAGACCACAAACCAGCAAGGCCGTGTTTTAATGGCTCGGGTTTGCCCGTTCCTGTGGATGGATCGTCACGGAGCATCTCTTTCAATAAACGGCACAGCACCTTGTGTAGCTTTTTATCCTTTAGCCTAAGCTCTTCGTAGGCAGACCAAGTATTGCCTTCAAATAGCAGTGATCTCATCCAACTCCCCTGAGCTTGGTTTATAGCCTTTGCCTTTTGAGTGTGTCGTCACTGAAGCCGCAATCTGCTGCATTAAGTCATTGTTTTGTAAAACAGATAAGGTTTCCTGTTCACGCTGCCAATCCTCTGCACTTAAAACGATAAAATCAGCCCCATTTCTACGTGTGACTTTTAGCGGAATGTGCTCTGAAGCGACCTGTTCTACACAGGTTTTCAAGTTATTTCTAAATTTATTGACACTGATTGTATCCACTGTCTACACCTATATTATGTACTGAAACTCAGTACATAATAGGTTAACGCTCGAATAAGTCAATTCAGCTTCTTTTTTCAGGCTCTGTTTCAGGTTTTGCAACGATAGATATTCCCCCCCGATTGTTTTACAGTGAGCCATTCATTGGCGAGTCCTCGCCAATTTTCCCTAATTTAGGCAAAGTCGAGCAATTTTATGTACAAACCGGGTCAGAAAACCCCCATGTCAAACCGCTTTCGCAGCTACCTGCCGGTGGTCGTGGATGTGGAAACCGGCGGTTTTAACGCCAAAACCGATGCTCTGTTAGAAGTGGCGGTGACGATTGTGCGTCTGGATGACGCAGGCAACCTTTATCCTGCGGAGACCACCTCCACCCACATCAAACCTTTTGAAGGGGCGAATATGGAAGAGAAGTCCTTGGAGGTGAACGGCATTGATCCTTACCACCCTCTGCGCGCCGCTCGCGGTGAGCAAGATGCGATGGGCTATCTTTTTAAGCCGATTCGCAAAGAGCTGAAAGAGACGGGCTGCACTCGGGCAATTTTGGTTGGCCACAACGCCGCCTTTGATCTTAGTTTTATCAATGCTGCGATTGAACGCACCGGCATTAAGCGCAACCCGTTTCACCCTTTTAGTACCTTTGATACGGTTTCTCTGGCCGGTTTGGCTTACGGTCAGACGGTGCTGTCGCGGGCGATTAAAGCCGCCGACATCGAGTGGGATAACGACGAAGCGCACAGTGCGGTGTACGACACTGAAAAAACCGCTGAACTGTTTTGCAAAATCATCAATCGTTGGGAGTCGTTGCACGAGCAAAAATTACCCTTGGTGGAAGTGGGCTGATGAGTGTGGCGGTGGTGCATGTGGTGGATGACGATGCGGCCATTCGTGATTCATTGAAGTGGTTGATTGAGTCGGTGGGTTTGCAGGTCAAAACCTACGCTTCCGCTCACACTTTTTTGCAACATCAACGCCTTGGTAAGGTGCTCTCTCTGGGCTGTTTGTTGCTGGATGTACGCCTGCGAGATATGAACGGTTTGGCGCTGCTGGAGCGACTGCAACAAGGTGCATTTCAACTGCCGGTGATTATGATCAGCGGCCACGGTGATGTGCCGATGGCGGTGCGGGCGATGAAGGCGGGGGCGCTGGATTTTGTCCAAAAACCGTTTAACGATCAGCCGTTATTGGAGCTGTTGCAGGCGGCCATTCTTTTGTCAGAAGAGCAATTGAAGGTGCGTGAGCGGTTGGAGGATTTGCAAGCTCATTTTGAGCAGCTTTCTCCCCGTGAACGTCAAGTGATGGAAAAGGTCGTGGAGGGTCAAACCAACCGTGAAATCGCTGCGCAGTTGGGTTTGAGTCACAAAACCGTTGAGGCACACCGTTCCAAGGTGATGGAGAAGATGGCGGTGGACTCTCTACCGCAATTGGTTAAATGCAGTTTGGCGTTGCAGGGCAAAAATGAGGCGTGATATGAACTCAATTCCTGATTCGTTTCAGACCATTGTTGAAAATTTACCTAATGGGGTAAATCTCTGTGATCTGGAAGGGCGCATTCTTAACACCAACCCTTCTATGTTGTCGATCATGCAGGCGGATCACGCCAGTCAGTTGGTGGGCAAACGCCTCAAAGAGTTTCTCTTGCCACACTGTCATCCTCTTTATGAAGCGTGTCTGGTGGGTGCCTTGAGTGGCGAGGCAAAATTGCTGGAGCTGGACGCACTGAGCCTGTCGGCTGAATCGCTTTGTTTGGAGAGCCATCTGTTGCCGTTGCGAGACGCGCAGAATCAAGTGACCCATTTTCTCTCGCTGATTTACGATCGCACTCAAGGCAAAAAAAATGCGGCCTTGGCGTGGCAGCGTCAAGCGCAGTTGGAGCACGTTTCGCGCTTGAGCTTGCTGGGGGAGCTGACCTCAGGGTTGGCGCATGAGATCAATCAGCCTTTGGCGGCGATCATCAACTACGTCAAAGGCTGTGAGCGTCGCTTGCAGCGGGATGAGTGTTCGATGGAGGAGATTTTGGCGGCCTTGGATCAGGTCTGCCAACAGGCGGAGCGCGCTTCGAATATCGTCAAGCAGGTACGCCAGTTCGCCAGAAAAGGCAGCACTTCCGGCAATGAAGCGGTGGATCTGCATGAGGTGTTGCGTGAAAGCCTGTCGTTGCTGGAGGTGGATCGCACCATGCACAAGGTGGAGGTAATCAGCTCGTTGGCGAAAAATTTGCCCGTGGTGACGGGGGATCGGTTGCAATTGGAACAGGTGATGATCAATCTGTTGCGCAACGCAATGGAAGCGATTTCAGCGGTGGGGGGGCGGTCGTCTGGAGGTTTCGACACAGGCCGTTAAGGGGGGGGTTGAGGTGCAGGTGTTGGATGTGGGTCAGGGTTTGCCAGAGGTGGATGAAGAGTCGCTGTTTGACGCTTTTTTTAGTACCAAAAAGGAAGGCATGGGCATGGGTTTGTCCATCAGCCGCAGTTTGGTGGAGCGTCACGGCGGGCGGTTATGGGCAGAAAATCGCCCCGAGGGTGGGGCTAAATTCGCCTTTTTTTTACCGATTTAGTAGAGACAAGGTATGCCTTGTCTCTACGGTTTTATCGTTCGCTGTGTCGCTATAAAATAGCGCGCCAATCTTACGATTTGGCTTTAGCAGCATCCACGGCTTCTTGAGCCATTGTTTTCAGATCACCGGATTCAAACATCTCTAAGGTGATGTCGCAGCCGCCGATCAGTTCGCCTTTGATGTAGACCTGAGGGAATGTAGGCCAATCAGCGTAACGAGGCAGGTTCTGGAAAATCTCTGGATCGGCGAGAAGGTTTACATAACCAAACTCCACACCACAGTTTTTCAGCGCTTCAGCAGCACGGCTGGAGAAACCACACATGGGCATTTGTGGGGTGCCTTTCATGTAGATCAGTACGGGGTTGCTTTCGACTTGTTCGCGGATGCGATCTAATACGTCCATAATGTTTACCTTATCAAATGGGCTGGGAGAGAGAGCTTACTTTAGAAGTGAGCCAGTTAGGTGACAATATAGGGGTGCTATTGAAAAAATCAAGCCACTCGATCTACATTACGTTGCAACCACAGCTCCAGCAGTGCCATATGCCAGAGTTTGCTGCCTTGCAGACGGGTAAGGTAACGCTCGGGGTTGGCCAGCAGTTTGGCAATGTATTTGGGTTCAAACAGCGCCCGCTGCTGGCAGCGTGTGGAGGTGAGAATGTCGCGGACAAAATCGTAAACTTCACCACGCACGTATTTCAGTGCCGGAACGGGGAAGTAACCTTTACGACGGTCGATAACGGAATCGGGCAGCAGGCCTCGGGCGATTTTTTTCAGCACATGTTTGCCACCGCTCTGCAATTTCATTGCGCTGGGCATCTGGGTGGCCAACTGCACCAATTCGTGATCCAGAAACGGCACTCGCGCTTCCAGACCCCAGGCCATGGTCATGTTGTCCACCCGCTTGACCGGATCATCGACAATCAGGGTGCTGGTGTCCATTGCTAAGACGCGGTTGAGGTAGTCATCCCCAGGAAGATCGGCCAGCAGCTTGGCGATCAGCGGCGAGGTGGCATCGTCACAGTGGTATTTTTTCTGTACGCTTGTCAGCCATTCGGCATGGTCGCGGTCAAAATAATGTGGGGCAAAACGCTCTAAATCGCTGCCGCTGGCCTTGGCCATTTCGGGGTACCAAAAATAACCGGCGAAGACCTCATCGGCACCTTGACCACTTTGCACCACTTTGACCTTTTTGGAGACCTGTTCCGAAAGCAGGTAGAAGGCGATGGCATCTTGGCCGAACATCGGTTCGTTCATGGCATCCACCGCTTCCGGCAGTCGTTCGATCAGCTGTTTATTGGGCACATGGAATTTGTGGTGTTCGGTGCCGAATTTTTCTGCCACCGGATCGGAAAATTCAAACTCATTGCCTTTCTCTTCCGGCTGATCATCAAAGCCGACGGTGAAGGTTTTTAGGTCACTGACCCCCGCTTCCGCCAGCAGCCCCACCAACAGGCTGGAGTCGAGACCCCCAGAGAGCAGCACACCGACGGGCACATCGGCGATGTCGAGGCGTTTTTTCACTGCGCTGCGCAGGCTGGCGTGAATCGCTTCGATCCATTCTCCTTCGCTTTTTGGGCTGTCGGTGGGGTGAAGATCAAGTTGCCAGTAGCGTTTCTCTGCGCTGCGACCGTCGAGTTTGACCCGCATCTGATGGGCGGGTTTGAATTTCTGCACTCCATTGAGCAGGGTGTTGGGGGCAGGGATCACGCCGTGCAAGGTGAACTGATTGTGCAGGCCGATGGGGTTGATTTCGGTGTCGATGTCACCGCCTTCCAGCAGGGCTTGTACGGAGGAGGCGAACCGCAGGCGTTTATTATCCAAGCTGTAGTAGAGCGGTTTGATGCCAAACCGATCCCGCGCCAGAAAGAGGCTTTTGGCGTTCATGTCCCAGAGGGCGAAGGCGAACATGCCGCTGAAACGTTCGACGCAGTGTTCACCCCATTCGGCGTAGGCTTTGAGAATCACTTCGCTGTCGCCGCTGCTGTTGAAGTGATGGCCTTTTTGCTGCAATTCGGCGCGCAGTTGCGGGAAGTTGTAGATCGTGCCATTGAAGACCAGCGCCAGTGCGTGTTGGCGGTCGATCATCGGTTGATGCGCGTTGACGCTGAGGTCGATGATGGAGAGCCGCCGATGCCCGAGCGCGACAGGGCCATCGCTGAAACTGCCGCCGTGATCGGGGCCGCGTTTTTCCAGACGTTGCATCATCCGCTGGGTGATGGCCAGATCGGGGCTGGAGCCATCAAAGCGAAACTCACCACAAATGCCGCACATAGAACTTTCCTTCGTTTAGGTTGGTGGGTATTATACGGTAAGTTTTGGAGAGTTCTGTCTGGAAATATTCAGGTGCAATGCCCGTTGGTTATTGCACCCTACGGGTGGGTGAACTTTGTGTAGGGCGCAATAACGGTACGGCATTGCGCCATTACATTGCTACGGATTGCTGCTTGGTTTGGCTCAACCTTCAGGGCGCAAGGTCTTCATCACCGCCAAACTGTTCGGTCGCACGCCACGCCAAAGCAAAAACGCTTCTGCTGCTTGTTCCACCAACATGCCCAAACCGTCCACTGCTTTTGCAGCACCGTGTTGCCATGCCCACTGCACAAAGGCGGTGGGGGTTTGGCTGTACATCATGTCGTAGGCGCTGCCCTTGGTGATTAAAATGCGTTCGGGCAGCGGCGGCAGTTCACCGCTGAGGCTGGCGGCGGTGCCGTTGATGATCAGATCGAACGGTTCCAAATTTTCCAGCTCCGCAAAACCACTGCCGTTCAGCTTGCCCAGATCGGCAAAGTCCAGCGCCAAGGCCTCGGCTTTAGAGGCGGTGCGATTGGCGATGTGCAGCAAGGCCGGTTGTTGTTCTAACAAGGGTTGCAAGACACCACGCACCGCACCGCCTGCCCCCAAAAGTAAAATCCGCTGCCCTTTGAGAGCAATGTGCTGGTTTTGCGTCAGATCCCGCACCAGCCCCAAACCGTCGGTGTTGTCGCCAAAGGTGCTGCCATCGGCGTTGATCTTTAGGGTGTTCAACGCTCCAGCGCGTTCGGCGCGCTTGCTGCGCTGATCGGCATACTGCCAAGCGTCTTGTTTAAAAGGCACGGTGATATTGACCCCTTTGCCACCGTGCTGAATAAACGCATCCATCGCCGCCGCAAAATCCTCCAGCTCCACTAACTGTTTGTCGTAGTGCAGCGCCTGCTGAGTTTGCGCGGCGAACTGCTGATGAATCTGCGGTGAGAGGCTGTGGGCAATGGGATTGCCGACAACTTGGTAGTGGTCTGTGCTGGTTTTCATGGGGTTTCTGCGATCCGAAAAAGAGGCTTATCTTTCCAGTATTGTTTGGGTTTGTCCATTTTTTAACGAGGCTGCTAAACTGCGCCAACGTTATGCCTAATGTTCTTTTATTCTCTGAGGAGTCTGCCGTGTCCCACTCTCGTTTTGTTGCCTCTGCCTCTTATCCCTCTGTGCGTAAACGCCGGATGCGTCGAGATGATTTTTCTCGCCGTCTGATGGCCGAACATCGTCTCTCAGCCGATGACTTTATTTATCCGCTGTTTGTTTTGGAGGGTGAGGGCAAGCGCGAGGCGGTGCCGTCGATGCCAGGTGTGGAGCGGGTTTCTATTGATGAGCTGCTCAAAGAGGCGGCGGAGTTGGTGGAGCTGGGCATTCCGGCGCTGGCGATTTTTCCTGTTACCCCTTTGAGCGCCAAATCTGAGGGTGCTGAGGAGGCGTATAACCCTGAGGGTTTGGCACAGCGGGCGGTGCGGGCGGTTAAAGAGGCCTTTCCTGAGCTGGGCGTGATCACCGATGTGGCGCTGGATCCCTTTACCTCCCACGGGCAGGACGGTCTGATTGATGCGAGCGGTTATGTGCTGAACGACGAGACCATTGAGGTGTTGGTGAAACAGGCGCTCTCTCACGCCGAAGCGGGAGCCGATGTGGTGGCTCCGTCGGACATGATGGACGGTCGCATCGGTGCCATTCGCAGCGCACTGGAGCAGGCGGGTTATGTGCATACGCGCATTTTGGCTTATTCGGCTAAATACGCCTCCAGCTTTTACGGTCCGTTTCGGGATGCGGTGGGGTCAGCGGCCAATTTGGCGGGGGGGGATAAAAAGAGTTATCAGATGGATCCGGCCAACAGCGATGAGGCACTGTGGGAGGTGGGGCAAGATCTGGCCGAGGGGGCGGATATGGTGATGATCAAACCAGGGATGCCCTATCTGGACATCGTGCGGCGGATTAAAGATGAGTTTAAAGCGCCGACCTATGTGTATCAGGTCAGTGGCGAATACGCGATGTTAAAAGCCGCCAGCCAGAACGGTTGGCTAGAAGAACGGGCGGTGGTGTTGGAGTCTCTGTTGTCAATGAAACGCGCCGGTGCCGATGGTATTTTGACTTATTTTGCTAAACAAGCGGCTCAATGGTTGAAAGGCTGATTTTTTTAGGTGTTTTTAGCCTAGAATGGCGCATGGTGTGAGCGATAAATGATCTTTTTTTGGACAACGGTGGATGGGTGGAAAGCATGTCATCAAATGATAAAACATGGGATGGTTCCAAGATGAAGGGGTCGGCGAAGGTGTTTGCTGAATATTGTCAGGCAGAGCTGGAATATCGTCGCAATGCAGAGACGGATTTTGATGAAGAGGTCTATCGACAGGCAGTGGAGCTGGTGCTGCGTAAACTGGGTGTGGAGGCGCTTAAATGATCATTCATGCGGTTTATGCAGAGAATTTACTCAAATATAAAAAATTGGTGCTGGAAGACCTACCCGAAAAGGGTCTGATCTCCATCAGTGGGCAAAATGAGGCGGGTAAAAGCACCACCGGTGAGGTGATCTGTTTTGCTCTGTTTGGGCGTACCTTTTCTCTTTCGCCAGAGAACATTTCCAAAGCACTGCGTTGGGGTGAGTCCCGCTGTCAGGTGACGGTGACCTTCAGTGTCGGTGACAGTAAACGTTATCAAGTGACCCGCTATCTGGACGACGACAATAATCAGGGGGTGAAGGTCAATGAAGAGGGGCATGAGGATGTGCCCTTGGCGCGAGGCATTTCCGCTTGTGAGGCGTTGTTGGGTAATTTGATTGGTTTTCGGTACGAGGAGTTTATCGAGTCCTTTTATTTGGCGCAGCGCGAAATCACCACGCCACACCCTCACAGCCATGCGGTGAAAACCATGGCGGGTATTGCTGCTTTGGAAGAGGTGGCGCAGAGCATTGAAGTGGCTCTGCCCACGGAGCAGGAGAGTCTGGATACGGCCACGGGACGTTGTGATGAGCTGAGCCAACAGCTGGCGGAGCTGGCGTTGGAGGAGGGTCTGTTGGCGCGTTTGCAACAGCAGCAACATGAGCTGAGCGGCGCACTGAAGGAGCAGCGGCGTGCGGCAGAACGGTTGCAAGAGGATGTCAAAGGTTATGCCTTTATGATTCCCGAGTTGAGCGTGCGTAAGCAGGTGTGTCGTGGACAACGGAGTCGTTCACGCTGGTTTGTCGCGCTGAGTTTTATCTTGATGTCGGTTTTTCTGGGTGGTTGGTTTTTGTTGACCGAGCAGGCAGAGAGCAGGCCTGCACAGCAAGTGTCGCTGTGGTTGCTGGAAAATGTTGATGGTTGGCAAGCGTCGTGGGTGGGTTGGGGTTTGACGGCGGGGTTGCTGCTGCTGTTGAGCGGCTTTTTTTTCCTGAGCCGCAGCGGTGTGGCAAAACGAAATCTGCGCGCTTTGATGCAAGAGCAGGAGCAGGGGGTGGAAAAATTTCAGCAGAGCTTCCAAGCCCTGCATGAGTTGCAAGGTGAAGACGATGAGAAGGCGGCGGAGAGGGCGCGTGTAACGCAGGCGTTGGCAGAAGCGGAAAACAGTTTGTCGGTGGTGCAGGAGTGCAGTGCGGCGTTGTTGGTGGCATCCGATGAGTCGATGGAGTGCAATCAGCAGCAAGGCTCGGAGTTGGCGTCCTCTATTGAGGTTGAGAAGGGGCGTTGTCGGCGCGAGCTGGAGTTGCAAGGTATGCGACAGGCTTTCGAGGAGAAACAGGCGGAAGTTGAGATGCGCATTCAGGTACGTGAAACGGCGTTGGCCTTATTGGAAGGCTCGTGTCGTCACATTGCGGTGCGTTTTAATCGGGATGTGCGTTCGATGGCTGGGGAGAGTTTGCCTTCTTTAACCGATGGTCGTTATCAACATTTAGAGGTGGATGCAGATCTAAATGTGCGTGTGTTCTCTAATGAAAAGCGCGATTTTATGGTCTTGGATGAGGTCTCCAGCGGCACTCAACGGCAAATTATGTTGGCCTTACGGTTGGCACTCTCACAAGAGCTGGCCAATACCGCCATTGAGGGTGGTCAATTTCTCTTTTTGGATGAACCCTTTGCCTTTTTTGATGAGCAGAGAATGCGCAGTTCATTGAAGGTGCTGCCGAACATCAGCCGCGAACTGTCACAGATCTTTGTCATTTCTCAGGAGTTTCCTGCCGATGTGGAGTTTGATATGAAGATTCGTTGTGCGCGTTCCATTGACGAGTTAACTGCCACACTGGAGTGAGTTGTGTCTGGTCAGGTTTGTTCGTGCTGTTTGACGATGCGGCTGACGGTGGTGTAGTGCAGATCAAAAAAATGGCCGATGCTTTGCAGCGTGTATTTGCCTGACAGATAGGCGGCAGCAATGGCTTGGTTGCGGTTTTTGTAGCGTTTTTGGTAGTGGGCAAGACCGTTTTGATCTTGTGATGTGATTGGCCTCATGGAGGAGTGCTGCGGCGTTGTTTGGTGCTGCGCCATTTTTTTCTGTAGTCGTTTGATAAACGTGGGGCTGCCAAGGTAGATCTGTTGTTGCACTTCAGTCCAGAGGGCATCGCTGTCTTGTGGGCTGCGAATGTAGTGTCGGTAGGCATCACGCGCTTTTTTGTTCTGTTTGCCAAAGGAGTGCAGGCAGCTTACAACGTCCAGCCAAGCGGGGGCGGCAACAGCACCAAAGGTTGCTTGGTAGCTGCTCCAGCGCCATTGCAGCGCGGAACGGCACAGACCGGCTTGCTGCGGGGCGCGCACAATGTGGTGGTTTAGACGCAACAGATACGATTTTTTTTCGGCGATAATCGCTTTGTAGCGTCCTTGAAAAAGAGCGCCGCTCTGCTGGCGGCGCTGATTAAAATTTTGGGTGAAGACGCCATTGAGCTGGCGCATGCCTTTGCAGAGATTGGCTTTTGGGGTTTCGATCAGCAGTTGATAGCCCTGATTCAGCAGGCTGTAAGCGTGGCACTTCCAGCCCATGCGCTGACAGACATCGCCTAAGATGTGCAGGAACTGTTGCCGGTCATGATCGTCTTTGAAGACGGCATCTCCAGCCTTTCCGTAAGAGCTGATGTGGTAGAGTCCACCGGTAATTTCGAGTCGTAAAGGTCTGGCCATACCTATTGAGATTAGCAGTTTTTTCTTGGATTGCAGGAGATGGTCGGTGATTTAACGTTTTTATCAATTTTGCTGCGCTAGGTTTATACTCTCAGATCTTATGGAAACAGATTACAACTATCCCTTGAGCAGAGACGACGTGCATCACCTGTTGCAGGCTCGGCAGATTTTGCCGACTCAGCAGCGAGTGGCGATTGCCGAGTTTATGTTTCAGCGCTCTCAGCATTTGGTGGCAGAGGCGGTGCGTCTGGGTGTGAATGAAGCGGGGTGTCCGGTTTCCAAAGCGACGGTTTACAATACCTTGGGTTTGTTTGTGCGTAAGGGTTTGCTGCGTGAAGTGCTGGTGGATTCGGGGCGCACCTTTTATGACAGCAATCCCAAGCCACATCATCATCTGTTTAATCTCGATTCCGGCGAATTGCTTGATATTGATGCTGCTGGCATTGACATCAAGGGTTTGCCAACCTTGTCGGGTGTGGTTCTGCAAGGGGTGGAGTTGTTGATTAAGGTGCGTAACGTCGATTTATAACGTCTGTTTGAGGAGAGTCTGAGTATGGTCTGCAAGGTAATATCACGGAGAGTAGCGGGTTCTATTTTACCTCTGTTGTTGGCGGTTTCAGCGTTCTCTGAGGCGGGCTGGGTCGCCGAAGTGCCGCGTTCTCCGTCCTACATTGGTTTTAATGTCGGCAGCAGTGAGTTGGCGGGCACGACCTTGGGGACGGTGGCGATGTCTAACTTGAACCTGCGTTTGGGTTATCATTTTGCTGATTATCTTGCCGTTGAAGGTCATGTGGGTTGGGGTTCTGATAATACGGGGGTGTTATTGAAGTCACCTAACAGCCGTTATGCCTCGCTCTTTTTACGTCTTGATCTGCCTTATGATCGGGTTAATTTGTACCTGTTGGCCGGTGGCAGTTATTTTGAATCGGATGTGGCAACCACCACGGCGATAAAGAAAGGCAATGAAACCTCTCCTGCTTACGGGGTGGGCATTGAGCTGTTTGGCAACCGTGATACGGCGTTGACCTTAGAAATCAGCCGGTATTTGCAGAATACGGTTGAAGATCGTTACGATTCAATAGGCGTTGGTTTCGTAACTCATTTTGGTTGGCCGCGTCTGCGTTAGCGCTTGTCGGTTTGATCGTACCCGTCATGCTTTTACTCGCCACATTGTTGTGGCACTACGGTAGTCTGTTCAGATTTATGCGATCTCTGATTACGAATACAAAAAGGCTTGCGCCATGAAACTCCTGCCGCGTCTTCTTTCTCTTGCTCTTCTCTTGAGCCTATTGGTTGCCTGTGGGACTCGTGAAGAGTCAACTTCGACGCTAAACAATGGTGCTGGTTCGACGGTTACTGAGCCCGGTTCTGGTACACCGACGATTACCACCCCAGGCGCTGTTTTGAGCGTTACCCTGCAAGCGGACAGCCGTCAGCTCTCTTCTGGCAATGCGGGCAAGGTGATCTTGAGCGTGCGCATTAAAGATGTGGGTAATCAGTTAGTGCAGGGAGAGACGGTAACCTTCAGTGCCACTTCAGGGGATCTTGCTGTCACTCAGGGAGTGACTGACGGTCTGGGCATGGCGGTGGCGGAGTTGTTGCCAGGGGCGGATGTGAGCAATCGCAGCATTACGGTCACAGCGGTTGTGGCTGGTGCCAGTGACTCGATTACGATTGAGGTGGTGGGCAGCAGCGTGAGCGTGGACGGACCGAGTGCGGTGACCGTTGAATCCAGCGCGGATCTCTCTTTTAGCCTCTTGGATGGCAACGGTGATCCCATTGTTGGGGCAGCGGTGGTGGTCAGTTCGGCACGTGGCAACGTGGTTGTTCAGCCGCCTCTGACCAACAGCAGCGGTCAGACGCAGGCCACAGTCATCGACAGTGTGGGTTTGGATGATGTGATTACCGCCTCTGCTTTGGCAGGCACGGTCACGGCGAGTTTTAATTTAACCGTCAGACCGGATCGCTTTCATTTTCAAACCCCACTGAATGCGGCTGAGATTTCCATTGGTAACGTTGGAAAATTGGTCTCGGTGCAGTGGTTGCAAAATGGCCAGCCAGTGGTGGGGCAGACGGTGCAGTTGAATACCACGAGGGGGCTGTTTTTAAACGGTCTCGCCACTCAGACTGCGACGACGAATAGTTTTGGGCTGGTGGACAATGTGATCCACTCTAGCAATGCGGGTGCTGCGGTGATGACCGCCAAAGCGGCCAACGGCTCCATTGCTCAACGTACGATTGAATTTGTGGCTACCAACCCGGCCTCATTGACTTTGCAAGCGTCGCCAACCACCTTGGGTGGTGGTGAGACCAGTAACATCAGTGCCATCGTGCGCGATGCGCAGGGCAATTTGGTTAAAAACCAGACTGTGGTGTTTGCCATTTTATCCGATGTTTCTGGAGGCAGTTTGTCCGTCGGTTCGGCTCTCAGCAACAGCTCAGGTATGGCGGGTACGGTCTACACCGCCGGTGTTGGTGGTCACAATAGCACCATCCTCTCCGCTACGGTGGCCAATAACGTCGGTGTTCAAATCAGCAGTACGGTGAATTTAACCGTCGGCCAAAAAGCACTGCGCATGGTACTCGGTACCGGTAAGGAAGCGTCCCAAGTCAATGTGGTGCAGAACCAGAAATCCTACGTGGTGCAAGTGAGCAACGCTCAAGGTGCGCCCGTCAGTGGCGTGCGGGTGGAGCTGAGTGTGCAGCCCTTGGCTTATTTTAAGGGGCGGCACGAGGGGGTGGACACCCTCTCGGATGGTAAGCCGGACAGTTGGGTGATTGTTCGCAGTGTGGAGTGTTTATCCGAAGATTTGAACCAGAACGGTGTGTTGGATAATGATCTGGCCAGTAACTGCAATGCTCAATTAGATCCAAATGAAGATTTGAATGGTAATGGTATCTTGGATTTCCCCGAGGATTTGAATAACAACGGTATTTTGGATGCCGGTGAGGATCTGGATGGGGATGGTCTGTTGGATTTGATCTTGGAAGATTATCGCTCGGGTGAGGATCGCAATTGCAGTGGTGCCTTAGAGCCGTCTAATTCGGCTACCATCGCTCAGGACCCAGCTATGTTACCGACGGTGAATGCAGGTGCATTATTGACCGATGCCAATGGTTTTGGTTATTTCTCTGTGGTGTATCCCAAGTCCCACGCACGTTGGGTGACGGTACGCCTCAAAGCACGGGCGCTGGTGGCAGGCAGTGAAAGTGTCGAGAGCGTTGATTTTACTCTGCCTGGTTTGGTGCTTGACTACAACACCATCGGTGTTGAGCCACCAGGAATTATCAGCCCTTATGGTGCTGCTTTGGACTGCACTATTCCTCGTTGAGACTCAGGTGTGTAGTGGCATAGTACATCTGTCATCTAAGCATTGTAGTCCCACCCTAGTCTGCCTTGCTCAAGTTGTGTATCCTTGCCACACTTTTGTGGAAATGAGATAGAGCCGATGTCTGCGCGTACCGCCAACGTCTCCCGAGACACTTTGGAGACCCAAATCACAGTTGCCATTAACCTTGATGGCACAGGTCAAACCCACTTCGAAACCGGTGTGCCTTTTTTGGATCACATGCTGGATCAGATTGGCCGTCATGGCCTGATCGACCTCAATATTGTTGCCAACGGCGACCATGAAATTGACGATCACCACACCGTAGAAGACATCGGCATCACTTTGGGGCAGGCCTTCAGCGCTGCACTGGGTGATAAAAAAGGCATCGTCCGTTACGGTCATGCCTATGTGCCTTTGGATGAAGCGTTGTCACGGGTGGTGATCGACTTCTCCGGTCGGCCTGGCATTGAGATGCGCGCTGAAATGCCGCGCTCAATGGTGGGTAGTTTTGACACGGATCTGGTGTTTGAGTTTTTCCAAGGTTTTGTCAATCACGCCAATGTGAGCTTGCACATCGACAACCTGCACGGGCGCAATACCCACCACATAATCGAAACCATCTTTAAAGCCTTCGGTCGGGCGCTGCGCATGGCGATTGCACATGACCCGCGCATGGCAGGCATCATGCCCTCCACCAAAGGCAGCTTGTAGGATCGACTCATGACAACAATTGCGGTGATTGATTACGGCATGGGCAATTTGCGCTCGGTCTCCAAAGCGATGGAACATGTGGTGGCCAAGGGTGACAAGGTCATTGTCACCGATGATCCAGCAAAAATTCGCGCTGCCTCGCGGGTGGTGTTTCCCGGCCAAGGTGCGGCTAAAGATTGCATGGCGCAGTTGGCGCAGCACAAGGTGATCGAGGCGGTGATGGAGGCGGCGGCTGAGAAGCCTTTTTTGGGCATCTGCATGGGTCTGCAAGTGCTGCTCTCGCACAGCGAAGAGAACGGTGGCGTTGATTGCCTTGATCTGTTTTCAGGCAAGGTGCGCTTTTTTGGTCAAGAGTTGCGCGATACAGATTCCAATGAACGGCTGAAAATCCCTCACATGGGCTGGAACCGCGTCACTCAGCAGCAGCCCCATCCGTTGTGGCAGGGCATTGAAGATGAGGCGCGTTTCTATTTTGTTCACAGTTACTTTGTTGAGCCAGATGACCTGAGTTTGCGGGTGGGCAGCAGTGTTTATGGTGAGCGTTTTGCGACCGCCCTTGCCCGTGAGAACGTCTTTTCCTGTCAGTTTCATCCTGAAAAGAGCGCCCACGACGGTTTGCAGTTGTTGCACAATTTTGCCCGCTGGTCGGTTTGATGTTTCGGTTTGGGTGGGCAGACACATAGGTCTGCCCCTACGGTTACGTTGTTAAACCATTCCTAATGGTTTTTTAATACAATCTTTGATTTTAGAGAGATGTTCAGATGCTGTTAATCCCCGCAATTGATTTAAAAAATGGCCAATGTGTGCGCCTGCGTCAAGGCCGTATGGACGACGATACGGTCTTTGGTGATGATCCCGTGGCGATGGCCAGTCGCTGGGTGGATGCGGGTGCGCGTCGTCTGCATCTGGTGGATCTGGACGGGGCGTTTGCCGGTAAGCCGGTTAATGCAGGGGTGATTGGCGCAATTGCGAAAAAATACCCTGAGCTGCCGATTCAGGTGGGTGGTGGGATTCGCAACGCCGACAGCATAGCCGCTTATTTGGATGCGGGGGTCAGCTACGCCATCATCGGCACCCAGGCGGTGCGTGATCCGAGTTTTGTCACCGAAGCTTGCAAACGTTTTGCCGGTCACATCATTGTGGGTCTGGATGCCAACGACGGCAAGGTGGCGCTGGAAGGCTGGGCTGAGGCCTCTGATGTGGATGCCATCGAGCTGGCAAAACGTTTTGAGGGAGATGGCGTTTCAGCCATTGTTTACACCGACATCAGCCGTGACGGCATGATGCAGGGGGTCAACCGTGACGCGACTCAGCAGTTGGCGGAAGCGATGGACATCCCTGTCATCGCCTCCGGTGGGGTGAGCAATATGGACGACATTCGGGGCCTGATCGAGGTGCGTGAGTCGGGCATTATGGGCGCGATTATTGGCCGTGCTATTTACGAAGGCAGCATTGATCTGGCACAGGCGCAAGCCTTGACAGACGAGTTGGTCGGAGGCTGAGATGGGGCTGGCAAAACGCATTATTCCCTGTCTCGATGTGGACAATGGCCGAGTGGTGAAAGGGGTCAAGTTCGTCGAGATTCGTGATGCCGGTGATCCGGTGGAGATCGCACAGCGTTACGACCGCGAAGGTGCTGATGAGATTACTTTTCTCGACATCACCGCCACCGCCCACGAGCGCGATACGATGGTGCATGTGGTGGAGGCCATCGCTTCGGAGGTGTTTATCCCGCTCACCGTTGGCGGCGGCATTCGCACGGTGGAGGACGTACGCACGATGTTGATCGCCGGAGCGGATAAAATAGCGATTAATTCGGCGGCGGTGTTTCGGCCTGAGTTTGTGCGTGAAGCGGCGGATAAAGTCGGTTCACAGTGCATTGTGGTGGCCATTGATGCCAAACAAGTCAGCGGCGAAGGCGAGCCAAAACGCTGGGAAATTTTTACTCACGGTGGGCGTAAAACCACCGGCTTGGATGCGGTGGCGTGGGCAAAAAAGATGGCGGCTTACGGTGCGGGGGAGATTTTGCTCACCAGCATGGATCGAGACGGCACCAAAATCGGTTTTAATCTGGAGCTGACCCGTGCTATATGTGATGCGGTTTCGGTGCCGGTGATCGCTTCTGGTGGTGTGGGTAACTTGGATCACCTTTGTGAAGGGGTGTTGCAGGGCGGTGCTGATGCGGTGTTGGCAGCGAGTATTTTTCATTTTGGAGAGTACAGCATCGGTGAAGCAAAACAGCACATGGCCAAACGGGGTATCGAGGTGCGTCTTTAATGCCTGTGCTAAGCTAGCGCGCAATCAGTAGGGTCATGCTTTGTTGTTGTCTTTTGCGTAGAGGCGAATGTAGCGGCGAAATATTTTTCGCCCACAGGATAGAGAAACGTCATGAATTGGTTGGATGAAATTAAGTGGGATGCCAACGGTCTGTTGCCAGTGATTGCCCAAGAGGCCAGCAGTGGCCAAGTGCTGATGGTGGCGTGGATGAACCACGAAGCGTTACGCTTGAGCCATGCAAAGGGGGAAGCGGTCTACTGGTCGCGTTCGCGCTCGAAGCTCTGGCACAAGGGCGAAGAGTCGGGGCACACACAGTTGATTCAAGAGATGCGTCTTGATTGTGATAACGATGTGTTGCTGCTGCAAATTGAACAGCGGGGCGGCATCTCTTGTCACACCGGTCGTCAGCACTGTTTTTTTAAACGCTTGCAAGGGGGTCAATGGACGGCAGTAGAGCCGGTTTTGAAAGACCCCAAAGAGATCTACAAATGAGTGATGTGTTAACGCAGTTGGCCAAGGAGCTAGAGCAGCGTAAATCGGCGGATGCCAGCAGTTCTTATGTGGCCAGCTTGTACGCCAAGGGTCTGGATACCATTTTGAAAAAGGTGGGAGAAGAGGCGGTAGAGACGATTATTGCCGCCAAGGGCGAGGATAAAAACGCCTTGGTCTACGAGACCGCAGATTTATGGTTCCATACCTTGGTGATGCTTGCGGATCAAGGTTTGGGACCGGATGATGTATTGAACGAGTTGCAGCGCCGTTTTGGCCTTTCTGGGCTGGAAGAGAAAGCGTCCCGCAAATTAAAATAAGTGGAGAGAGACGATGGGTATTAGTATTTGGCAGTTGGTGATTATTCTGGCGATTGTGTTGGTGCTGTTTGGTGCCAAACGCTTGCGTAATATCGGCGGTGATTTAGGCTCGGCAGTGAAGGGCTTTAAAAGCGCCATGAGCGACGGCAACAGCGATGAGGCGAAAAAGCTGGCGGATAAAGCCGCCACTGACGCGACAGCTGAGCGCAGCGCCAGTGCGGAACCTGAGAAAAAAGAACAACCCAAAAGTTAATTTATGTTTGATATTGGTTTTTGGGAAATCTCCCTGATTGGTGTGATTGCTTTATTGGTGATCGGTCCTGAACGTTTGCCCGCTGTGGCACGCACGGTGGGTCTGTGGGTGGGCAAAATGCAGCGTTTTGTCAGCAACGTCAAAGACGATGTTAATCGTGAGCTGGAGACAGAGAATCTAAAGAAGATGCTCGGAGATCAAGAGTCACAGATTCAGGAGCTGAAAGGCATCATGAGTAACGTGCAAAAAGAGGTCAATGAGGGGGTGCAAAAAGCACAGGACTCTCTGGACACCTTGGAATCTGAGCAGAGCAAAACAGCGGATAAAAAAGTATGAGTGCAGCGCCGTTAGATCCAAATAAGAGCGACGTTGAGATCGAAAAAGAGCAAGGGTTTTTAACCCATCTGTTTGAGTTGCGCGATCGTTTGCTGCGCATGGTGCTGTCGATCATCGTGCTGTTTCTCTGTCTGTTCCCTTTCAACGGTGAAATTTATACTTGGTTGGCAGGACCATTGATGGCGCATCTGCCGGACAACAACAGCATGATTGCCACCGAGGTGGCCTCGCCGTTTTTGGTGCCGTTTAAGATGACTTTGATGCTGGCCGTTTTTCTTTCGGTGCCGGTGATTTTGTATCAGATGTGGTCGTTTATTGCCCCGGGTCTTTACCTGAAAGAGAAACGTCTGGTCAGGCCGCTGCTGATTTCCAGCACCTTGCTGTTTTATCTGGGGGTGGCCTTTGCTTATTATGTGGTTTTCCCACTGATTTTCTCCTTTTTTGCCAGTGTCACCCCCGAAGGGGTGGCGATGATGACCGACATCGGCAAATACCTCGATTTTATTATCACGATCTTTTTTGCCTTTGGCATGGCCTTCGAAGTGCCAATTGCGACCATTTTGTTGGTGGTGGTGGGCATGACCACGCCGGATAAACTGGCGGAAAAGCGCCCCTTTATTATCGTCGGGGCATTTGTCTTGGGGATGTTTTTAACCCCGCCTGATGTGATCTCGCAAACCTTGTTGGCGTTGCCGATGTGGTTGTTGTTTGAGATCGGTTTGCTCTTCTCCCGTCTGTGGGTCAAGCGCAAAGCTGAGGAGTCGGAGCCAGATCCAGAGGGTTCTGATGCCACTGCGGTGGTAGGCAGCACCGTTGCCACCGCAGTAGCCGCTGGTTCGGTGAGCAGCAGTGAAGCGAGTGAAGATTGGGGCTTGCCACCCCGTTCGCCGGACAACAGCCAAGCGGATTTTGAGATTCTTGAATACGAACCGCTGACCGACGAGCAGATGGAGTCGGAGTTGGATCAGATCGAATCTGATGAAACCGATGAAAAGGATGGCGACTCAGAGCAGGTTCCTGATGGGATTGAAAGCCGCAAAGAGCCTGAATCTGAGTTCGACCAAGAGGCCGCCGATGCAGAGGCCAATATGGAAGACTTAGAGGAAGAGTATCAAGATCAGGATGTGAATGCGTTGGGCAATGATCCTGATAATCCACCGAGTTATGAAGAGCCAAAGGAGCGACCACCCGAGGTGAAAAAAGATTCGCCCGCAAAGGGTAAGGATTAATTTTTCTTACAACCGTTTTTATGCTCCAGAGGTCACGCTGAGGTTCAGATCCAATGCTTTGAGTACGCGCGCCACGGTATCAAAACGGGGCGAGGCACCTGAACGCAGAGATCGGTAGAGCGCTTCGCGTGTTAATCCAGATTTATTGGCAATCTCTGTCATCCCTGTGGCACGAGCCACAACACCGAGCGCAGAGACCAGTGCAGCGGGGTCATCTTCTTCAAATGCGGTTTCTAGATAAGCTGCAATGTCTTCCTTGTTTTTTAGGTGTTCGGCTGGGTTAAAATCCGGCAAGTTTGAAACGTTGATTTTATCAATCATCTTTTAATCCTCCAGCATAGAAGCTAAACGAATGGCTTTTTTGATGTCTGTTTGCTGATTTGATTTGTTACCACCAGCTAACATGATAATCAAGACAGTACCGCGCAAGGTGTAATACATGCGCCAACCAGAGCCGAAAAATTATCGCATTTCGAAGACTCCACTCGCCACTGATTTCACATCGCCTAGATTACCTTGTGCGACTTTTTCGAGACGACGAATGAGTCGCGCTTTAACTTTAGAATCCTTTAGATTATCGAGCCAATGAGCAAATTCATCAGTGCGTTTAATTTTGTACATAAGACCAGTGTAGTCGATTGGTTACAGAACGTAAATCAGATGTTGTGTTGTATCTGAAAGAGGAGAGAAAATTTGCCCTTTGAGCCTCAACTGAGGTAAAACGGATCTTCCCCTTAGATTTATGGCTGATGTTCTGATGCTTAAATTATTCACCTTGTTGCTGTGTCTCTTCACCCTGCCGCTTTTTGCCGGCAATGAACTGAAAAACCACTTTTCCCCTTATTTAGCCATGCACGGTGATGATCCAGTGCAGTGGCGTGCTTGGGGTGCTGATGTGCTGGAGCAAGCCAAAAAAGAGAACAAGCTGATTTTGATCTCCAGTGGTTATTTTGCCTGTCACTGGTGCCATGTGATGCAGCGAGAAAGTTACCAAAACCCTGCCATTGCTAAGTTGCTCAATGATTCCTTTATCGCGGTCAAAGTGGATCGAGAGCTGGATGTGGCTTTGGATGCGTTGTTGATTCGGTTTGTGCAGCAGATGAACGGCTCGGCGGGTTGGCCATTGAACGTCTTTCTCACCCCCGAGGGTTACCCCCTATTGGGGTTGACCTATCGCCCTGCTGAGTCGTTTGAACAGCTCCTGATTAACCTCCGCGAACGTTGGCAGGAGTCGCCGCAGAGATTGGCGCAAATGGCGCAGATGGCTTCGGGACAGATCTTTAAAAAAGTGGCGTTGGAGCAAGGTGGTGTTCGCCCCGTGGCTGAACTGCGCCAAGAGCTGGTTGAGCAGGCGCTGAAATTGGGCGATGAGCTGCAAGGCGGTTTTGGTGAGCAGAGTAAGTTCCCACGGGTGCCGATGTTGTCATCGCTGCTGCTGGAGCTGCAAAGCGCGCCGAACGAAGAGCTGGAGGCCTTTCTGCGTTTGACGTTGGATCAGATGGCACATTTGGCTTTGCGAGATCATTTGGGCGGTGGGTTTTATCGTTACACCGTTGACCCCGGTTGGCAGCAACCCCATTTTGAAAAGATGCTCTACGACAACGCTTTGGCGGTGAGCCTTTACCTGCAGGCAGCACAGATCTTGGATCAGCCGCGTTATCGTCAGATTGCTTTTGAGACCTTGGATTTTATGTTGGCAGAAATGGCGCACCAAGAGGGCGGTTTTATCGCTTCTTTGTCGGCGGTGGACGATGACGGCAATGAAGGCGGTAGCTATCTTTGGCAGCGCGAAGAGCTGATGGCTGTGCTTAGCAAGGCGGAGTTTGCCTTGGCAGATAGGCTCTGGTCATGGCTGCCTATCTCAGAAGGCGAGCAGGTTTTGGGTCTGTTGCCGGTGGCGATTGAGAAGCCACAGCACTTGGCTAAAGAGCTGAAAATGAGTTTTTCGCTGTTGCAAGAAGAGCAGAAGATCATCCGCGCTAAACTGCATCGTTGGCGGCTGCAAAATCGTTCTCTGCCCAAAGACGGTAAACGTTTGGCGGGCTGGAATGGTTTGGCTTTGAGCGCGTTGTGTCAAGCCAGTGTTGCACCGGAGGGTGAGCGATTCCAAACTGCTGCAAGCAAACAGTTGGCGTTTGTGAATGGATTTTGGTCTAAAGGTGAGTTGCGGCGCGAGTTGAGCAGCACGAAGGGCGCGGCGTTTGCCGGTTACACGACAGTGGCGCAGGGATTGTGGCGCTGTGCTGTGGCGTTTCCAGCGCAGAAAAAAGCCTTGCAGGATCGGGTCGCTGAGTTGAGTGACAGAGCGTGGTCGCTGTTTTATCGGCAAGGCAGTTGGCGTTTGGGGCAAAAACCGCTGTTGCCGGTGTTGTTGCAACGGCCTTTATTGGATGATGGTCCACTGCCATCGCCGTCGGCACTGTTGTTGAAATTGAGTCCGCAGGTGTTGGCTGCCGGTTATCAGCCTAACTGGAAAGCGGATTATCAACAGGCTCTGCAAGCAGCAGGGCGCTTTTTATCCGGTCAAACGGTGCTCTGGTATGCAGAGCATATTGAGCTTTTTGTTTCTAAAAAGAGCCCTTTGCTGCCTGATTTGCGTATTGAGCCGGAAACCAGATGAAAAATAGGCTAAAATCTGCCCGCCTTTTCTATTGTTATGTTATGGATAAAAAATAAGCTCTTATGAAAACCGCTCATGCCGTGCCGCGCCAACCCGTTGTTTTAATCATTCTCGATGGCTTTGGGGTTAACCCAGGTCGTTTGAACAACGCCGTTCAACAAGCTAAAACACCCCGTCTTGATGACTATTTTTCTCATCATGGCCACAACTCTCTGGAAGCGTCTGGAAGAGCGGTGGGGCTGCCAGAGGGGCAGATGGGTAATTCTGAGGTGGGGCATTTGACCTTGGGTTGTGGTTGTATTACCCGTCAGGATCTGGTGAGAATTGATGATTCGGTGCAGGACGGCAGCTTTTATAAAATTTCTGCGTTTCTGTCCGCAATGGAGAAGGCCAAAGCCGCTGATCGACCAATTCATTTGGTCGGGTTGGTCTCTGATGGCGGGGTTCACAGCCACATTACACATCTGTTGGCGCTGATTCGCCTCTGCGCTCAGCAGGGCGTGCGACCGATGGTGCATATGATGACCGACGGTCGTGATACGGCTCCTCGTCATGCCAGAACCTATCTGCCTTCATTGTACGATGCTTTAGAGGGTGCTAATGGCACCATCGCCACCATCAGTGGTCGTTATCATGCGATGGATCGTGACAACCGCTGGGATCGTACCAAGCTGGCTTGGGATGTGATGGTTAACCATAAAGGCTGTTACTCCACCAGTGCGGAAGAGGCGATTGAAAACGCTTATGAACACGGTCGTGGTGATGAGTTTATTAAGCCGACGGTGCTGCCTGGTGCGGTAAAAATTGCGGATGATGACAGCGTTATCTTCTTTAATTTTCGCAACGATCGTCCGCGTCAATTGGCCGAGGCTTTGAGTTTAGAAGAGTTTGGCGGTTTTGATCGGGGCGATTATGAGCCGGTGACTGTGACCTGTATGACGGAGTACGACCCCAAATATTTGGCTCCCATTGCTTTTGCTCCTGAGCGTCCGCCAGTGATGTTGGGTAAGGTGGTCAGTTTGGCCGGTTTGCGTCAATTCCATTGCGCTGAAACAGAGAAATACGCTCATGTGACCTATTTCTTTAACGGCGGCAAAGAGCAGCCCTTTGCCGGTGAAGATCGCCTTGTGGTGCCTTCACCGAAAGTGGCTACTTACGATATGAAGCCGGAGATGAGCGCCAAAGAGGTGGCCGATGCGGTTATTACTGCCATTGAGTCAGAGCAGTATGGCTTTATTGTGGTCAACTTTGCCAACGGTGACATGGTGGGTCATACCGCTGTGCGTGAAGCCATCGTGATTGCAGTGGAGACTTTGGATAAAGAAGCGGGTCGGGTCTTGGATTGTGTGAAAAAGAACAACTGGTCGGCGATTTTGACCGCAGATCATGGCAACTGTGATGAGATGATTGATCCCGTTACCGGTGAGCCGCACACTCAACACACCACCTATCCGGTGCCTTGTTTGGTGGTGGACAAAGCCGCTTGGCGCTTGGCCAATGGCCAAGGGCTTAGTTCGGTGGCACCGACGGTATTGCAGTTGATGGGCATTCCGCAACCGGCTGAAATGTCAGGTAATTCCATGTTACTGGAAGAGGTGGATGTTTCTTAAGGAAAACTGAGACTCCGTTAACGGTTTCCTTCCTAGGAAGGCGATAAAGTTATTGCACGGTATTCGACTCCTCCCGATGCCGTATTTTTAAAGCCCGTTACTCATTTTTGAGTCGGGCTTTTTTGTGTCTGTTATCGCGGTTTTAGAGTTTCAGTAATTGTCTGGGGTGTTCCAGTAACCAATCCGGTTGGGCTTCTTGGAGCGCTTCGTAGCTGTTGTAGCCCCAACTGACCGCCGCAATTTTGATTCCGCATTGGCGTGCCGCTTCAATGTCACGCAGCTCATCTCCCACCATAATCACCTCTTGTCGGGGCAATTTGTGTTCTTTCAACAGCCGTTTGAGGTGTTGTGCTTTGCCCCACAGCGGTGAGGTGCCACTGATAAAATCGAACAGTTCCAGCTTGTGATACTGGTTGAAGAGGCGCAAGTTTTCTTCCGAATTGGAGCTGAGCAAACCCAAAGTACGGCCTCGGCTTTTCAGGGTATGGAGAATAATAGGAATACCGTTGATTGGACGGATTTTTTGTTGCTCACTTCGCATCATCTGGCGTGCTTTTTGAGCGATAAGGGGGACTTTAAGAATCGGTATTTGCAGATGACGAACAATCTCCAAGGCGCTTTTCTCTCGTAGGCTGGTCAGCTCAAGCGGGTGAATGGCACAGAAATCGTACATTTTAGCGAGTCTGTTAATCACCGTGATGGCGGTCTGTAAGCTGTCCGCCAGAGTGCCGTCGAAGTCAAAGATTAGGGTCGCTCTGTGGTTGGCAGTAGGGATCAGCATGGCTTGAGGTTCTCTGATAAAGAAGTGGAATTCTGATGTGAGATCTTACCCTCTACAGGGTGATTATTTCCTTAAATAGCGCCAATTTTGAGTCATTTGTTAGCACGCTGAACTATGATGATGCTCTATCGACGGTGTTGATAGGTGAGAGATTTAACAGGGAAGGGGTGAGGGATGTTTTTTTCTTCGAAGGGCGGTGGGAGTGAATCGTTTAATATGGAATTTTATGCCTCAGTGGCGACGGAAAATCACGCGCTGTTATTGATTTCACCGGATTGTGATTGTTCCGCTCAGCTTCTACAAGATCTCACTCAGTTATTGCAGGAATCTGCCTTGGCCAGTTTAGAAGTGGTCAATATTGCCGTGGACCCAGATCGTGCTCGCCGAATTAATTTACGTGCTGTGCCGTGGTTGCGTTTGGGTGAGTTTGAATTTGAAGGTGGGATTTCTACTCAGGAATTGAGATCGTGGGTGACGCTGCTCAATACAGAAGAGGGCATTATAAAGTACCTCAAACGTGAGCTGCAAAGTGGCAGTTTGCTGCGTTTGGAAAAGCTGCTGGCGGAGTCGCCTCACTGGGGTCAGCAGGTTTTGGCTCTGTTACAAGAAGAGGCGTTGCCCTTGCCCTTGCGTCTCTCCGCTGAGGCGCTGATGGAGGCACTGCACGGTCAAGAGGCGTTGACCATGATGGTGCCGAGTTTGATTGAGTGGTTGGCCAGCAGTAACCCACATCATCGCCGTGATGCGCTGCGTTATCTTTCCCTCAGTGGGGAGATGAAAATCATTCCGTTGGTGCGCGCGGCGGTGCATGACTCGAATGAAGAGGTGGCGGAGATGGCTGAGGAGTGTTTGGATATTTTGTTGAACGGTCTTTGATGGTGCTGTTTATCGGCGCAATGCGCTGAGCTTATTGCGCCCTACGTCGCGTTTGAATGTTTTATACTGATGGACTTCCTTGTCTGTTGGACGTTTCCCCATGACCTTTGCCAACCCGTTACTGAAAAAAATCGCCGCTCTGATCGAGCTGCCCTCCGTTAGCAGTGTCAATCCCAGCTTTGATATGGGCAATCGTGCGGTGGTGGAGCGGTTGGCGGAGTGGTATCGCGCCGCTGGTTTTGTGGTGGAGGTGTTGCCTCTCGCTGGGCAGCCGAATAAAGCCAATATGGTCGCCACTTTGGGTTCCGGTGCTGGCGGGCTGCTGCTCTCAGGCCACACCGATACGGTGCCGTGCAATGAGGAACTGTGGCAGAGCAACCCCTTTTTGCTCAGCGAACGTGATGGCAAGTTGTACGGCTTGGGCACGGCGGATATGAAAAGTTTTCTGGTTTTGGCACTGGAAGCGGCCAGCCTTTTCACTGCGGGGAAACTGCTCAAACCCTTAACGGTGATCGCCACCGCTGATGAGGAGAGCAGCATGGCGGGAGCTAAGGCGCTGCTGGCCAGCGGTCGTTCTCTGGCGGATTTTGCGGTGATCGGTGAGCCGACAGGGCTGCGTCCGGTGCGGATGCACAAAGGCGTGATGATGGAGGGCGTTCGCCTTATCGGTCAAGCGGGGCACTCTAGTAATCCGGCCTACGGCAACAGCGCCTTGGAGGGGATGAATCGCCTCATGACGGAGCTGCTGTTGCTGCGTGACGAGTTGCAGTTGCAATATCAAAACCCCGCCTTTGAGGTACCGGTGCCAACGCTGAATCTAGGCCATATTTGTGGTGGCGATAACCCCAACCGCATCTGTGGCCAGTGTGATCTCTCCTTTGATCTGCGCCCCTTGCCGGGAATGAAATTGGAACAGACCCGAAAAATGGTGCGAGAGCGTCTCAGTGAGCGGATGCAAGGCAGCGGTTTGAGCTTGGAATTTGAGAGTCTGTTTGATGGCATTCCCGCTCTGGAGACCGCTAAGGATTCTGAGATCGTCCAAGTGGCGGAACGGCTCAGTGGCTATGAGTCGGAGGCGGTGGCCTTTGGTACCGAAGCGCCCTATCTGACCGAGATGGGGATGCAGGTGGTGGTGATGGGGCCGGGTGACATTGCTCAAGCCCATCAGCCCGATGAATTTTTGCGCTTGGATGCTCTGCAACCAACGGTGGATCTGTTGCGGCGCTTGATCAATCATTTCTGTTTGCATCCCGCCTCATGAGCGCCTACGACGTGACCGCTCTGCGACAGATGTCGCCCTACGTCAACGCCCATCGTGGCCGTACCGTGGTGCTGGCCTTTTCTGGGCAGGCGTTGCTGGAGAAGCAGTTTTCCAGTTTGATTCACGACATCGCCCTTCTCAACAGCTTGGGGGTGCGTCTGGTGCTGGTGTTTGGAGTGCGTCCGCAAGTGGAGGCTCGGCTGAAAAGCCTTGGCATTGAGTCTCATGTTCAGCAAGGCATTCGCATTACCGATGATCAAACTTTGCCGCTGTTAAAAGAGGTCTGTGGCGCGGTGCGGGTGGAGATTGAGGCGCTGCTTTCTATGGGGTTGCCCAATACGCCGATGGCGGGCGCGTGTCTGCAGGTGTTGTCGGGCAATTTTGTTACCGCCAAGCCGTGGGGCATTCATGACGGCACCGATTTTTGCCATACCGGTGTGGTGCGGCGCATTAATGCCGTGGCGATGGATAAACTGCTGGCGGAGAATAACCTGTTGTTGCTTTCACCGCTGGGTTACTCCGCGACCGGCGAAGTCTTTAATCTGCACGCAGAAGAGGTGGCGACGGAGACGGCCATCGCGCTGCAGGCGGATAAGTTGATCTTTCTCACCGAGCAGGTGGGGGTGCTGGATCAGGCGGGCAATTTACTGGAGCAGCTTTCGCCGTCGCAGGCGCTTGCCCTTTCTGAGCAGATCAGTGACCTCGGTACTACGCTGCATCTGAAAAGTGCGGCGCGGGCATCGTTGCAAGGGGTGGCGCGGGTGCATTTGGTTGGGCGGCGGGATGGCGCGTTGCTGCAAGAGTTGTACAGCCGTGATGGCAGTGGCACCTTGATTACGGCGGAAATCTACGAGGGTGTGCGTTCAGCCAGCATTGAGGATGTGGGCGGCATTCTGGAGTTGATTCAGCCTTTGGAGCAGCGGGGGGTGTTGGTGCGCCGTTCACGGGAGCAGTTGGAGTTGGAGGTGGAACGCTTCACGGTGTTGGAACGAGACGGCATGGTGATTGGCTGTGCGGCACTCTATTCACAGCGGGATGCGGCTTGGGCGGAGCTGGCTTGTGTGGTGGTGCATGAGGCGTATCGGCGGCGGGGCAAAGCGGAGTTGTTGCTGCAACGGGTGGAGAAAAAGGCGCAAGAGCAGGGGGTTAGACAATTGTTTGTTTTAACCACGCAGACGGCGCACTGGTTTGTGGAGCGGGGTTTTGTGGCGGGGGATTTAAGCCAACTGCCCGCCGAGCGGCAGGCGTTGTACAACTATCAGCGTAACTCAAAAATCTTTGTGAAAACGCTCACTTAAGCGGATTTTTCACCTTCGGCTTCTTTTTCGGCAATCTCTTTACGCACGTCGTCCATGTCCAGATCTTGGGCGCGTTTGATCACATCTTCCAGCGCCGATTCTGGCAGCGCACCGGCTTGCATCATCAGGATGATCTGTTCGCGGAACAGGGCGATGGTGGGGATGGAGCGAATATTAAACTGGGTCGCCAATCCTTGTTCATCTTCGGTGTTCAGTTTGGCAAACACCACATCGGGGTGTTTTTCGGAGATTTTTTCATAGATCGGCGCAAAGGAGCGACAGGGGCCACACCAGGGTGCCCAAAAATCAATAATAACAATGTCGTTATTGTCGATGGTCTGTTGGAAGTTGCTTTCGTTGAGTTCAATAACGGCCATGTGTCTCTCCAAGATGGGCGGTTTTATAATGTGTCGATTACGGTTTATAGGGGCAAAAATAGAAAAAACAAGCTCAAACGGCGGTGTTTCGCCGAAGAAGGTGGAGTCTACTCTATTCGTTTCGGTTGGGGAATGGTTTCTAGTGGGTTGCAAAGGGGGGGGGAGCATACTTTCTCACAGGAAGGCGTGGGATGAGAACGTACTTATGACACGTCATTGTGGTACATTATCTGGTACGTTAAATGAGGCTGAAATCATGATGACAATGAGCGCAACCGAAGCGAGAAAAACCTTTTTTGAGCTGATTAAACAGACCACACAGCGACATGAAATTATTGAGATTCAACATAAATCTGGCAATGCAGTCATTATGTCTGCCGATGATTATGAAAGCTTACAGGAAACCTTACATCTTTTATCTCAACCTGATTTTAAGCAGACGTTTAATCAATCCATTCAGCAAGCTGATGCGGGGGAAGTCGTAAGCTTTGAGGATGTGTTCGGAGAACCTATGTGAGCTGTGAGCGCTATCAAATTTTGTTTACCAAGCAGGCGCAAAAAGAGATTTGCAAACTGACACCAAAGCTTAAATCTAAATTAAAAGATATTTTACGTCATAAAATCGCTGTCGTTCCGCAGAGTGGAAAGCGACTGGTTGGTGATTTAACGGGGTATTATTCAGTGCGTTTAAGCTTTCAAGATCGCATTGTCTATCGAATTGAGAGTGAACACTGTCTGGTATTGATTGTGAGGGAAAAATCACACTATGGAGAGTAAGTATCATTGCCATTATGTAAATTTATTGCGGAAGCTTGGTGACGATAAATAAATTTTTTAAAATAAAAACAGGACTTAATTCTTAACGTGAAAGAGTGCAATCAATGCGGAAAATGCTGTGTCAAATACGGCAACGGTGGTTTATCGGTTTCAACTGTTCAAGCAGATTATTGGGAAAACTACCGACCTGATATACATCGTTATGTAAACCAAGGTGAAATTTGGAGCGATCCCGAAACAGGCCAACAGATGGAAGTATGCCCTTGGTTAAGAAAAGTGCCGAAGCAAAATAAGTACACCTGTGATATTTATTATGACCGCCCTGACGACTGCAAATATTACCCTTCTACTGTGGATGAAATGGTGAGGGACGAATGTGAAATGCTGGAAGAAAAAGATCGAGCCAATCCAAAGCAAGCGCGAAGGGCATTAGATCAACTGATGCAAGACAGCCGCACTCCTTTTGAGTAGTGCGATTTTAATGACTTCCAGAAAAAAGCACCTTGACGGAATTGTGGTTTACCGATTAAGGCAAACCCAACAACGCCAGCAAGGTGCTCAGGGTGGTGAAAGAGTGAGCCGCTTAGGGCAGGTAAGTAAAGCAGCCTTGTACTGGAGTTCCGCCAGTTGTGAGGGTGCGTGAGACCTCCAGTGTGGTCAGATTGACCTCATAAAACACCCCGTTATTGGAAGCAAAAGCGTAGAAGAAATCACCGGCAGCATCGGTAAAGCTGGTGTGTGATTGCATGATCACGCTGTTCTGAGAAACGCCACTGACCATTAAATCTTTTATTTTTGTGTGGGTTGTGGTGTCAATAATAGTGACAAATTGAGCGCCGTGGTTGGTGACAATGCCAAGGCCTTTTTGCGGAATAAAGGTGGTGTGACCACTGCCCGATCCGGCCGGAATTTGTTTGATGATGTGCATTTTAGTGACATCAACAACTAAGACTTCACCGGCTTTTGAACCGACATAGAGATAACGACCGCTGGGGTGAAAGGTGGCGTGATGGCCGCCGGTTATTTCCGGTGCGGTGTGTGCGGTATCAAAGTTTGGGTTGTTGTGTTCATCCAAGGTGGCGGCATGATCGAAGGAGACCGAGCGATTAATGCTTAACATTTCATTTGAAAAATCAAGTTCTAAAACGCTGGGGGGGATATTGTCCAGTGCTGAGCCTTCGGTGATGACATAAAATTTGTTCATAACCGGATCATTCATAGCGATGCCGGTATCCATACCGTCGGAACCTTTGCCGATAAAATGATGCGCGGAGGTGGGCGTACTAATGGATTGTAAAAAACGAGTACTCCACTGGCCGTTCATTTGTTCAACTTTATAAGTGTCTATTTTTCTCACTTCTCGGTCGAGAATGGCAAACACCGTGCTGCTTAACCAGACAGGGTGTCCGGTGGCATTTGAGCCGCCGGTGTCAGTGGGAGTGACCAAAGTATTTCTACCTGCTGTGGCCACCACTTGATCTGTTTTTGGATCAATTAAGGAAGACATGGGTTTATCAATACCGCTGACCAATTGCAGACCAAGCACTTCGTTGTAGGCACAAGAGCGTGGTGTGTGTTGCAGCGGTACCGTACCGGTGATCTGTCGGGTGCTTAAATCAATGATCTCCATCCAAGGTGAGTTTCGAGTCACACCGTAGAGTTTATTTAAGTTGCCGTTACGCCCATCGGCGCGGCCTACGGTGTACGGTTTTAGGCCGTTGGTGGGGGTGTCGCTGCTCACCGACATGCTCTCTATGTCAATGCCAAGAATGCGTTGATTGGTGATGTCGCCATAAAAAGTAGTCAGCTTTCCTGTTGGCATCATATTGTTATTACTGTAACTGTAGGGCATGGGTGCGCCCAAATTACTCTCCATGGTCTGTGTGTCACAGCCGCTGATGATCAGCATTGAACCTATCAATAAGGTTGATTTTTGTAGCATGTTTTTGAGCTTCATAGGAAGTCCCTTTCATGTGTGTTAAAGAAAAATTATATTATAATATAATAATTAATTATTACGTGATGCGGTTGGCGTTTTTTTAAAAAATCATGATTTTTTTATCTCCAATTCTAATGTTGAGTGAGAAATAGAGAACTCTTCATCCAAACATTTCTTTAAATCATTTTTAATTTTTTCGCTTTGATTAAAGTCAGAAATAACGACGTGCGCCTCCAGTGCATTTTTATGCTCGTCCAGTTGCCAAACATGCAGATGATAAATCTGTTGCACACCTGCTACAGATTGCATGGCATTAATTACTTTTTTTAGCGACACGTTTTCAGGGGTTCCCTCCATTAAAATATGCACGGTTTTTGGCAACAGCGAGGCCGCTTGATAAAGCACATAAAATGCAATCATCAGCGTCAAGGCGGTATCGATCCAATACCACTGATACATTAAAATCAGCGCACCTGCGACAATGACCCCCAATGAGGCCAAGGCATCGGAAACGTTGTGCAAAAAAGCCGCTCGCATGTTTAGGCTCTCTTTTGCCATGCGGTAGGTGAGCAGGGCGGTAATGACGTCGATGATAAGGGCAATGCCTGCGACAACAATGACAATCCAACCCTCAATTATTTGCGGTGAAAAGAGACGCCATAGGGCTTCGTAAATAAGATAAAAACCCACCAAAACCAGCGTCACCAAATTAATCAGTGCGGCAATAATTTCCGCCCGTTTGTAACCGAAGGTTTTAAATTGATCTGCTGGTCGGCGGCCAATTTTACGCGCCACCCAAGCAATCAAAAGAGAGGCGGCATCGCTGAAATTGTGCAGCGCGTCCGCAATCAGTGCCAAACTGCCGGAGAGAATACCGCCGATAATTTGCGCCAGCGTGAGCAGCATATTAACGACGATGGCCAGCAGCAGCCGTCGATCACCCATGCTGTCGGTGTTGTGGTGATGATGATTGCTCATTGTTTTTAATCCAATTTAATCCTTGTTTTGGATTGCAACCTCTGTATGTAACCTTAAACCGAGGGCATGCATTACTTTTAAAATGGTATCAAAGGTGGGGATTCTCTCGCCGGAAAGTGATTTATACAGACTTTCTCTGGAGAGACCGGTCTCTTTAGCAATGTGAGACATGCCCCTTGCTCTGGCAATATCACCCAATGCTTTGGCGATAAAAGCAGCATCTCCTCCAGCTTCCTCAAGGCAGGCTTCAAGATACGCCGCTGATTCTTCTGGAGTGCGTAGATATTCAGCTACGTCGTACACGGTTGTTTCTGTTTTTTTCATAATGGTTTTACCTTATAAATTACGGGCAAGTTTTAATGCTTTTTGAATGTCTTTTGCTTGCGAGCTTTTGTCTCCACCGGCCAGAAGTATGATCAACTGCGATCCTGATTTTTTAAAATAGACTCGATAACCAGAACCACAATGGATCCGCAGTTCGGACACACCCTCGCCAATAGGTTTAACATCACCCAAATTGCCTTGTGCTAAGCGCTCTATTCGAACCAATATTCGGGAACGGGTTTTAATGTCTCGCAACCCATTAAGCCATTTGGCATAAAGTGACGTTTTTTGGATTTTTATCATGGGTTGTATCGTAGCCTCAAGGATACAGTTGTTCAAGGGTGAGGCCTCACACCTCACCGCTTTTCTTAGCGCCGCTGCTCTTTCAACATCGCTTTAGAAAAAACCGCATACAGCGCCGGAATCACAAACAAGGTCAGCAGCGTGGAAGAGACCAGCCCACCAACCACCACTGTAGCCAGCGGTCGTTGCACCTCGGAGCCGACTCCGCTGGAGAGCAGCATCGGGATCAGACCCAAAGCGGCAATGGAGGCGGTCATCAACACCGGCCGCAAGCGGGATAACGCGCCTTCAAAAACCGCCAAGTGCAGATTGTTTTCCCCACTCAGGCGTTGATTGATGGCGTTGACCATCACCACCCCATTGAGTACCGCCACCCCAAACAGCGCGATAAAACCGATGGAACCAGGGACGGATAAATATTGGCCGGAAATATAGAGCGCAGCGATGCCGCCAATCAAAGCCAGTGGCACATTGAGCATGATCAGCGCCGCTTGCCCCACGGAATGAAAGGCAAAATAGAGCAGTAAAAAGATCAAACCCAAAGAGAGCGGCACCACCACCATCAAACGCGCTTGAGCGCGTTGCTGATTTTCAAACTGGCCGCCATAGACAATGCTGTAACCGGTGGGTAGATCAATGTCACGGGCGATGCGCTGTTGCAGTTCACTGACCAATCCGCCCATATCACGGCCTTCCACATTGGTCTGAATCACCACCCGTCGCTGCACATCGTCACGCCGAATCTGCGGTGGTCCTGATTCGATCTCCACCTGTGCCAGATCGCCCAGTTTCACCCACGCTCCGCTGGGCGCTTGCAGAATCAAACTGCGAATGGCCTCAATGCTGTTGCGCTGCTCTTCTGCCAGCCGCACGGTGATGTTGTAGCGTTCATTGCCGTTGATGACCTGACCGGCTTCACGACCGCCAATGGCGTCGCTGACCAAATCCATCACCTGAGCTACGGAGATGCCGTAACGTGCCAAGGCTTCTCGATCAGGGCGAATGGCGAGTTGCGCTTCACCGCCGATCTGCTCCATCTCCACCCCACGGGTGCCTTCCACTTGGCGAACCAATGCCTCGATCTCTTTGCCGGTTTTGGCCAGTTGTTGTAGATCGCTGCCAAACAGTTTGATCGCCAACTGCGCTTTGACCCCCGAGAGCAGTTCATCGACGCGGGTGGCGATGGGCTGTGAAAAGGAGAACAACAAACCGGGATGCACGGACATTTTCGCTTCCATCAGCCGTTGCAGATCCTTGCGATTGTTGGCAGATGTCCATTCCGAGACGGGTTTGAGGCCGATAAAGATCTCCACATTGGAGACCGGCTCAGGATCACCGCCAATCTCAGCACGGCCAATGCGGCTGGAGACGTAGAGCACCTCGGGGAAGGTCATCAGCTCTTTTTCCAGCTTTTGTGCCACTTTAAGAGAGGTGTCGAGGCTGGAAGAGGGGGCGAGGGTGATGCGTACATTGATAGTACCCTCTTCCAGTTCTGGCACAAATTCAGTACCGAGAAGCGGAACCAGAGCGAGGGAGCCGAGAAACAGCGCCAAGGCGACGACCACCACCAGCGTGCGCATTTTCAACGCTGCGCCGAGCAGCAGCCGATAGAGCTTCTCCAGCGGAATCATAATCCAACTGCGGCGCTCTTTGACCCCTTTGGTAAACAGGTAGGTGGCCAGCGCGGGGACGACGATCAGTGCCACCAGCAGTGAAGCGATCATGGCCAAGACAATGGAGATGGCCATCGGTTGAAACAGTTTGCCTTCCACCCCTTCGAGGCTGAACAGCGGCGCAAAGACGATGATGATGATCAGCACGGCGTAAAAAACCGGCCTGCCCACTTCTCGTGCCGCTTCTTGAATGCGCAGGGCGATGCCGTGGCGATCCGGTTCGCTGCGGCCTTTTTGGTGTTGTGCATCGGGGTGGGTGAGGTGGCTGAAGATGTGTTCCATCATCACCACCGAGCCGTCCACCATCATGCCAATGGCGATGGTCAGACCGCCCAAAGACATCAGGTTGGCGGAAACACCCCACTGTGCCATTGCCATCAAGGCGAGCAAAATGGAGATCGGTACGGAGATCAGTACCAACAAGGTGGCGCGCAGATTAAGCAAAAAGAGCATTAAGATAATGACGATCAAAACAAAGGCTTCCAACAACGCATTGCTGACGGTGCTGACCGCCTTGTCCACCAGATCCGATTGATCGTAGACCGCTTCCAGTCTCACTCCATCGGGCAGCGCCATCTGAATCGCTGGTAGACGATCTTTGATGCTGTCAATGGTGGCTTTGGTGTTGGCTCCCATGCGTTTGAGCACCACACCGGCCACCACTTCGCCCAAAGAATTGGGTTCACCGTTGGCGTCACGCAGGGTCATGGTGACCGCGCCTTGACGAATTTCAGGGCCGAAATTAATCTGTGCCACATCGCGCACCCGCACCGGCACACCGTCCACATCCAGCAGAGGAATGTTGCCGATGTCTTGCAGCCCCAATTGACCGCTGCGTAACCAACCGACACCGCGAATCACCAGCTGCTCTTCACCGCGATCCAGATACCAGCCTCCGGCGTTGCGGTTGTTGTTTTCGATGGCGTTGGCCACATCGTCACTGGACAGTTGGTAGGCCAGTAGGCGTTGTGGGTCGAGCTGCACTTGGTATTGGCGCACTTCGCCACCAAAAGAGAGCACTTCCGTCACTCCAGGTACGGGCATCAAGAGCAGTTTAACCACCCAATCGTTGAGGCTGCGCAAGGCGATGGCATCGTATTTAGAACCCTCTTCGGCGCGCAGAATGTACTGGAATACTTGGCCAAGGCCGGAGGTATTGGGTCCCATTCCGGGGGTGCCGATGCCGTTGGGGATCTGTTCTTTGGCTGCTTGCAGGCGTTCAAACACCAGTTGGCGGGCAAAGTAGATGTCCGTGCCTTCGCTGAAGACCACGGTGATCACCGACAGGCCGGTTTTGGAAATGGAACGCACCTCTTGCACATCGGGCAAGGCGTACATCACCGCTTCGATGGGGAAGGTGATCAGTTGTTCGACCTCTTCGGCGGCCAGCCCTTGCGCTTCGGTGTTGATCTGCACTTGCACGTTGGTGACATCGGGAAAGGCATCCAAATTGAGCTTGGGCAGCAGTAGGGTCGCTCCGACCAACGTGGCGATCAGCGCCAACAGCACCATCAGCCGATTTTCAATACCGAGATCAATGATTCGATTTAACATGATCTGTTTTCCTTAGTGGTTGTGGACTGAAAAGCCGCTTTTGGCAATTTCCGATTGGACAAAAAACGCCCCAGCGGTGACCACGGTGCTGCCGATCTCAATGCCGCTGATTAAGGTTTGATTTCCCACGGTGCGCAGCACTTTCACCTCTTGGGCAACAAAACGACCGGGGGCCGTTTCTAAAAAGACCTGCCAGTCACCATCGGCGGCGCGCAGCACCGCTTGCAGAGGCACGACGATGCCGGTAAGGCTCTGTTTGCTCTCAATCACGGCGCTGACAAATTGGCCTGGGTGCAGCCGTTCATCGCGGTTGTCCACCTCGATGTGAATGGCCAGCGTGCGGGTGGTTTCATCGAGGCTGTGGCGAGCCTGGGTGACTCTGCCTTGTAGGGTGTGTGACCCCACTTGGATCTGTGCTTTGGCACCCAGAGTGATGTTGGTGGCCTCTTCGGGGCTGAGACGCGCTTCGACCCAGAGACGGGTTTCATCGCTGATTTGGATTAAAACGCGCCCGGGCTGGATCAACTCACCCAAGACAAAATCATCGCTGATGACGGTGCCGTCTTGCAGGGAGAGCAGTTGGAATTCACCTGTGGCACGGCTGGCATCGCCGGTTTTGAGTAGGGTTTGAATTTGATCTTCGCTCATGCCGAACGCGCGCACTTTGGCGTAGGCTTGTTGATAGGCAATGTGCGCTGCCACGTAACGTTTGTCGGAGACGGTTTTGCGCCCGAGACGCTTGACTCGTTTCCACTCCAGATTATTTTCCATCAATAGCCCCTGTGCTTGAGACATCTCGACGCTGGATAGGCTGATTAAGATTTGACCTTTTTTGACTTGATCTCCCAATTGCACATGGCGCTTGATGATTTGGGCAGCGGTGCGTGGGGTGATTTTGCTGCTGCGGTAGGCGTTTAGAACGGCTTGACCTGGGGCGGTGATGGCTGCGCCTAGAGAGAATGTCCGTACTTTTTCGGTTTTGATGCCCGCCATTTTTTGTTGCGCGGGGCTGAGTTCGGCATCGCCAGATGCTGCGCCGTGAGCGCCTTCTTTCTCTTCACCGTGGTCGTCGTGATCGTCTTGTTTTTCGTTCTTGTTTTCGGTGTGTTGAGGGCTTTTTTCCTGATGTTCTGCTGCGTGCTCGTGGTCATGCGCCTCTTCTGCCCACGCGGTGGAGGTAAGGCTAAGAGTGAGTAGCAAGGCGACTAAGGGGCTGTTTTTCATTGTTGTTCTCCAGAAGGTGAGGCTTGGGTGCTGAGGTTGAGCCAGTCGTTCATTTGGCCGGAGGCGCTTAACCAGAGCAGGTGCGCCTGTTGCAGTTCGCCTTTGAGGCTGAGGGCGGCGACTTGGGTGTCGATGCTCTGTTTGGCTTGCAGCAGGTAGTCGCTGGCGCTCAATTCACCGGCGTTCCACAGTTGTTCGAGCCATTTTTTCTGATCGTTTTGTGCCTGTTGACCGCTCTTTAACCAGCCTTGCCACGCTTGGTTCATGGTCTGAAAGCGTTTCAGTGCGCCGTTGAGTTTGGCGCGGGCGCGGCGCTGTTGGGTGAGGTAGTCCTGTTCCGCCTGTTGGGCTTGATGGCGAGTGGCGAGCACTTCGGCACTGAAGTCGTTACGGATAAACAGTGGAATCTCCAAGCTGAGACCGATGCGATTTTCGCTGCCATCTCGACCGCCACTGAGACCGAGGGTGGGGTCGGCTTGCTGTTCTTGTTCGGCTTGCCGAATGCGATTTTTGCTCAAGATCAGTTGGGCGCGTTGCATCTGCATTTCGGCCAAATTTTCCAGCAAGGCTTCTGTCTCTATCGTTACCGGTGGATATGGGGTGTTGGTTGCCAGTTGCGGCCAGTTGCGGCTAACGCCCGTCAGAGCGTGCAGTGTGGCCTCGTTGTCGGCCAGATCCGCTGCACGGCTGGCCTGTTGCATGACGGCTTCGCTGTAAGCGAGTTTGGCCAGTGCCGTATCCAGCAGGCGCATGTCACCGGCACGGTAGCGGGTCTGCACACTGCTGCTAAACCGCTGCATCAATTCGCTGCGTTGGGAGGCTAAGGCGAAGAGCTGTTGCGTGGTTTGATAACGGCTCAGTGCGAGCAGGGTGTCATTGCTCAGTTGGGTGCGAATCAAGTGCAGGCGAGTTTGATAAGCGCTGATTGCTTTGCGCGCCCTATTTTGGCGAGCGAGGCGTTTGTCGTGCCAGTCGAGGGTTTGGCTCAGTCCCAGCGTGGCGCTGCTGATGTCGCTGCGTTCGGCATCCAGTTGCAGCGAGGGATTATAGAGAGGTTGGCTGGCGGCGTGTGCCTGCGCCCGAGCCGCTTCGATGGCGGCTTTGGCGGCGGCCAGTTCGGGGCTTTGTTGCCAAAGTTGTTGAATAAATTGGCGTAATTCGCTTGAATTTTGCGCCGTTTCAGTGGCGTGCGCCCAAGAGGGCAAAATTAGGCCAGCGCAGAAGCCAGCCACCAGCAATGGGTGTTTTAACATGATCTAAATTCTTTCCGTGCGAGGAACAGAAACGCAGCGCGAACGAGGGCGCAGCAGGCACAACGTTGAAAGAAATTAGTGTATGGGAGGGCGCAGCAGAGGGGCGATGTAACGCAGGGAGGTGGCTTGAGTGGGGTGAAGGTGTGAAGGTGCGCTGTGATGGCGATTGCTGGGCGCGTGAGGCACCAGCATGGCGAGCAGGTGCGCGCTGGCATGACAGCAGTGGTCATCAAGGTGGGTGTCATTGCTGTCATTGAGGCTGGTGTCGGTATCCAGCAGCAGATCAAGCGCAACGGAATCATGACCCACCATCGCCTCGGGATGCGTATCCCAGGCGAAGGCCAGCCCGCTGGAGAGCGTGCTGAGCAACATGAGGTAGATCAGAATTCGTTTCATAAGTGCGTTTTAGCCTAGCGGAAGCCTTGTGGGGTTGTCAACGCTGGATTGATGACGTTGTGAAGCAGTAGAAGCATTCTTTGAGCCAGCTCATAACTGCGTCTGCTTTTTTAACTTAAGGGTTTTGGCTGCCATCGGGGTCAACTTTTTTCACGCGGATTTTGCTGCCGCCAACGGTTGTGTTGTTGAGGTTTTTCAGTGCCGCTTTTGCATGACCTACTTTTGGTATCTCAATGAAACCAAAGCCTTTGGACTGACCGCTGTTTTTGTCCATGACCAAATCGCATGATTGCACTGTTCCGTATTTTTGAAACAAGCGTTTTAGCTCTTCTTCTGTGATTGATCGGTCTAAGTTGCGTACTAATAGTTTCATGTCTGTTCCGGGTGGGGGTTTTTAGTACGGGCAACGATGCCAGATTTAGGCGCTAAAGAGAAGCACAATGACTCAGCAGGGAGACTGAGTGGAGTTCAGAACCGGTTTCGGGCGGTTACTTGATGCGATCCCATTCGGGTACTGCTTTCCGTTTTGGTACCGCCGCCAATATTTTTTGCACTTTGCTTTTGAGTTGCGTGATGTTTTTTTTCGAGATACGCGCTTCAAGCATCGACAAGGCTTCCCGTTGACTTAATTGGGTGGTTAAAAAATAGTTGGCTAAATTATTCAGAGAAACACCCTGCTGTTTGGCTTCATGCTCCAATCTACTTTTTAGCTCTACAGGTACTCGCAGTGTA